>NZ_CAWPNJ010000047.1:0-67170 GCF_963889195.1 Calothrix sp. FACHB-168
CAACAAGGGGAGATTAACCAACTCAAGCAGGATTTATCTAATCAAGTTCAAGAACTAAAAAACCAACATAATCAGCAACAAGGGGAGATTAACCAACTCAAACAGGATTTATCTAATCAAGTTCAAAATCTACAAAACCAACATAATCAGCAACAAGGGGAGATTAACCAACTCAAGCAGGATTTATCTAACCAAGTTCAAGAACTAAAAAACCAACATAATCAGCAACAAGGGGAGATTAACCAACTCAAACAGGATTTATCTAATCAAGTTCAAAATCTACAAAACCAACATAATCAACAACAAAAACTTATTGAACAACTTGAGGGGGAAAAAAATAAACTCAATGAACAGGTTCAAGAGCTAAAAACAGACTTATTACAGTATCGCAAGCAATCGCTGGAGGTATTGTTATCTTATAAAACTTCAGAATTGATAAAGATAGATCAAGACATAACAGCAAAGAACCAAGAAGCTACCCAAACCATAAATAAAGCTGAACAATTGAAGCAAGATGCTCAAAGTCTACTGAAATTAGCTCAAAGACCTGATTTTATAAATAATGGACAATCACCACAAGAGGTAGATAACAAGGTTAAAGAAATTACAGAACTCGCTGATAATGTTATTGATAGCCAAAAATCACTAAAACAAACCCTTACCAATAAACAAGCACAGGTAAAAAAATGGATTAAGGATATAGAAGTTATGCGAAAGAATTTTAGGACTATTAATAATGCAGAAGACTTACAAAAAATTGAAACTGATTACAATCAAATCAAAGTTGATGATATAGAAATGCAACCAGATAGTTCAGATAGCAGCCTGGCAATTATTCAGAAAAAAATTGATGAGATTAAGATAAACAAAGTCCAAGATAACTGGAGACAAATCAGTGATATTTTTGGAGTTTCTTCTTTTTATCAACAAAATTCATCCGAATATCAACCTATTTCTGATAAGCCAAGCGACAAAAGTCCTATAGAAACAACTGAAAATAAAACCAGTCAAGAACAGAACAACAAAAGCAGTGAAGCTGCTAGCGAATCTATTAATGATCAACAAAGCGATACAAAAGACCAAACCCCGACTGAAATTAAGCCCGACCAAAAACAGAATAATAAAAGCAATGAAGCTGCTATATTTGAAATATTTGGTCTGAAGAATCCAAACAAAAAAAATCTTAATTGAATCTAAATTGTAATGGCGTTCAAAACTACTCACTGATGATATTAACATGAACAACTCTACTCAAACTTATGATGCTTTTTTTATCGATGCTCTTAGAGTACCAATTGATAGTTACTGCAAAACAGCACTCGAAAAGACTAAATCTGATTTTAAAAATGAAACTGAGGAGGCTGGCAGAAAACTTGATGAAGCGCGACGGACGGGTCAAATTGCCAAATTATCTCAAAAAATCAACGAAACTCGTCTTGACGATATAACCCGATTACTTCTATCCGACAAAAAGATTTACACTCTTGTGATTTATCGAGCAACTGGAGGAGATTCGGTCAAAGTAACAGAAGAAAGGCAGAAGAAAATAGATGATTTGGAAGGACTTTATAGTGAAGTTTTACGTCTCATCAAAGCAGAAAATGGTTTTAAAGAGTATTTTGTCGCTCGATTAATTACGGAAGTTCTTGATTCCTTGAACTATACGGTTGATCTAAAAGACCAACAGTGGCAGTTATTGGATGATTTTAGTTTAGCCAAAGATATTTCTATTCGTGATGGAGAAGTTAAACCAGCTGTCAAGGAAATCTTAGATAAGGTGAACCTTTATGGTAAACCGATGTTTTACCTCAATCAATTTATTGCTAGTCCTCGGAACCTCATTGACAAAAATAATTTTTCTGCTGCTATCAAACAATCCATAATTGATGAATTAATTAAACAGGGAATTAAGATTGAGGATGATAAAAGTTTTAATCAAGGAATTTACGATAAATATTTTGTTCAAGCTTATGATAGAGTCACTAAACAAAGTGCAGTAGCAGATGATCCTATTAGTACGATAGGTGTAAAAGGTAGTGAAGTTTCTTGGGATTTTGTCATTGACACCTTTGATACTGTTGAATCCCAGGGAGTAACACCTATTAATATTAAGGCTGCGGGGGCTTTGGAATATGTTTATTATATTGGGGAGGTGATGAGGGTTTTTGATGTTGCCAATACCCTAGTATTACGATGGGCGAGTGGGCGCATTGATATTCCAGAAGGAAAAACCAACACAGCTATTTATAATTTCCACAAGCTTAGAAATCAACGTAATACACCTGAAGAACGAGCCATGCTCTATAAAAGGGTTTTAAATAAAGGTGAGGGACAGTTACTCTCGATGATGGTAGTTAATGATGCTTTTCCCGCACTTTGGCATCAATTAATGACAGAAATTACAGAATATATTCGGAAAACAGAGGCAAGTAGTTCAATTTCTCGTGCTTCTATCTTCCAAGCTACTAAAAACCTACAGTACAATCTTTCTGAACACATGAAAGGCATGGCTCGTATTCAAGTGACAGAAGACTATGCCCATCTCAAAGCAGCATTAGAACTTCTGAATGCTCCTGAAATTATAGATAACTTTGGTGGACGACGTAAGAGTTGTTGGAGTGTGATTGAACAAATAGCCAAAGAGGATTTAAGGACAGTTATTTCTACATCAAATATTAGAACATTAGCTGTTGAGGGAAATAAAATTTTTCAATGGCTGGCTAATTTTGACGAAGGAAAAACTCAAGATAAAGAGTTTCAACAATTATTGCAATCTGCTGAAGCTTGGATTATCGCCCAAGCATCGCTAGAGTCTAACAACAATGGTTCTCAGCCACCTCAACAGTCAGCACAGCCTAAAATGCCTGATTTACTAAATAATATGAATAATATGAATTTCCCTAATTTCCAGCAAAAAGGCGATGACTTTGCTGATTGGTAATCATCAAAATCAACAAAATCCAAAAGATAAATAGGAGAATTACAACTTAATTTATCGGCGAAAAATCAAATTTTTAGCTTTAAGAATCGAAAAGGAATTCATTGTCATGCCCACGCCAGAAGAACTCAAAAACCAAGCCAGAGCAAAAGCTCGCTCAATTTTGTCTCAATCTCAATCTTTCCTCAATATGGATAAGGCGCAACAATTTGCTCTTTATAAAGATGTGGTAAATAGCACTCATGAGGAACTTGTTCGACAAAATGAACTGGCAAAGGGTATGAGTGTCACAAATGATGAGGAAGGTATTCAATCAAAAAATAATCAACTTGCTCGGCAAGCTGAGTTTGTTAGTGCAATGGCAACAGCACCTAATCCTAATAGTAATCCAGACAACATCACACAAGCAGGGAATAATTTTGCCAATTTGGTTGATAAGGTAGATTTTCCTGGGTTTGTACGAGATTTATTAGTTGGGGTGTTCGATGCGAATTTAGATGCCAATGAGCGACAAATGGAAGCTTATACCAAGCTACTTAAGGAGGCAACGAAAGGGGTAAACGAATTTGCTAAAGATGTGACTGATATGGATGCGTTAATCAAAATGGTTGAAACGAGTGGTGGATATAGTTTAGGCCCTCCAAATCTGGGTGGAGATGGACTCCCAACACTTATTGATACCACAACTAAGCAACCTGTTGATACGAACAATAATTCTATTCAAGCCAAAATTATTGAAGCCAAAATGGCTTTGGCTAAAGAAAAGCGCACAATGCTTAGAGAAACAATTTTAATGGGTGTTTCTCGTCTTGTGGTGGAAAAAGGGATCATTCGGGCTGAAGTGGAGTTTCAAATTAATGCTTCAGCAACAACAAATGATACAAGTAATGATACCAAAACAAGTAATACAAGTGTAGGTGGTAGTGCGAGGGTAGGAGGTAAGGTTGGAGCTTGGGGAGCGGAGGCTTCCACTAATTTCTCCCGAACAAGCTCACAAGTCAGTATTGCAACTTCTAATGCTACAACCAAAACCGATGCGAGTGCTAAACTTAAAGGCTTTGTAGAAATTCAATTTAAGTCGGATTACTTTAAGCTAGATAACTTTACTCAGATTTTTGATTTAGGTAAGGGACAAGTTCCTCAAGGAGCAAATCCTCAACCAAACCAAGCTCAAGCACCAGCATCTCAACCATAAAGTTAATGTCAATAGTTGAGAGGTAACATGGCTTTAGCAATTCTCCGATTTTTAGATAGTGATAATTATAAATGTCGATTTCAGGTGGAACTGGGGTCGAATAGCTTTTATGAATATCGCATTGGAGAAGGCAAAATCCGTCAGGTTAATGGACTACAACTTCTGGATGCGCCAAGTTATATTTCCCCTCTCATTGGCCCAATTAATCAACACCCACTAGAAAAAATCAGTTTAGAAATTCCTTGTAGTAAATTTAGTTCTCGGCAAAGGGCTATTCAAATTTTCAGTTTTCGCGGAGCCAATCGGGTTGGGCCAGCTATTTCTGAGATTGTTATCTTACCTACCTTACCCAGACCGGCTTTAAGCAATATTAATAATTCTAAAAACACCAAAAATTTTGCTCCTATTTCTCTTGGTATGGAGATATCTATGAAACCTTCCTCTATAGAAAATGTCGCTTTTCGTTATCGAGAGGTCACTCCTGTGAGTTCAGCAATGGCAGCAGGGAGTGTAAAGGATAAGGTTAAGGATATTACCAAAAAAGCCGTTGCTGTTGCTGAGAAAAAGGCTGTAGGTGCAATTACATCGGCAGTTAGTAGTAAACTAACGGAAAATTTAGGGGCTTTGTTACCACAATTGGCGGGTATCATTGCGGCTATTTTACCGAAAATAAGCCAAGAAAATATGAAAAACCTGCAAACAGGACAGCCCATTAATCGGGAAGAAGTGGCTCGTTTGTTAGAGAGTTTATTACAGCAGATTGGCACAATTCCCCCAAGTTCGGCGAATCCAGCGATTAGCCAGGGTTTAGGATACGAACCCTTAAGAACTACTGCGGTACGTCAATTGTTCTACCCAAATACCCCTTTGGCAAGTCGTTTTATGGCTGCTCCTGGGTTGATGAGTCGCCAAAATAGTAATTCTTTTGCGGTGAGAAATCCCTATACAGCTAATTTTAACGGCAAATCACCTAATAGGATAGCTTTAACGGCGATAAGTGAGGTTTTAGCGGCTGTGTTGCCTGCTTTACTCAAAATTACGCCGGATTTGTTGCAGATGTTGGGAACGGGTTTAATGCCGACGTTTCGCACCGTTTTTAAGCCTCAGACGTTGATGGCGGGACAAATGAGTGCGGCTTTGGGGATGGGGGAGCAAAATCGGGAAGATGAAGCGGTAATAATGGCGTTAGGTTTGGCATTGGCGGCTTCAGCAACAGCAGATTTAGCTCATGAACGTCTGGATGTGGTGGAGTTGGGGTTTAGTGGGGTGACTCCTTTACGGTTAAATGGTCGAGAAAAGCTAGTTTATCACCGCAATCAGGAGATTGCTTTTCCTTTAACTCTTAAAACACCAAAACCGATTCAAAAGGGCAGATTACAGTTATTAGTAAAGCATCCAAAAACCTTGGAGATTTTGATTGAGGAGAATTATCAGATTGAGGATGTTAATTCTGGGGTGTTGGCGGTGGTTCCCAAGATTAGCAGGGAAAAATTACAACGTCTCCCAGTGAATGAAGAGTATTTAATTTGTGTGACGTTGGTTTGGAAGGGACGAAACCCGACGACGCAGCAGGAGAAACGGTTGGGGGCGAGTGCGATGCAGTTGGTGACGCTGATGGGGGATTATTGGTTTGATCGCCTGGAAGCAACGGGAGAAACAATTCCGTTAAATGATGTGCAGCGTTTTCGTAATTTTTGGCACAAAATTTGGGAAGGTGAGTTTGAGAGTGTTGTCCGGCAGATTACTTTAGATTGCAAATATTATTACGCTCTGGAAACGGATCGGTCTAGTCCTGCCCGTATGGAAACTGTGATGCAGTTTGATAAGACGCGGGTGGTGAAGATTTCCGGGCGGTTAAAGTCGGGTTTAATTGTGGATTTGCATAGCCTGAATGCTTTGATTCCTCAAGTTTCGGCGCATCCTGCTTTAAGTCAGTCGGAGTTGGAGGCGTTGATGACACCGGAGTTTAAGGAAGGATTTAGCAATGTGGCACGAAATGAGGTGGAATTTCCGGGGAAAAAGGGGGATAAGGTGGCGTTATGGGTTTATCCAGAAATTAAGTTACAAAAGGTGGTTTTGAAGGAGGTTGCTAGGGCGAATGATAATGGTTTGGTGCAGGAAGTGAAGGAGCGTTTTGTGTTCTTTCCGATGGTGGCGATCGTTCATTTTATTGGGGTGGCTAATTAATTATGAATCAGCGTCAAAGTCAATTTCCTATTAATCAGTCTGGATTAAATTATGCTTTATCAGATAATCCTATTTTACTTAATAGTATGAAAGTTATTTTTGATCGCTCTGTTACGGTTAGTCCAGTTAGCCTTGAGACTAAATATATATCAAATCAATCTTCTTCTCAATCGTGGAGTGGTGCTTTAGAATTCGGAGATGAATTTGATGGACTATTACCTAAAGACTATTATAAGTTGGAGGAAGAGCTACTCACAGACGAAGGAAGAAGTAGAGGATTAAGATTAAGTGAGATCAATAGCCAGTATAGACAGGCTATAATAAATAAAGATTACAAAATGGCTTACTTTTTCTGGAAAAAATTTAAGCAAAAAGTTGATGAATTATCTCAATCAAAAGGAGAAGCATTATTAAAAAATAAAACTGACAAATTATTTTTATTAAAAGAATTATTTGACTCATATACAAAAGCTAAAGAGTATCTTCTTAGGGTGAGTGAATCGAGTGTCAACGAATTAGAAAAATTGATACTCCAAAATGTAGTTTATCTTCCATGGCCAGATGTAGAATTATCTGAAGCCGCAGAACGAGCAATTGACTCTCTAAATAATATGTATCCAGATATACTGACTGGAGTACATCATCTTGATAATCCTAAAATTCCTGCTGGAATCCCACAACCTTTAAAAAATTTAAGTCCATACGTCACTGTTTATCTTATCGCTCATGGTCATAGCGAATTGCCAATATTTATAATAAAAGGACAAGAAATTGTAGAAGGGGAAAAAATTGATCGTGGTAGTTTTACACCGACAGAACTGGCAGAGTGGATCGAGAGAGATGGATTGAGAAAAGATCATAGATTTCTTGACCTTATTGTATGTTATGCCGCACTTTCAGTAGGAAAAAAAGATATTTTAAAAAAAAGAGAAGCTCTTCAGAAAAAATGGAATAAGATTAAAGATTCGGCAATCTCAGTAGAAGAAAAAGACGCAATCAAAAAGAAAATCGATAAAGAATGGAAAAGTTTCGATGATAAACCATCCGACTTTACAACTCCTGACCAAATCTTACCAATGGTGGCTCAACTTACTGATGCACTCAAAAAACGAGGGTACACCAATATTCAAATAACTGGTTATGAAGGAGCGGTATCTCAACATTTTGGAGAGAAAAATCCTTATGATTTATATAAATATCGTTTAGAAGAAAATCCAGAATTGCGAGGGAAAGGTAATATTTGGGTACAAATTAACGACCGAGAAAAAAAAGGAAATGATTACAAACAAATCTGGCTGTAATTTTAATTTAAGTAGGTCGGCGCAATTAAACCTAACTGGCGGGGGCTGTCATTTGTCCTTTGTCATTGGTCATTGGTAAGGGTTTTAAGCCTGTTTACGTTTCGTAATATAACTTGGTTTTTTCCCGCCGACCTACTTAAAACATAATTAAAATTTTTCAAACCTTTACCGTAGAACCTAACCCTAACCCCAAAATAAAATCCGATGAACCCTAACCTAGACCTCTTTCCTAACCCTATCCCCCCTGATGATGACACCCCCCTTAACCCCTTCGGTGAACTCATCGCCCAACTCACCGACTACGAACCCCAAACCTACGACCCCGAAACCGGACTCACCATGAGCATCGAACAAATCACCATCCAAATGCCCATTGAAATGCGGATAGAAACCCAAGAAAACGGCGAAGTCACCGTTAAAAGTTCCGCCCCTACCCAAAACATTGAAACAACCATCATGCCCGTATTCCATCGACTCCAGCTAAGGGTGGTAACAAACGATGGCTAACCCCGCTAACCGTTCCTGGAACTTAGAAAGCTTCCTCGACTCCCTGATCTACGAACTTGACAAAGCACAAGATACTCTATCTGTCAAGGGATTAAACCGAAAACTCACCTATACCGTCAAAGATGTCACCCTAGATTTGCAAATCTTCCCCGAATTTGATGGGGATACGGTGCGCTTTGTCACCGCAAAACCAGGAGAAACGGGTTCATCTAAACTCACCTTTCAACTCGGTTCGATTCGAGATCACCAAATTCAAGAAGTCACCCGTAAACCTCCCAAACAAGGGGAAATCACCATAGATGATATAGATATCCCCGAAACGGAACGCAAAGAACTTAAAAAGCTGGGTATTCAATCTACTGAGGATTTAAAACGAACTGTAGAAGAAAAGAAAGTTGATATTACCAAAGCCACGGATAACAAAGTTAATTACCAAGACTTAGCTAGTCTGATCAACAAAGCGAAACGCCAACAAATTCCCCCTACTGTTAATAAAGCCCAAATTTCCCAAGCGCAAGGTCAAACTATTCTCACCCTTCAAGGTGATAACCTCGCTGTTGCTCAGTCTCTTGATACCTTTCCCGTTGCCGTTATTAACAACCAACCTGTGAAAATTATTGCAGCAAATGACAAAGAAGTCAAAATTGAACTTGATAAAAACCAACTCCAAAGGGAGGGAAATGAACTCAAAATAGCACTTGACCCTTACGCCGTTGTTACCATGAATTTGCAATCTTAAAGCATTTCTTTAAACTAACTTAAACTTGAAGCTCTTAGATAATCTTAACTCCCTTGATTCAATCTTTTTAGTTAATATTACCAATGCCATTTCTTGTACCCCCAAATCGCAACCGTTTACTAGAACTTGAGCAAAAACTTCTCAAGTCACAAAAAGCCGCAGAGCAAGAAAATCAAAATAAACAAGCTAAATTAAATGAGCATAGTCACCATTTGCCAACAAAAACTAATTATGCTGCATTAGTTCCAGTAAAATCTACTGCTGAAATATCCTATCGTCAACTTGCCCACAAATTACAAGAAAATCGCCCTGTCACCTCTTCTTTACCGATTTCATCGCCTCCAAATTTAGCCAATTTCCAGGATAAACCGAGTATTCCAGAAATTATGCCTGTAAATTTTCTGAATTCAAACACCGTAGATACTCTCTCCCTATTAGACGAGCTAAATCCCGAACTCGAACTTCCAATTATCACTTCTTCAGTTGCAGAAGCGATTGTTTCTCCCCCAGTAATTCAGCCAAAATCTGATTTATCCTCTAAAGATAATCAAAATATTAGTTATTTCCAACTCGCTCAACAACTACAAGCAGCTAGATTAGCAGCGCAAACTCCCCCACAATCCCCAGATAGGGAAGAAAATTCCCCACAATCTGACACCATAATCTTGGAAGCGTCAGAAGTCACAGCAATAGTTCCCTGGATTCCTAACAAAGTTACTACTGACGAAAATATCGCTCTTTAGTGTATTTCCGCTAAACACTGTTTTAAACTGCTGCATTAACTAATTATTAATATCTTTATTTCTTTTCTGATAAGTACAGCAAACTGGCTGATTTAATTTTTTTCTGATAGTTTTGCCCTCTGATACACAGGTAATTTCTTATGTCTAACCCGAAAAACCGATTCCACGATTTAGAACAAAGATTATATGGTAATCGTGATGAGAAATTATCCTTAGAACAGGGGACTCAGCAACAGTCAGAAGAAAATTCTGTGGTTCAGAGGATGATATTTGACCACAATGAACCGATTATTTTGGAATACCAGACACCAACAACCGAGAACACTACAACCAAGTTTACCCCCTCTGTTGCGCCAAGGGTTGAAGTATTACCCCAGGAGGTTAAACCTGAACCCCCATTACCTCCGATAAAAACGGAGGTTGTTACTGTGGAATCTAAACCCATTCCTCCCCAAGTTTCGGCTTCTCCTCACCCAGAAGTAACCATTGCTAAGGCTGAAACCGAAGAGTCTGCTACTCAGCCAAACATTGAAACTGAGGAATTTTTAGCCGATTTACAGGCAATTGTAAATGGGGAAAAAACCTATAATAGTAATTCTAAACAGGTAATTGACACATCCTCCACTGCTGCTAAAGCGGAACAGCTATCTATTGCTCAACCTACACCTCCAGTAGAAGTTCCGAAAGCTGCATCGGCTCATGATGTGTTCGATCAGATGGCGCAGGGTATTCCGCCTGTTTCTCCCGCACCCGTTCCCACCTATTCTTATGGTCATAGCTTGTTCGATAAGATGGAGCAAAGTAGGGCGATGGCGAATGCTTTTGATGTGAAGGCAGGTTTGCTGGATGCGCTATTTAATGATTTAGAACAACTTATGGAGGGGGAAGAACAGCAGTCTCTGCATAAGGGTGAACAGGCATCGAATGCTTTTTCCACTAAGAATTTTTCAGTTATGAATAGCAGTGGAACTCCAAGATATGTTGAACAGTTAGCAGACCCCAGAGATAATTATGATGAATATAAGCGTTTTCTCGATAATGAACTACTAAAAAAATCACACCCTATTACAGATAAAGACCCAGCAGCAAAACAATTTTTTGACTACTTTGTTGACGAGTCTAGAACTAAAGAAGAAAGAACTAAATTTGTTAAATTTTCTGAAATATCTGATCATTATTACCATAATAAAATTGTGGAGTGGCTTGAAAATCAAAGCGCAAGCGACGAAAAATTTCAGGAAGATGCTAAACGATATCAAGGTATACTGCAAGATTTGTGGATCAAGCGGGTAATGGAACTTGATAAAACTAGTGAGCCACGTCAAGTAGCTTTAGATAAATATTTGAGAGAACACACAACTTTAGGCAAGGTAATTTGTCGGAAAAAAACTCAGTTTCATGAAGATGATAGCATACAAGTGCATCCAGCATTTTGGGGGCTATTTATATTTTCACCTAGATGGAAAGATGATGTAGGAATTTATACGTGTGAAAATGAAAGGTATTGGTTTGACGAGTTAGATAAGAAGATAACATATAAACACACTGACCCTCTTTTTCCTGATATTAGCGCTGACGCTCGTCAAAAAATTTATGAAATAGTCCCTCGAAAGTTTGCTGATTCAAGTACTAAACCAGGAATATATTTACACCGTTCAAAATCACATGGTCGGGACGATTTTCTAGTTCTAGTTAGGGAAGACGCCTTAAAAGAACGTCAATGCATGGTTTTGTGCACAAAGGGTGTAGGGGCTTATGCTCCATATATTGACTATCATGTTGCAGGAAAATATCACAGCGGCTTTTTCACAAATTGGGGAAAATTTACAGAATTATTGCCGTTTTCATATTCTGATGCAGAAGATGGTGGCAGTTGGCGAACCCTTGGATTTTGCATTAGTGCGGGTAATTTAGGAACTGGTGATACTGAAAAATTGGAGGAAGACTTTAGCCACTTTAGAGAAATGTTTGATTATGTAAAGAGTACTCCTATCGCTATCAAAACTGCCAAATTAAGCATATCAAAAGAAATTGATGACTTTTTAAAAATATCAAAAGAAGATATAGAAAAGTTAATATCTTCAGTATCTGGATTTTTGACTAAGGGATTTGCTGAACCTTTTATTGTAATAGAAGTTACGTCATTGAGTCATAACTATCTTCATCCTCAACTTCAAAAAGCAATTAAGCCCGATAAAGATGAAGAAGGAAATAAACCCGAACCAACGATTAGTTATCCATCTCAAATTATTACTTGTGCACCTTACGAAACAAGTCTGCGATTGCATAAACTAAAAAGTGCTCAAGATTATGATTATGATTATCTGGAACTTGAGCTACTTGAATGGCAAAGATGCTATGGATCTATTATGATACCAAATGCAGATATCAGAAATATAAACAAGACTGTTCAGGATTTTATTTCAGCGGAAAAAAAAATTATGGCAGAAGAAGGAATTAATCTAAAAGAAGAAGATGAGCTTTTGAATCAGCTAATAAAAGATAGTCAGGAACTCGAAGAGCGTATGCATCTTGCTTACAAAATTATAGTAGTTATAATCACAAGTTATGTTGCTTTTCTCAAGAATGGATGGGCAACTGATGCTTATACAAGTTCGTTTGCAGGGCGAAATTTTAATACAGGCCCGAGAGATGCAAATGTGTGGGGAGAAATGGCAAGGAAATCAAAAGATGTCGATCCCAAAAATGGTAAGTTCACAATTTGTGCAGAAGTAGATTTAAATGAAATCTCTCAAACTATAAAACAAGTTCCTAACGTACTTTCAATAACAAAACATAAAGACTATAGTTTTACTGTGGATGGCAGCAATTTGTGGGCGGAGTCTTTAATTAATAGCATCATTCAAATTATTGGTACACAATTATTTAATAAAGAAACCCAGGATAAGCTAGGTGATTTAGCTAAAGCTTCACAAAACAATAATGAGATTAAAAAAGACTTTTGTAAATATCTTTTAGAGAAAGTTAAAACACTTCTGAAGTCAACTAAACAAACACATGTTGTGAACTTTTTATATTTTCTCGCCAGGATTCTTGAGGATGAAGTAGACATTCCATAAAGGTATCAATGGAACCAATCTCCTTCCATAGCAATGTAGTCAACCTTATGCTTTGAGCCGTTTCATGATATGCTCTCCAAACCAAACGAAGACAGTCCTTGAACAAAACCAACCCCTCTCCCAATCCCTCCTCTGGCAACTCCAGCGTAACTTCTTCGCCCAACAAGGCATCAACGCCTGGAATCACAACACCGTCCCCCACTACATTACCAGTAACCCCTACATCGCCAACGCCTACGCCAAAGTCACCCTCGGCTTCCTCCGAGATTGGCAACCCACCCTAGATCCCACACACCCCATTTACATCCTCGAACTGGGTGCGGGTTCCGGTCGCTTCGCCTACCATTTCCTGAAAAAATTCTGGGCATTCTTTCCCCATACCTCCCTCAACCACCTCACCGTTAAATACATCCTCAGTGACTTCTCCCCCAGTAACCTCCATTACTGGCATCATCACCCCTTTTTGCAAACCTACTTCCAACAAGGCAAACTCGACATCGCCCAATTTGATGCCCAAAACTCTCAAACCCTCCATTTGCAACATGCCAACCAAACCCACACCACCCTGAAAAATCCCCTCATTGTCCTGGCTAACTACTTCTTCGACTGCTTACCCCAAGATGCCTTCACCTTAAAACAGAACCAACTCCACGCCAGCCTTGTCAACATGACCTTACCCGACCATCGCACCCCCAACCTCGAAGACCCAGACCTCGTTCACCATCTGCAAATCACCTACAGCGATCGCCCCATCACCCCCAATTACTACGACAACCCCGCTTATAACCAACTTTTGCATTACTACCAACAACACCTTAATAACACCACCGTTCTTCTACCCATCGTCGGGCTGAAATGCCTCGATAACCTCCGCCAACTCAGCCAAAACCGTTTACTCCTCATCTCTGGTGACAAAGGTTACAGCAAATTAGAAGACTTGCGCGATCGCCCTAAACCCTACATGGCTTTTCACGGCGGTTGCTTCTCTCTCATGGTCAATTATCATGCGATCGGGCAATATGCGATTAATCAAGGAGGTCAAGCCGTGCACACACCCCACCGCCACACCAGCCTCAATATCTCTGCATTTATGTTTGGTCGTCCCCCCACCGAATACGCCGAAACTCGCCATGCTTACAGTGATGCGATCGTTAACAACAGTCCTGATGATTTTTTTCACCTGAAAAAAGCGATGGAATCTCAATGCGATCGCCTCACTCTACAACAATTAATTGCATACCTACGTCTGAGTGGTTGGGATGCTAACATCTTCCTCAATTGCCTATCTACTCTAACCAAACTCATCGAAACCACCAACGACAGCCAACGTCAGGAACTCACTCAAATTATTCAAAATATCTGGGACACCTATTATCCCATTGGTGAAACCCAAGACCTCCCCTTTCAACTAGGCAAATTACTCTTCAAGCTGCAAGACTATCTCAAAGCTTCCTATTACTTTCAACAATCCCTCAAACTTCACGGACTCCAAGCCGAAATCCTCCACCACCTGGGACAATGCTACCATTACCTCAACCACCCCGATGCAGCAATGTACTGTTTGGATCAAAGTCGAAATTTACGTTTATCAAGTACTAAATATAGCAGTTAGCACTTCAGTATTGATGAAATACTTGTGTGGAATTAATACAAAATTGCGATTGTAAAATTAGACAAAGAAAAAATACTTTTTACCATCAAATCAAAAATAATATACTTAGTTTATTCGTAAATTTATCAACATAACAATGTTGCCATCAAAACGGGCGAAAGGAAACCTATTCTCCCTAGAGCAAGCAATCCAATCTCAAAAACCCTCTCAACCGGAATTTGCCTCATTGAATAGCTCACTGCATTCTCAACAATCAGACACTTTTGAGAGTATTAACGCTCGTTGGATGGCTAGAAGACCTAGAAATTCCCTGTTTTCATTGGAACAAGCAATTCCAAATCAAATAAACTCGTCTTCAAACCAAAAACCGATTTCTCATCAAGTTGAAACTTTTGCCTTCGATAATGGTGTGGCAATTGAATTACAGTATCACTTTGAGCCTTTCACACATGCTATGTCGGTAGATGATTCCTTTGCTTCTGCCCTAGAAAATGACGATCAAGTCTACAATGTTGCAGCTTTTGAGGTTAGTGATGATGGTGATGATAGCGAATTCAATCAAGTTGAAGCTTTTAATATTAATGAATCTCAGCATCCGATAATTAAAACGATTCCGCCTTTAAATAAAGAGAAACAATACGACGAGCAACCAGCTATTTCTGTGAACGCTAGCATTGTACCTTCTACAATAAAACAGACATCTGCAATCCCTGTTAATAACTATGTAGAATCCTCTAAAGGCAATCATACCTCAATTCAGCCTGTTCCACATTTATCAAAAATTAATCAGGAAGCCGAAGACGATGCAGATGCTTTAGCTTTTGCTGCTGATATTGAAGCTATTCTGCAAGGAGAAAAAATCTATGAACCCCATGACTTTCAATCCTCTCAAGCTTTGTCCAAGCCTCCAACCCAAACCGTATCAACCGTATCCACACCTAAACCTCACCCTCACGATATTTTCGAGCAAATGGGGCAGAATTTAGCCCATGCGACAGCCTTTGATTTAGGGACATTTTCTTTGGCAGCAACCTTTGATAAAATGGGTAAAAATAACGGTTAAAAAATGTCTTCATAGCTTAATAATTCTCAAATCAATTACGGCATAAAAAACCAGAATAATCACTAGCAAATAATCTTACTTTATTAAGTATCTACTGTATGAAACTCCTTATTTACTCGCTAAAAAATATAAAAATATTGTTATTCGCTACTATTTCAAGCTTTTCCTGCCTCGGTGTGTATCACTTAGCTCAACCTGAGCATTCACAAGCTCAAGTAATTACCCCTAAAGTTAATTCATTAAATCAAATACAACAAACTACCTTTAAAATTACCGCTAATAACACTATTAATTTAGAATCAAATTTTCAAAATGTTAAACGTAGAATCGCTTTAGCAGTTGATCCGAGAACTCAACAGCAATATTTAGCTGGTGTTCAAGCCAACAAGACTATTATTTTATGGAAAGCAGCCATTGATAGTACAAATCAACAGCTATCTCTTAATAGTCCAAAAGTTTTTACAGAACCCATAAGACCTAATGAAGAAATAGGTGCGATCTCTATCAGTGCCGATTGTAAATTCTTAGCAGCTAGTTTTAATGCAGAGAATGTGACAACAGCAAAAGAGGGTAGAAATAACAGAATCATTATTTGGGATATAGCCAATGGTAAAGTAGCTGCTAGATTATCTGGGCTATCCAATATTAATAATACGAGAAATAATCAAGCTTTTAATTATTTTACTTATTCTTTAATATTTAGTCCTAATAATCAATTTCTTATTAGTGGTCATCGAACCGAAAAAAATAGTCCAGTTATTATATGGAAATTAGACTCTATTTTACCTAAAGCCTCCAACCAAAGTCGTGAAGTAAGACTTAATTCTTTAATTGAAAATAGCAACTATTATAAAATAGATGCTGATCAAGGCCCATTGCAATCTATTGCATTAAGCTTTGACAACAAAATATTAGCAACCAGTGGTTCAGAAAAAAATGTTAAACTTTGGGATGCTACAACTTGGAAAAATACGCCAATTACAACAGCATTCAATCTTCAGCGTTCTCACAACGGCGCTCAAGTGCTTGCTTTTAGCAAAAAAAATAATCAATTAGCTGCTGGAATTGCAACAGGTATTGAAAAAGGAAAGACTTTTGGAGAAGTTTATCTTTGGGATATCAAAAACGTAAAAACACCCCAACCTCTTCAGGAATTCAAGAGAATATTTAACTCATCAGTTATATCAGTTAACTTTAATGATAAAAATAATTGGCTTCTAGCTGGTTCTTTAGATGGAAAAATTAAAATTTGGGATTTGCAAAATAGTAAAGAAATAATTAATAATCAATTAAATTCAAAAATGGATTCTGCTTTCTTTTCGTTTAATCCTGAAAATTATTTTATAACTACAACGTTCGACGGTAATATTTCAACGTGGAAAATTACTTCAGATATTTCAAACAACTCAGGATGTTTGCTAACAATTCCAACTACAACTGCAACTGCAACTCCAACTACAACTACAACTACAACTACAACTACAACTACAACTCCAACTCCAACTACTGAAATTCCTAGTACTCCTACTATTTCATCAATAGATAAACCAAGACTTTTTTTAGGAATTTTCCTTTTATTATATACACCTATTGCCCTGTATTATATTGTCATTTATCGCAAAAAATTGCAAGAACTTATTATTAATAATAGGGAACGTGAAAATTTCAATATTAGTGATTACTCTGAAAATACAAACAATATAATTGAGCGAGAAATTCAGGCAATTATAAACAATCTTAACAGTCAGCAGCCTCAAAAAATTTACTTAGATTATCAAACAAATTTGAATGAAAATATCAAAACCTTAGATATAGAGATAGAATATGATACTCAAAGCATTATTAATGAACTTCATAATACCAATCAAAACTTGAAAGGAATAATTAAACAAACATTTGAAAAAAGCGTTTTAGTTGATAAAAATAAGAATAGACAAATCTTAATTACATTGAATAATCTTTCCTTAATTATGATAATTTGTCATGTTACTCTGTTAGTTTTTGGCATTTGGTTATCTTTTAGTGCCTTAGATAAAATATCGAAAAAAACAAGTTTAAATAGTATTGATGGTAGTGGTAAATATGGAATAATTGTGACTTTGGCTTAAAAGAAAAGCTTGCCATTGCGACAAACTTTTCTTTGCACCAAATTTCCTAGTTTCGGCCGAAGTATATGGACATAGATAGATTTATCAACAAAGACAAATCAAGTCCATAAACTTGAAAAAATGAGCTAATTTATCCTAATTAAATTATCTGTAATTCTCATTATTAACTAAATTACATCTTCAGCCGAAATATACCAAACAGATTGTTCATTTTTATCACCTAAATCTTTCTTATCTTTCAAAGTAACTATTAAGTGTTTATTGCTCGATTTACGACTAATAATAGACAGTGTTGTTCCTGCTTTTAAAAAAAATTTTTCGTGAGCAATTAATTCAGACGAATTCACTGGTTTTATTTTAAGATATGTATCTTTTTTTATTTTAATAGACTTGTTTAAATCAGCCATATAATAACGTTCCTTTTATTTTTTTGTTACTCTTTTGTTACTCTTTTGTTACAGAAATATGGTTGTAATATGTTTGTTAAAATTTTCCCTTAGTTTACATACAAGGGAGCACACAGTTTTGGCAGATAATCTTTTTTAGACCAACTATATAGTGGGGTTTATAGCACTAAATAATTATGTTTCTTCCAAAAGTGGATTCACCCACATACCATGTCTAAAGAACAAATGCTTTACACATTGACCTAATAAATAAGAATTTATAGAATAATAGTAAAATAATAGCAGAAACATTAGATTTATGATAGTGCTTAAAAAAAATACGGTTTAGTTGAGCTTCAAAGTCAAGTAGATTAAAAGCTAATTTGTAAACTAAAGTAAAATACTTACCTTGTAAGGATTTCAGGAATTTGAGCTAATACGGCAATTATTCACTGAAACTTAGACCTGGTAATGAATAGAGTCTCATTAAGATTTTCTTGTCGTTTCAACTCTCCCAAATGCTTCAGCACAGCACGAGCAGCTTCTTCCAAATTCTCGTTCTCCCGCAATCTGGTAATGTGTAGACGCAAAGCGGCTTGCCGTCAGGCATCGCATTCGTAGGTTGCATCTGCTGACAATTCTCAGGCAAGTATCCACCAGCAACTTGAACTGCTTATTGCCAAACTTCTTGTTGTTGCTGGGGTTGTAGCTTAGTGAGTTGGTGAACTTGTCCTTCTGCTGTTGGTAAAATGTCCACAATTTGTGGACATTCAGTAAGATTGTCCACAACGATAGCCGCATCAATTAATTGATAAGAACGGGAACGATTGTAACCAAATCTATCGCGGCAATATTCCTCAAATGTGCGATGGGTGGAGCGATAGAGTCTGCGGTCGCGCAATTCTGCCAATGTCTTACCTGCCTCAAAAAATGCCCTCTCGACTTTTCGCTCCAGGTGCAAGCGATCGCTCTGTTCTTCTGGGGTTAATTCAGGGACTTCAACAGCAGTAACATCGATGGTGACTACATCTTGCTGCTTTTGCATACTTGACAAGCGGTGCAAGGATGCCTGGATGAGTGCGATCGCTGAGTATCAAGCAATCAGAGTTGAGACAGTCGTTGATGCTGCCCCTGACAAACAAGCAATAGCCCAAGCCGAACTTGACCAGTACATTGCAGACCAAGCCGAAGCCATAGCCCCACGACCACAGTAGAAATCAACTGCTACCACTACGAAATTTACGCACTCAAGCAACTGGTCGCTTACATCACCTACGACTACGACGAATTTGTTACGCAACCTTGGGTAGTCATGGTCAATGGTGAAGAAAAATTCCGCCACCAAACCCAAGCTCAATGCTACCGCTATATCCAATGGCATCATCAAGACGGTACACTCAACCCACAAAGTGAAATTGAAGTACCAGAAGTCCCAACCATTTTAGAAATCTCGTTTTATGACCAAGAGGCATTTGTTGGTGACGAACTTGTAGCCAGCATTAGCTACGACCACGGCAATTACCAGAATTTGTACTGGCGGGTAATGATTAACGGTAATGAGATTTTCCGAGATATCAGTCCGGCTAGATGTCACAGCTATATCAAACAGCAGTACCAGCAAGGCAAACTTCCACTGCAAGAGCAGTTAGAACCGGAAGAACCTTGGGTTACTGGAAACGAAATTATGGCTGAGATTTTCAGCGCGTCCGAAAAGTATGGGTTTGAAATGCTCGAAGATGGCATTTACCAGAGTGATGTGAAATTGGGTAAAGTCGGATGCACTGATGGTCGCTGGTGGGTAGTACGTGCAGCACAGGATAATCAACGTATTCCATGTAACTCGGCAGCAGATGCTGTGCAGTTGTTGTCCGAGAGCGCAGCTGATGAATATTTGGGATACAGGCTTCTTGAACACCTCAGCCCTAAAGAATGGCGATCGCTGCTTTCTGGCGCAGCCCAAGGTCAAAAATTGCTAACAGTCTAAAACCAACTGTGGGCAGCAATTTTCACTGCTGCTCACTCCAATTTATTTTCCGACACCACACAGTGCGTGAGCATAGCTCAAGGGGAGCAAGTGTGTCTTGTTGGCATAGCAAACACACTACTAAAAGAAGTTTCTGCTAATACTTTTCAAATTTATTAACTAGAGCAATTTTATGACACCAGTATTTACATTTGAACTGGCTCAACAGTTGCACAACAGTAACCAGATTATAGATTTTGACTGGGCTTGGTCAGTGCTTGGATATAGCACTAAGAGTAATGCTAAAAGAATGTTAACTTCATACTTTGAACGAAATTTCGATTATTTCGTACAACTTCCAGAGCAATCGCTCTTAGCACTGCCCTATGATATTTTCATCACTTCTGATGAAAACTCTAAAGCAGGTAGACCAGTAGAAAAAATTTATTTGACGCTGGAATGTTTTAAAGAAATGGGAATGCTGTCTAAGAGTGAACAAGGTAGACAGATCCGCAAATACTTTCTCCAATGCGAAGTGATTGCCAAAGAATCAATAAAGCTAATTCCTCAACTGCAAAAAAGAATTCAAGAACTAGAACAAAATTTCGCCCAACTCCAAGCCCAAATCCAAAACCTCCTACCCCCATCTGCTGACTTCATACCCCCAGGCTGGAATGAGGAAGTATGGCGAAAGCTCCCCCCACAGGACAAACGTCATTTTCGCTTTTTATACCGTCGTCGTGGCTTTCGTCCATCAGCGCAGGCTAAAGATGAGCAACTGGCTTTACCTCCTGTAACTACTGAGCAATTGAAGCAAAAACAACGGGCGGAATTCGAGCAGCTTGTCGGTGAGTCATCAGCCCAGGAGAAACAACAGTTAGAAGCAGCAAAACAACAAGCACTGAAACAACTTTGGTCACAAGGAGAACAAGATGATACAGATGTCCCTTTTTAACGAACCAACCCCAGTTTTACCAGTCACCTACTATCCAGAGTTCCTCAGCAAACAAGAAGCGAACGAACTATATCAGCACTGCCTTGGACTGCAATGGCAACAGAATCAAATCAAAATGGTGGGTAAAACTTTACTTGTACCCCGGCTAGAATGCATCTACGGTGACGAAGGTTGTGAGTATTTGTATTCTAAGAGTGTGCTACTGAAACCACTGCCTTGGACTTCATTACTGGCCGAGTTGAGGGATAGGATTACTACTCTGGCTGGCTACAAATTCAACATAGTCATCGGCAATCAATACAGAAGCGGCCAGGATTCGATAGGTTGGCACGCTGACAATGAGCAATCGATGGGGCATAATCCAGCGATCGCATCCGTCAGTTTAGGTGCGGAGCGGAAGTTTCAGATAAAGCCCATCAAAGGTAAGCCAACTGATTTCTGGCTGGAGCATGGAAGTCTGCTGATTATGCACCCTGGTTGTCAGGCTACTCATCTTCATCAAGTTCCCAAAACCAAGAAATTGGTTGGCACAAGAATTAATCTAACTTTTCGTCCGCATGTGGGAGGCAAGAAATGAGTGCTGTTGTCTCTACCGAAAAAGCATCCGTGCTGGTGATATTGCGGCAGGAATATCTGGATATTACTGGCAATTTCTGTGCTGCCAAGCTAATTGAATATTTCCGACATTGGACAAAGTGGAAGCTCAAAAATCATCGCACTCCTTGGGTTTACCAGCCACTCAAACGAATTTACGCTGACCTAATGGGTGAGCATAGTCTTCATGTCATTAGGAGTGCGATCGCTCTTTTGGAGGAGATGGGGATTCTCTCAAAGCAAAAAAATCCTGGCAATGGGCAAGATAAAACTTGGCAGTATAAATTACACCAAGATGTACTTAATAGTCTATTGGAACCTGGCAAGTGCAAAACTGAACCTTCAGAATTCAATGCAGAACAACACCATAGATCAGATCCTGAAACTTCTAAACCACAACAAAACACTGCTGTTGGTGAAGTAAAGGATGAAGGAGTAGAACAAAGCTCATATGAGCCAGTTCAAGCAGTCCCAAAACCAGAGCCACCCCAGACTACTCGCTTTGTTGATGAAATTGAACAAGATGACTCAACGAGTGAGATAGACCCTCATGAGGACGAGTTTTCCGAGCCAGAAGTCAAAGTCGGTTCAAGTATGGATAAGCCCAGCAAGCAGGAGATTGCTGAGATTTGTACCGAGTTGCGGCGGTTGCGGATTAACCCAGAACCTTGTTTGGGGGTGGTGAAGAAATATTGGGCGAATGTCGCCGGGGCACTTGCATATCTCAAAGAAGCACTCCAAACTTGGCAATCAGTCAACTCACCCACTGGCGTTTTTATCACAGCTTGTAAAGAAGGCAAAAAACCTCAAAACACAGCGACGGCGGACGTAATTGCTTGGTATGAATGGGCAAAGAGCAAAAGGATAGTTGCAGCAATGTCTGCGGGGGTTGTCTATACACCTTCGGGTGAGCCTGTGGATTTGCAACAGATGATGCAACGGTATCCTTGTGAATGCAGTTAGTGGGACGAAAAAATTATGGGTAAGAATACCGTAACAAGCGAAGTGAGCGCTCCCTTTGGGTGGGCGAGGAAGCAGAGAATTGCGATGCCCGCCGCAGGCAGGCATCGCAATGACTGGCGGGTTCGTGTATATACCTTCGGGGGATACGCTGGAAGTACAGGAGATGATGCGGCGGTATCCTCACCAGCTAAAAGAGTAAATGGTAAGCCAAGACTCTCAGCTTGTTCCATATTTGAGAACGAGTTCCCATTCCCAACGCCAAGCAGTCTCTACCGCTAGTTCTTGATCGTTGGTAAAAACGCCTCAAATAAAATCTACTTCAAGTGCTTAACTTTTCATCATCACCCAAAGTTGCCAAGAACCCTATTATGGTCTTGATTGCAGTTTAATCACTTTCTTTTTCAAACAACACAGATGGCATCACAAGACGCAAGAAAAGAAGCACCAGCAACCCAGCGTAACCGCGAACCAATTTTAGAAGTACTTTTACAAGTATTACCCCAGAGTGGCACGATATTGGAAATAGCTTCTGGAACTGGGGAACATGCAGTATTTTTTGCCCCCAAGCTCAGCCAAAGAAAGTGGCTACCAACAGATGCAAATAAGCAATTGTTCCCCAGCATTAATGCATGGGCTGAATACTTTGGGTGTGATAACATTTATCCACCGCAAGAGCTTGATGTGAGAGAACCAGTTTGGCCAGTGGAGAATAAGGTAGTAAACGAGTGGCTTGATAGCTCTCCAATTGTTGCCATCGTCAACATCAATATGATTCACATTTCACCTTGGTCAGCCTGTCTGGGACTAATGGCAGGGGCAGGTCGTATCCTCAAAGCAGGAGGTATTCTTTATTTATATGGGCCTTTTAAACAAGGTGGAGAACATACCTCACTAAGTAATGCAGCTTTTGACGAATATTTACGCGCCCAAAACTCACAGTGGGGTGTGCGTAACTTGGATGATGTAGTGGCAGCAGCTAGGTCAGAAGATCTCATCTTAAAACAGATTTATCAAATGCCAGCAAATAATCTTTCAGTAGTATTTGAACGTTCTGCTAATGAAGGAATCATTCTTGAAGATTATAATTGTGTGACTTGACTCAAGATGATTCAAAGACTACATTCAAGCAGCATTTGTCTATAAAAGTACAATTTATCAGTAGTTTTACCGTGGTTTAAAGCTTACTGTATTTTTAATTCCTTCTGGGAAATATCGCTCAGAAAAATGCTACTTGTCGAGGCGATCGCGCATTGACCCTTTACAACAAATTAACTAAAGAGCAAAAACAGCAGATACCGCAAGTGTTGCGGGTGTGGCTGCGTTATTGCAGTGAAAAATATTTTGGCGCACATCGAACACAGCCTAACTCGACACTACCAAGGGATAAGCTTACGGCATGGCTACGCTTACCGCCAATCAAATGAGCTTGTTCTTGCCGAAATTGCTCTTACAGGATTTGCATATCCTTGAGTCACCGAGAAATACAGTAATGATGACAGCTAACTGTTTAGTGTCTCATACTTAGACTAAGGGATAATCATGTCTTCATTTAAACGCCGTCATTTTCTGCTACTGGCAAGCTCGACTTTAGCAACATTAGGGTTAGGGCAATTGGGTGTAAGTCAACAGGGGAGCTTTGATACTAAAGCTTATGCCCAAAACACACCGCGAAAATTAGCATTATTGGTGGGAATTAATGAATACTCTGATGGTGTGGCTCAGTTATCGGGTTGTGTTAATGACGTTGTATTGCAACGTGAGTTATTAATTCACCGCTTTGGTTTTAATCCTCAAGATATTTTGACTCTAACTGATAAACAAGCCACGCGCAAAGGTATTTTACAAGCCTTTGAGGAGCATTTGATTAAGCAAGCCAAACCAGGGGATGTGGTAGTATTTCACTTTTCTGGACATGGTTCACGAGTAATTGACGCGGATCGGGATCATCCAGATGGTTTTGTTAGTAGCTTGGTTGCTGTTGATAGTCAATTAGCATCGGAAAATTCTTCTAGCACCAAAGAGGTTACAGGACACACGCTTTGGCTGTTGATGGCAGCATTGAAGACGGAAAATGTGACTTTTGTCATCGATACTATCTATTCTGGTGGTTTAGTCAGTAGCGCATTGAAATCATCTCAGTTAAAGCAGAAATTTCAAGTTAGCCCCGAAGAAAAGGCTTACCAAGCAAGTTGGTTACAACGTTTAGGTTTGTCAGCAGAGGAATTTATAAAACAACGGAGAATCGGAATACCTAAAGGAGTTGTGCTTGCAAGTGCAAGGCGCGATCAATTTGCCATCGATACCAGCTTTAATGACTTTAATGCAGGACTATTTACTTATACTTTGACACAGTATCTCTGGCAGCAAAGTGGGAATCCAACTTTGGGTGAATCATTTGTGAATATTGCTCGCAATGTCAAGGCTTTGAGTTTTGAGCAAGGTAATTTGCAAGAGCCTGTACTTTTTGTTAAACCCAACAGCGATTATCAGCAACGTCCCATGTATTTTATTGGAGTACAAACACCGAGGGCAGAAGGGGTAATTACGCAAGTTAAGGAAAATCAAATAGAAATTTGGCTTGGTGGTGTTAATCCAAAAAATTTGGAGAACTTGAATAAAAGTGCTGTTTTTGAAATCATCAATGCTGAAGGTCAGCAGCAAGGAATAGTTAAGCTTGAAAGCCGTAAAGGATTGGTGGGATATGGAAAATTGCTAGAATCTCCAACATCTATATCACTAAAACCTGGACTGTTATTACGTGAGAGAGTTCGAGCAACACCTTCAAGATGATCGGTTGCTTTTTAAATCTGAATTGAAATAAATGAGGTTAGGTAATTTACCTAACCTCCCACAAATGAAACAATAGTATTATAAGTTTACTCAATCTGATTAACTCACCACTTCAAATGGAATCGAAATTACGGCTAACTTCGTAGTATCAACCCCACGTTCTCCCTCTGGAAGTTGGATATTTTCCACAAGAATTCCACCGCGAGTGCTTCTGTCTAAATCATCAAGCAAGTTATTAGTTAAGTCTAAAAATTCATCTCCGGTTGCTGTGATGAGGGTGCGTTTACCAGCTTGTCCTTGGGAAACTGCGATCGCTTGGAGTTTCTCGAGTAAATCCCGTAATGGTGTGGGACTGGCGATGATCAGTATTTCTGAAAAGCCCAGTGGCTCGCCAATATTTATCCTTGTGCCGCTACGTTGATGTTCAGCTTTAGGAATTAGTACTTTATCTCCACCTGCTATTGATGCGGCTAATATCGGTTCTTCTGACCAATCATAAGGGAAGAGATTTCCTATGTCTCCAGCACTATCTATACCTAAAATAGTGACGTAAAGAGGTACCGATTCTTGATTGTGAACATAGAAAGCTATTTTTGTGTCCAAGGGTAATTTTGGTATACCAGAATCGGAAATACTTACTGGTTTGGATGGTGCTGATTCGTTTCCATTGTCATTATTTGTTTTGGCTCCACGAGGTGTAAAAGTATTGGCGAGAGGTTCTTGACTATCAGCAATAATCATGGAAACAGAAATATTTATTTTTGATGTATTTTTATTGCCAAGAATGTTTTTAACAACTCTAGCAGCCCAGAATGATTTAAGTTTTGATTGTAAGCGTTGCACTGCGGTATTTAATGTTTCTCCAGCATCATCAAAGGAATTAACAATAATTGTGTCTAAGGTAGGTGTAAATAAACCAAAGCTACCAATTGCAGGTAAATTTGGGATTTTTTGTTTCTGTAATTCTTGATATTTGGCTTGAGTCATCCGACCAAATATATATTGCACTTCTTTTTGTCGCAGAGGTAAGGCTTCAATACCAGGTATTGTTTGTAATGCTTGTTTTGCTTGAGCAATGATATTACTATCAAGAGAACTATCATCAAGTCCGATTTTTAAAGTTATATCTTTAGGAATAGTGCGAATACGCTCTTGTAAAAAAGTTCCTTTTGCTAATGCTGTTTGAGTGCGTGTGTTGTCGAGTAATTTACCTTTAGCAAATAAGCCTTGACGGGATTCAATTTGTACATGTCCGCGTGCTTCCCCTTTTTCATCAATAATTGTTAAAGTTGCACTTTTATTGAAACCCTCTAGACTTTGGGGTTCGATTCCACCCAACCATAAATTTACTTGGTTGCCATTCACACCAGTAATTACGGCTTCTGCGGGAGTTGCTTTAGGAGGTAAAAAGTATAATGGAGAGTTGAGATTTTGGATGTTTCTTTCTATTTCTGCTTCTTGAAAACCGCCAGTATTCCATGCTATCATTTGAGCATTATGGCGAACATAAGCGAAAGTTTTAGCAAAAGCTTCATTGCTGTTTACTTGCCAAAGATATTGAGTTAAAGCGTAAGTAAAAGCTCCAGCACGAAAGTCACTAAATTGACCATCTACAGCAAATTGATCGGATTTTGCAGCTGTAATTACGATTCCCTTGGCAACATTTTGGCGGCGTTTGGTAATAAAATCTTGTTGTGACAGTGGGATTCTTTCTAATAATTTACGCTGTGTTTCATCTTCTTCTTTACTGGGTAAGAAATCACTTCCACCATCGCGGGAACGAACGGCAAAATTTCCCCGCTTTGTACCCCCTGAGTAACAACAATCTAATACCACAGTGACGTTTGTGGTTTGCAATGCATACATGAGTAAAAACAGTGTGCCTCCCATAATATCTTGCACCACACCACCATTGGGAGGTAAAGAACTATCAACTGGGACAATTGTACCGTTAAGTCCACCGGGCATATCTTTATCTTTGACACGCGAACCATGTCCAGAAAAATGGAAAATTACGACATCACCGGGTTTGGCTTGCTTGATCAGGTGTTCGTCAAATGCTTGTAAAATACCTTGGCGTGTGGCTTGTGAGTCGGTTAAAGTCAGAATATTTTTTTCGTTAAAACCAAAGCGGTTGGTTAGTAACTCTTTTTGTAAGGATACATCGGTTAAGCAACCCCCTAGAGTAGGTATGCTGTTTTTATAATCGTTGATTCCCACCAGTAACGCCAGTTTGCGGGGTGTATCTTGTGCTAAAGCTTTTGCGTAACGTTCTCCTTGACGCATAATGTCTAACTGGCTGATACCCATTGTGGCTAAAGCGGAACCAGCGAATTGGATAAATTGACGGCGTTTGATATAGGACATGGTGATTTTAGATTTGGGATTGTTTGCAGATTTGTATTTCTGGGGTGTGGGAGGATATGCCAGTTTTGACCTCTTTATATGTAAAGATAAAGGCTTTAAAATTTCCTATTTCGTTGCCAAGGGTAGGTCATTGAGATTTACCGATGAGGGTAAAAGCTGCCCATTGTGATGGATTTGAATATTTTTTCTTGGTGTCGAGCATGGCTTTTCTTAATGCTGTGGCTTTGTCCATTTTTTGTTGCAAATTTTGATAAAACTCGGTCATTAAAAATGCCGTTGAACCATCATCAACTGACCAGAGTGAGACGATGACACTGGGTACTCCTGCACTGATAAAAGAGCGAGATAAACCGATAACACCATCCCCTGTAATTCTTCCTCTACCTGTATCGCAAGCGCTGAGAACTACTAAATTGGCTTTGAGTTTCAAGCCGAAAATTTCTTCTGCGGTTAGGAGTCCATCGCGTTTTTGCTCTTCTTTGCTGAGGGGGGATGAGAGGGAATTAGGATTTTCTGGTGTTAGAGCAATGGAACTATCTAAACCGCGAATATCATCAAATAATCCGTGGGTAGCAAAGTGAATAATTTGTGCTTGGGGTAAGCGTTGGACTACGGTGGATTCTGTGGCTTTTTTACCAATTAAGGGTTGGATTTTAAATAAGTTTGCAATAGCTTTTGCTTCTTTTTCTGCATAAGGTAAAGGTGATAATTTTTGTGGGGTGTCGCCAATTTTTATTGTGACTTTAGGCATGATGGGATTACCCACAATCAGCATATTATTAGTCTGTATGGGTTGATTGCCAAGTTTTTGATATTGTTTTTTAGTTAAATCTAAAACCTGAATTGATGGAGATGTGAGGATGGTATGTTTTTCTATCAGGTATTTGCCGTTTTCGTCTTGTAATGCAGGGAAGGGAACTAGAAATAATGAGCTTTGCGGGATGAATACTACTTTATCGGTTTCTTTTTTGGGTAATAGGTCAGCGATGGGTGAGATTAATATTTCGTGGAGTTTTTGTAAGCGTTTTTTCTGGGTTTCTGGATTTAGTGGAGGTGGGTTTTCTATTTTTGCACCTCTGACACCAATTGATTGACGGCTTATTTGAACTAATTGTGCTAAATTTGTCTTTTCTTTTTGCCATAATGGTTTGAGGTCTGCTTTACGGAATATGACTTCACCCGTGGGTTTGATGACCCAGATATATAGTGCTGATTCTTCGGTTT
Organism: Calothrix sp. FACHB-168; assembly: GCF_963889195.1. Taxonomy (NCBI): domain Bacteria; kingdom Bacillati; phylum Cyanobacteriota; class Cyanophyceae; order Nostocales; family Calotrichaceae; genus Calothrix; species Calothrix sp. FACHB-168. The sequence continues at coordinate 28,716 of NZ_CAWPNJ010000047.1, forward strand.
CTTCTTTACCTGCTATTTTGAAATCGTCATAAATAATGGAATATTGAATGAGGGTTGCATTTTGGAATTTGGCAGTTTGTTTAATCTCGGTAATATTGGGTGGTGTTGGGAATTGTTCCTTAGAGTTATTTGATAAACGGAAAGTAAGTAGTTCTGCAAATGCGCGTCCCCGCCCGCGTTCGGATATTTCTAAAGCAGCATCAATTTTATTTTGGGCAATCAGGACTTTTTGTAAAGTATTGTAAGTATTTCGTTGGGTTTCAAAAATTGAGACTTTCTCGTTATCCTTTAAGTCTCGACCTCGGAGAGATTCGTACACTTTTATGCCTTGAATTAAAGTATTCTCAGCTAAAGCAAGTTTTCCTTGTTTGTAGTAAGCATATCCTAGATTATTTAGTGAAATACCCTCTCCCCTAAGGTCTTTAATTTCTCGTGCAATTGCTAACGTTTGTTGATAGTAGTCAATCGCTTTGGAGTAGTCTCCCAAGGCATCATAGGCATTACCAAGATTCCCCAGTGATTGACTCTCACCTAAACGATCTTTAATTTCCTGTGCGATCGCCAAGCTTTGTTTATAGTGGTCAATCGCTTTGGGGTAGTCTCCCAACAAAGAGTAAGTGTTCCCGATATTTCCCAGTGATTGGCTCTCACCGAAACGGTCTTTAATTTCCTGTGCGATCGCCAACCTTTGTTGATGGTAGTCAATGGCTTTTGGGTAGTCTCCCAAGGATAAGTAGGCAATACCTAGATTTCCCAGTGCTATACTCTCACCTAGACGGTCTTTAATATCCCGTGCAATCGCCAAGCTTTGTTGATGGTAGTCAATGGCTTTTGGGTAGTCTCCTAGAAAATAGTAAGCGTTACCGAGACCTCTCAGTGCAACACCCTCACCTTGACGGTATTTAATTTTTCGTGCAATTAACAAGCTTTGTTGCTGGTATTCAATGGCTTTGGAGTAATCTCCCAAGGCACGGTAGACAATACCTAGATTTCCCAGTGAAATACCCTCACTTTGACGGTCTTGAATTTCCCGTGCGATTGCCAAACTTTGTTGATGGTAGTCAATCGCTTTAGGATAATCTCCCAAGGAATAGTAGGCAAGACCGAGACCTCCTAGTGATTGACCCTCACTTTGACGGTCTTGAATTTCCCGCGCGATTGCCAAGCTTTGTTGATGGTAGTTAATGGCTTTGGGGTAGTCTCCTAAGAAATAGTAGGCGTTAGCGAGACCTCCTAGTGCCTTATCCTCACCATTAGGGTCTTGAATTTCCCGAAATATAGCCAAGCTTTGTTGATGGTAGTCAATGGCTTTGGAGTAGTCTCCTAAGGAATAGTAGGCAAAACCGATATTTCCCAGTGAGTTACCCTCTCCCCTACGGTCTTTAATTTCTCGTTTAATAGCCAAGCTTTGTTGATGGTAGTCAATGGCTTTGGAGTAGTCTCCCAAGGATAAATAGGCAACACCTAGATTTCCCAGTGATTGACCCTCACCTAAACGGTCTTTTATTTCTCGTGCGATCGCCAACCTTTGTTGTTGGTAGTCAATGGCTTTGGGGTAGTCTCCCAAGGATAAGTAGGCAATACCTAGATTTCCCAGTGTATTACCCTCACCTTTACGGTCGTTTATTTCCCTGTAAATTTGTAGTGCTTGTTGCCAAGACTGCAATGCTGCTGTAAATTGACTGGTTTGAAACTGCTGATTACCCAGTTCCAAGAATCTATCAGCTTCCGCTTTTCTTCCATCCACCGTCTGCGCCAAGACCTGCGATTCAGTAAACACCATCGACAAACTAGAACCCAACGAAGTCGAAAAAACAGCCAACAGACAAACAAACACACCTAACCCAATTTTGCAGGAACGCATAGCCATACCCTCACTACAACAAACCAACCAACGTAAAACCAGCCCAATCGCGAGGATTTGGATACTTTTTCATCGTTTCCAGCATCGCTTGACGTAACGCACCCGCTTTATCCGTATTTCTGCTTAAATTACCATAAAACTCAGTTATCAGAAATGCGAGTCCTACAGATTCCCCTCCAAACAGATGGGAATCTGGGCTTAATATTTGCATTAACTAATTTGCTTTAGCAGGTCAAGTGCTGTCTTCATATTCTCAGTTTTACCCTCTCTTTTATACAGTTCCGCAGCTTGTTTTAAATCTGCAACTGCTCCCTGTTTATTACCTAAATTCCCCTGAGCAATACCACGCCAAAAATAAGCATGGGCGAAGTCTGAATCTAATTTGATTGCTTGATTAAAATCTGCTAATGACTGTTCGTAGTCTTTTAAATGTAAGTAAGCATAACCTCTACCAAAGTATGAGTAATGGGAATTTGGCTCAATCCGAATTGCTTGATTAAAATCATCAACTGCGGGCTGATACTTTTCTATTTGGATATATGCTAAACCTCGCAGTATATAAGCTCCATAATTATCTTTATCTTGTTGTAAAATTTGATTACAATTCTCAATTACTTGGTCATAATTGCCATTTTGTAAATACTCTGTCGCCTGATTTAATAAGGACTCGATATTGTTACTATTTCCAGAGTTGTAGGTATGTGTAAATTGAGGGTTGATTGAGGGTAGCTGTAATTGTGGCTTGAGTTGAGTTTGAGTTTGAGCAATCAGGATTGGTTCTGGTTGATTAAGTTTTTCTGCCAAAACTTTGGGACTAGAAATAATCGCACCTAATACAGCCATGCCAAGTGCTAGTGTGAATTTTTTCATTTTTTCGCTTCCTAAATTATTGATGATTGTTGGGTGATGTTGGCAAAAGAAAACTAGATACTTTCGGCAGAGTGAATTACAATTGTTTTTCCGTTCTGGAAGTATCTTTTGCTTTCTTGGTTATATGTATTTCTGGGAGTAAGGAGGATATGCCAAAATTTTGCGGTTTGGTGAAAATTTTTTTTTAATTCCCGTTTATTCGGCGTTGCCAATGAGGGTGAAAGCCGCCCAGTGTATGGGATGGGGATGTTTTTTCATTGTGCTTAACATTGCTTGACGTAGGGCTTTGGCTTTGTCAGGATTTTGCTGTAATTGCTGGTAAAATTCCACCATTAAATCTGAGGTGGAACTATCATCAACCGCCCACAGGGAAACAATGACGCTCTCTGCTCCCGCAGTCAGCAAGGAACGGGATAATCCCACGACTCCATCACCTGTGATTTCCCCTCCACCAGTATCGCAAGCACTTAAAACTACTAAGTCTGCTTTCAAATTTAAGTTAATTATTTCGGTGGTTTTCAGCAATCCTTCGTTGACACCAGGAGTATCGGGAGCAAGTGCGATCGCACCTGGTATTCTTTCTCCAAAGCCATAAAGTAACCCATGTGTAGCTAAATGAATTATTTTGGCGGTTGATATTTTTTGCAGTACAGCAGATTTTGTTGCTTGTTTACCGATTAAAGGTTGAGTGTTGAGGATGGGAGCTATTTTGTTCGCTTCTTTTTCCGTACCCGGTAAAGGACGTTGTTGTACGGGGGGAATCCCTGTAATTGGCATAATTGGGTTCCCTACCAGTAATGTATCTCCCGGTTGCAGAGATGCAATATTTAATCTTTCTGTGTTTTTACGGGTGTAGTCTAATACCTGAATTGCTGGAGCAGTGAGGATGGTATGCTTTTCAATCAGGTATTTGTTGTTTGCATCCTTGAGCGCTGGGAAGGGAACGAGAAATAGGGATTCGTGGGGGATAAAAATTACGCGATCGCCTGGATTTTTGGGGAGATGGTTGGCGATCGGTGTAATTAGGAGTTCGTGGAGTTGTTGTAAGCGTTTCTTTTGAGTTTCTGGACTTGGTAGGGGTGGGTTTTTAATTTCAGCACCACGTTGTTTTATAACACCAATAGATTGACGACTGGTTTCTACTAAATTTTTTAGAGGTGTTTTGAGGGATTTTAAATCTACTTGTTTAAATGCAATTTCTCCTGTGGGTTTAACTACCCAAATATAAAGTTTTGCATCCTTGGCTAAGAAATATTCAACAAGTGTAGCTTTTTGCTGTTGAGCAATTTTTTTAATTTGAGCAATGGATGGGATTGTGTTTAAAAATTCGTTACTTCTGGTTGATTTTGAAGTGATTAAATCGATAATGGCTCTAGCTCTACCGCGTTCAGATATTTCTAATGCTTGTTCTATTTTATTTTGGGCGATTAAAGCTTTTTGTAACCAGCGATAGGTAGTGGCTTGTTGTTGAAATATTGATATTTTTTGCTCATCATTTAATGTCGCCCGTAGTGACTCCCAAATTTTAATAGCAGCATAGAGAGGTTTTTCCGCTTCGGAGTAATTACCTTGATCTATATAATTTACTCCAATATTATTGAGAGTTCCACCTTCGCCAGTATTATCACGAATTTGTTTACGAATAGGTAATGCTTGTTGATAATAATCTAATGCCTTTTGGTACTTTTTTTGATTGTTATAAACTACTCCAATGTTGTTTAAATAAGTACCTTCACCTTCTTTATCACCAATTTGTTTAGCAATGTTGAATGCTTGGTTACAATAATTTAATGCCTTTTGATACTCTCCTCTCCTGCGGTAAACTTCTCCAATATTACCAAGAGTAGTTTCTTCACCTGCTTTATCACCAATTTGTCTAGAAATAGTTAATGCTTGTTGATAATTATCTAATGCTTTTTGGTATTCTTCCTGATTGTCGTAGGCTACCCCAATATTACTGATAATTATACCCTCTAGTCTTTTATCAAGGATTTGTTGAGCAATAATTACAGCTTGCCGATAATTATCTAAGGCTCTTTGATATTGTCCCAAACTATTATAAACCAACCCAATATTGTTAATCGTTGTACCTTCAAGTTCCTTGTCTTCCACTTGTCGAGCAACGGTTAAAGCTTGTTGATAATAATCTAATGCTTTTTGATACTGCCCCAGCCTGCGATAAACTAAACCAATATTATTAATAGTTGTACCTTCGCCAGCTTTATCATCAATTTGTCGAGCAATGATTAAGGCTTGCTGATAATAATCTAATGCTTTTTGATACTGCCCCAGATTGTCATAAATTTTCCCGATATTGTGGAGAGTTGTACCTTCGCCAAATTTATCATCAATTTGTCGAGAAATGGTTAAGGCTTGTTGATAATAATCTAATGCTTTTTGGTATTCTCCCAGATTATCGTAAACTTGTCCTATGTTGTCTAAAATTCTACCTTCGCCGAATTTATCATCGATTTGTCGAGCGATAGTTAAAGCTTGTTGATAATAATCTAGTGCCTGTTTGTACTCGCCCAGATTGTCGTAAACTGAACCAATATTGCTTAAAATTCTACTTTCAATTTCTTTATCACTAATTTCTCTACTAATTACTAGCGCTTTCTCGAATAACTCTAGGGCTTCTTTATATTTACCTTGGCGAAATAATTTAAGTCCCTGTTTATTTAGTTTCCTTGATTCTTCTAGTCTCTGTTGCTGTGTCTGTCCTTGTGCTACTAATCTACTACTTACCCCACCCTCTACTTCCCTCATCTGCGGAGATGCTAAACCTACGGGAAATATCAGCGAGATTAACACAGTAACAAATGTAGCCCGATAAACAAAGATTGATAACTTATTTTTGGCTTTATAAAGCCTATTACCTCGGCGATTAAAGCAATTCAGACTTTTACGCATTTCTTCAGCCCTTTAAATCTTTCAGTAATTACTCGTATTTCTCAACCACAAGAGGTTATGCTTTTTTTAGCGTACCAAGCAAGTTATTGTTGAACCTTCTCTCTCAAGAAATTGAGCAAAAACAAGTAATGTGGGAATCTTTACCCACGCTGATCGATTTCATCCATCCAACAGTAGCGATACATGGTCAGTATCTAGCAACCAAAGGCTCATGCTGCACCATTGATATCTAACTCGCGCTCTGTCCGCAATTCCTCAGCCAGCTGTGCAAAATCCTCATCGCCCTCAAACATACCAATAAAATCTGTCCAGGGATTATTTGCAACTTCCATCGTCAAAATCTCAATATTTGCTAGCCTTGCTTTAATTTTTTCTTGTAGAGATGCGATGCCTTCGGCAACCCCAAAGGGGAACGCATCCTCACGATTTTCAGCTTCGGCTACACAATCAACTAACTCTGATACTGATGCGATAAAATGCCCTGAATCCAGCCGTTCAACTAGGATATGAAGAGGCAGCTTGTTTAAACTTACAACGGATTGAAGATTCATAAATAGCGATCGCAACTTTTTTTTCTCATAATAATCTTTCTGCCAGCATTTATGATGTCGAAAGTGAGATAAATGCCCAAACTCTTGTATAACAACAATTTGGGGCTTAATTTTAGGCATCTCAAAAAGTTAAAAATTCTTAGCCTGTGGTTAATTCGGTTTACAAAAATCCTTAACAGTCTCTTCCCGGATTTTGACTAACTCTGGTGAAGGTTTGTCCACCGAGTAAGCTTGCTGCAAAGCATCTGAGCGCAATGGCGGTTTTTGTGCTAAAAAATACTCCGCTTTTGCAAACGCTATCCCCTCAGCACTTGTTCCCTTAGCTTTTTCTTGCTGTTCCAAATTCTGTAAATCATTGGTAATGCGCTGTCTTTGCTGTGGTTCCATGATTTTAAACGCAATATTTCCTGCCCAAGAATTCTCAATTGCTACTGACCAATGGTATTGTTGAGCGGGTAGTAATGGTTTCCCAGTGTAAGTTGCATAAAGCTGTGCGATTTGGATGTTGTCAGTTGCACTCGCATCAGGAATACCCTGAGAAAGTCCGATTTTTTGCAGATTCCCTTGCCAAATTATAAACGGGCGATCGCTCCAAATTATCTCACCACGATCTGGTGCAGCAATACAAACACCATTAATGATTGGACGTGGCGCTCCTTTACCCCTTCCCACTGGTGGGTTCCTCCGAAAAAGATTCCACCAAGAAAAAGACGGCTGTGCTGGACGCTTTTCTGCGTGGGATACTTGATTTGGCAAAACAGGGAGCAATGTAGCAGTTATTGCAGATATCAACAAGCTGGGTAAAATCCAGTTGTAATTATTCATAAACCCTTCTCCGTAAAAAACCTGTTATGAAATATGTCCAAACAGTAGCAGATGGTAAAAACCAAGGTATTATAATCGCTAGGGGTGATATGTATATTTCTAAACTAATAATTCCATAAACGACTGTTAGTAAAGAAAGTAGCATCAGCCATTGCCAGCGATAGCGCGAATGTTTGCGTAACAAAAAGTAGAAATATTTTCCCATCAAAACAGCAATCCCCAATATCCAAACATCAGGAATAGGTATAACCAATCTCTGTGTGAGGAAATGATGCACCATATAAGCATGAACTTCTCCACCAGGTATAATTCTGCTATTGTTTCCCTGTTGAAGTCGCCAAAAATCTAGTGCTGGGGGTACATCAAAATTATCTTCTTTATCTATCGACATTCCCGCTTCATCATATCCTCCTGCTGCGATTATAACTACTTGTTTTTGTAGGTTTGCTAAGGGTGGATTTTTACTGTCTTTATCTAATAATTGCCAAGCTGGGACGGATTCATATATTTGGTTTGGAGGAATAGAAAAATCAATAATTGGATGCAGCCACATTTGAGAAATGATAGTACTGTAATCTGTGATTGGTTGCAAGCGAGAACGAGGTGAATTTAAAATCGTCTTATCTAGTGTATTCTGTTGATTTCGATTGAGATAACTATTTAGCTGCTGCCAAAAATTGCTTTGACTATCTAATTTTGGTTGGGGAATTTTGAGACTATTGTTACTATCTTTTCTGGAATCATCGAATTCATATTGTAATTGATGTGATAAAGCTAATAAACCTGCAAAAGTAAAAGAGTTTGAATTATTATTTGATGATGGTAACAGTGTCATATAACAAGGTATACGCTGTATTTTATCACAAAATAAGATTTCAATTTCCCCATCTAAACTCCAATTGAAACTAGCAATTTCTGGGATTACAGTTTGCCAAACTCCAGCATCAGATTCAGTTCCCGCGAAGATAAACCAAGTGGGATTAGGTGATGCAATAACACCTTTTTTGATGGCTTGAGCTAAAATTTTATCATTTTCGGGTTGGTGTCTATCTAATATAAAGTCAATTCCGATTATTTTCGCTTTTTTATCTGTTAGCCGATTGACTAAACTCGCAATATATTCGCGATTCATCGGTCTAGGGTTACTAATTTTACCTTGAGACTTTTTAATTGATTCGTCGTCTATTTTTACGAGTAATACGGGAGGAATTTTTTGCTTGCTAACCTTTTGTGTGAGTTGACGATAGAGAGATTGTACCCATAATCTGTGTCCTAATAAGTGATTTTGGATAGGAATTTGTAGGCTAATTAATAATAAAGCTGTAAGTGCTATACCTTCTTTTCGAGTTGGAATAATATTTTTGAGTCTTTGTTTAATACCAAATGCTTCAACCTTAAATAAAGGTGCTTCTGGATGACGAAATAAAGAAGGAATTAAATAAGCACTGGGATATGTTAGATTTTTCTCTGTCTTCAAATATTGCGAGGCTAATAATAAAGCTTCGTGAACATCTTTAAATTCCGCCAAAGCTTGTAAAAAGTGTAGTAAAAATTCCCCTGCTACCGCATTATGAACTGGTTCGCGCATCACCGCAACTTGACTCAAACCAAAGTCAATTAGAGAGTTAGCAATATTCAACCCATTGCAGGAATTAAAAATTGCAAATTGTAAACCACGTTCTACTGCAATACTTAATAATGGTGCAATTTCACTAATCGATAAAGTGACATTTTTAGCAATACTAATTTCTCCTCCGGTGATATTATTTTCATTACTGTGTCCAGCAAAAAATAAGATATCCCAACCTGATTCTGAGGTAAGAGCATCTTTGATTTTAGTTTTTAAATCTGCAATACTTGTTTCTGGCTGTAAACCCACAAATTTGACATCAATTATATTTTGAAATTGACGCATTGCTTCCTTCTCTGCTTTGAAATCCAAGCCAGTTTCATCACCTAAAATTGCTAATACTCTAACTTTACGAGTAAGCCGAGTATTTTTCTGTGCAAATCCTTGATGAATATTTACAGGAGTACGAACAATGCGAATTTTACCAGAAGAAAGTGCAAATTCTGCACCAATTTCCCACGATTCCCAAGGAAAGCGTTCTAAATCTATGGTGTTACAAGTAATAAAAAGATTTGTAATTTCTGGTGATTGAGAAGGGGTTTCTATCTTTTCTTTCTTCCCTACTACATTAGCCAAAGCCATACGAATTTCATATAATTCCCCACAACGCAACCATTTATGAAATTCCAACAAAAATTTAGCTTCCGCTTGCACTAATTTTGCCTGCCAATCTGTTGGAGGAGTAGAAATTACACCACTATCTGCTATCCGTCCACGTACTGATTGTGTTTTGTAATTTTTGTAATAATTTAGATAGGAACGTTGCCAATCTTGATAAAGTATGGTGAGGTTTTGGGGATAGAGAATTGTCACATTTAGCTGCTGTCCTTTTCCCCAAGTGAGTTGAAATAAACAAAGTTTTTCAATGTGTTGAACTTTGAGATAAAAGTTGCTCATTTGTGCTTATTGATGGCTAGTGCATGATTTATTAGTGAGGAGAGATGCGATTAATTGCATCTCTGATGTGATTTACAAACCGTTACCAATTAAAATAAATGGTGCCCAGTAGTAGGGGTGGGAGTAACTACTTTTTCGCTGTTCATTTCTGGGTAATGCACCTGGTTCTAAATAAGCACCACGTTTATCACCATTTTCTACGGTATAATTATCACCTTTGAGCATACTTAATTGTGCTTGTCTTAATGCTTGAGATTTCGTCATTTTGCCAGTAGCAAGATTTTTGTAAAAAAGTTGCATAATTTTCGCTGTACTGGGATCATCAACTTTCCACAGAGAAGCCATTACTGATTTAGCACCATTATTCAAAAAATGATAAGCAAAAGCATTAATTTCTACACCCTCTTGATTGGTGCTAGCAAGTGCTGTTTGACAAGCAGACAGTACAACAAGGTGAATATTTTTTAACCCGACCAAAGTGTCAATCATTTCTGGTAACAGTGGTTTTTTATCCCCTAAAAGCACGTAAGATGTTTGGGGGCTATTAGGATCAAATAAGCCATGAGTTGCAAAATGTAAAATATTTTTATCTTTAAGATTATTTTCTAATGCAGAAAAGCTAAACTTCGGATTTAAAAATGTTTTTCCACTATAAATACCTTCCTTATCACTAGAATCATCTTGTTCTTTTACAATGAAATCTAATTCATTTGGCACATTTTTTAACCCATTAAAAGCAGGTATTGAACCACGTTGAGGCACGGCATCAGAGAGTCCCATTGCTAATACATTAGTATTTTCAGTAGTTAGTGATGGTGATGGTTTGTTAATATCTGTTAAATCTGCTGAAGGTGCGAGATAAATGGAATATTTTTCAATTAAGTATTGATTGCCATCAAATAATGCGCTTGTGGGAATATAACGTGTCACCCTATCCAGTGCAAAAACCAAATTTTCTACAGGGTTGGCTTTTAATTCTGCTTCAATAGGTTTTATTAGCCAGTTATAAAGTTTTTGGCTGGCTGCTTTTATTTTATTAATTTCTTGACCGCCGCAATAAGAAACTTTTTCACATTTTTCCATTAAACCACGAAATTCTTTAACAGCATTTCCTAATTCTATACGCCCAACCGGGACAGGAATTGTTTTGACTACGCCTTCTTTACCGTACAATTGTATATTTAATTGTTGTTCTCCCACTAATGGGTAAATCATCACTGTATTAGGAGTGGCTTCGACAATTGCACGAATTTTTCCGGAATTTTTAGGGTCAAAAAATACATCATCTTTATGACGATTCTCACGTATTAGTTTATCAAGTCCTTTCAATTGCTGAATGTGTTGTGTAATTAGCTCGCTTCGCTTCTGTGTTAATTGGCTACATTGTTGACCGCTTGTTGATTCACATTCAGTAATTTTATACCCCAAAGCGATAATAGACTCGTTTAAAGCGGGGACTTTTCGTTCTGTCTCTGTGAGGGGAATTTGTATTTTTTCGGTAGTACTACTTCGAGTAGTTATAGACTCACGAATTTCTTGTCCTCTCAATAAGTCTTGTACGTATAACGCTTCTTTATCTCTTCCCTGCTTAATTAATAACTCTGCAAGTTGACGATAAATATCTGAAACTTTTACTCTATCTAAATCAAATGTTGAATTCAAAAATGAATTTTGTAATTCTTTGGGTAAACCTTCGATACCGCTACGAATTTCTTCAAGTCTATTAACAGATTCCTTGTAGTAGGTGATGGCGACATTAGGTTGATTTAAATTCTGATAAACTTGTGCTAATCCAGCATAAATAGCTGCATCCGCTCCTTTGACTTGATTATCTGTTTTAATTGCTAAAGCTTGTTGGTAGGAAACTATTGCTTGTTCTGTTCTGCCAAACTTGCGATGTATATGCCCAATTAAAGCTAATGCACTTTTTTCCCAAGCTGTATTTTTTACTTGTCTAGCAAACGCTAAAGATATTTTAGCTGACTCCATAGCTTTTTGCTCATTTCCTAAATCAGCGTAACCAATACTTACTATTGAATTAGTAAGTGCTTCTAATCGAGGTTCTTTAATTTCCTGGAATATTTTTAATGCATTTTGAGCTAAATCTACAGATTTTTGCGATTCATTCTGCTTAAAATTAATTTGACTGAGAATTAATAAGGCAGTACCTTCAATTCGTCTATTTTTGAGTTGTTGAGCTATTGTCAATACTTGTTGATAATACCCCTGACTCCTTGTGTAGTCTCCTAAATTATTATAAATATCTCCTAGAGTTGCTTGAGGTTCTAACATTAAAGGTGGACTTTTAATTTCTTGAGCAATTTTTAAACTTTGTTGTGTTAATTCCAAGGCTTTTTGGTACTCATTGCGAGAGTTATAAATACTGCCTAATTTCGCTAGTCCCATTGATTCAAGAGCAGGATTTTTAAGTTCCCGTGCAATTGCTAAACCTTGTTCAACAAGCCCTGTACCTTTTTGATATTCACCAATACTGCTGTAAGAGTAGCCTAAAACAATCAGTATACCTGCTTCAACAGGACGGTTTTTCAGTTGCTTTACTTGTGGTAAACGCGGTTCTGCTAATGCAATAAGTTTTTGATATTCTCCTAATGCTTCATAGAGAGTAGCAAGTTCTCCAACTGCTGCTATTTCTCCTGCAAAAAACTTATTGTTAGGTGTTATTTCCAAAGCTTTTTCTAGAGCAGTAACACCTTGTTGATATTCTCCCCGCAGTTTGTGGGCACGTCCCATAAACATCAAAGCAAGCATTTCATAATTGGGATTATTTTGTTGTTTCGCTATAGTTAACATTTCTTGAACTGCATCTATAGCTTTAGATGTGTCTCCTACTGATAAGTAACTTTCACTTAATGCAGCCAAAGCAGTTAATTCAGAACCAAGGTTTTTTTGCTGTGTGATGGTTACAACTTGCTGTGCCGTCAATAGGGCTTTTTGAAATTCACCCTGAGCATGATAAACATTTCTAAAAATTACTAAAGCATCACGCTCTAAGCGAGGGTTTTCTAAGCGCTTGGCAATATTTAATAATTGCTCTGCGGTTTCTAAGGCATTACTAAAATCGCCAAGCTCATTATAATTACCACCTAATTGCTGTAATGCCTGTGCTTCTATTTGTGGTTCTTGAATTTGTCGTGCAATTTTTAAGGCTTTTTGTGCAGCATCAATGCTTTTGAGGTTATCTCTAAAAGAATTGCTATATAAAGCAGCTAATTTCAGTAGTGCTGCTGCTTCAAACTTTGGTTTGTCGAAGCTTTGGGCTGTTTTTAGATGTTCATTAGCAAACTCTAATGCTTTATCAAGTTGTCCCATATTCTCGTAACTACTACTTAATCCAGCTATAGCAAAGAGTTGTACTTCTTGGGCATCTTCTTGTAGATATGAAGGTAGTTTACTAATTTCAATTTTCTGTGTTACTGCTAAAGCTTCTTGATTGGTTTTAAGTTCTTGTTGATGTTTACCTGCAATTGCATAATCAGAAGCGAGAGTAACTAGTGCATAAGCTAAACCTAATGAGTCATTTTGTTCTCTTTTAATTACAACTTGTCGTTCTCCAACTTCAATTTTTTTAATAGTGTTACCTTGAGACATATAAATTTGAGCAAGGTTATTGAGGGCACTATTTTCGATATCCCTGTCTTTTATATCTCGCGCAACATTGACAGCCTGCTGTGAGAATTCTAGCGCCTTCTGATTATCTCCTAAAATTAAGTAGCTTTGACCTAATGCGTATAAAGCTGTAGCTTCTGAGGCTTGTTGTTTGAGTTCTTTAGCAAGGTTTAAGGCTTCCTCTGCAAACTCAATGCGACGAGGCAATTCTGCTTTAGCTTGAACAATTAAGCCTCTGGTGTAGAAATTAACAGCTTTTGAACCATAGTGTGAAGATACTAATAATAGACTTTTTAAAATAGCGGGCTTATCTTTGATTTCTCTTTGTATCTTTAATGCTTGTTGATAGTATTCTATGGATTTTTCTTTCTTATCTTGGAAGTTATAAACTGACCCAATACCAATGAGTATATTTGCTGTGAGTCCCTGATTTTTTGCTTCTTGGGCAACTGGTAAAGCTTGTTGGTAAGCTGCTATAGCTTGGTCATACTGCTGCAAATTTAAGTAACTATCACCAATTCTGTCGAGAATCTGTGCTTCTAGTGATTTATCGGTAATTTCTTTGGCAATAGGCAGTGCTTGTTGGTAAAGGCTCAATGACTGCTGATATTGTTTTATCTCAAAATAAGCATCCCCCAATAAATATAGAAGGGCGGATGTTTGTAATTTATTATTGGGTATTTCTCGCGCAATCGATAACGCTTGTTGATAATTATCAATTGCTTTTTTATATTGAGTGAGCGTAAAATAAGTGCTTGCTAATTTTACAAGTAGGCTAGCTTCTTGTGGTTTATTTTTTGATTCTTGCGTTATAGTTAGTGCTTGTTGATAAAATTTTATTGCCTCATCATATTGTTTGAGATTGTTAAAAGCATCTCCTATTGAAGCTAAAATATTTGCTTCTGCTTGGCTAATTCCTGCTTCTCTAATTAAAGGTAAAGCTTGTTGATAAAACTTAATTGCTTGGTCATATTCCTGTTGATTAAAATGCATCAATCCTATCTGCTGTAAACTTCTACCCTCAAAAGCACGGTTTCCTACCTCTCGGTTTACTGTTAGTGACTTGTTGTACCATTCCAATGCGCGAGGATAATCATCTGTGTTCCAATAAACGTTCCCTATTCTAAATAAGGTAAAACCTTCTTGAAACTTGTCTTTTAGCTCTTGGTGTAGCGTCAGTGCTTCCTGTAAAAGTTTCAAACCCTGTTCTTGCTTTTTCAAGAAAACATAAGTAAATCCTATTTTACTAAGAGTCGCTGCTTCACCATTTCTATCTTTGACCTCACGGCGAATTGCTAAGGCTTGTTGTAAAGTTTCGAGCGATTTTTCGTCTTGTTGCAAACTGAGATAAACTGCACCCAGAATATCTAAAGTTTCTCCTTCTCCAGCACGGTCTTTAATTTCTCTACGAATTGTTAAAGCTTGTTGTAAGATTTCTAATGCTTTGTCGTTTTGCTGTAAACCATTGTAAACCTGTCCTATATTATTCAGCGTTTGCCCAATTCCAGCTTTATCCCCCAATTTTCGCCGAATCTCCAACACCCGTTGATAAGTCTGCAATGCTTTGGGATATTCCCCACGCCGAAACTGCTGTACACCTTCCTGAAATAACTTATCGCCTTCTGCTTTGCTATCCGAACTTGTTGCAGTTTGCGCCAAATTATGCTTAATTATCACATCATTCGCCGCTAACCCAACACCACAAGTCAGTGAAAACACTAAACTAACTAGGGCGAATCTCTTCAAACTCTTAGACATTGGTTATTCCTCTTGATATGGCTACAGAAGATTGTTTGCTCAATCTCTTATATTTCTGAGGACAAACCAGGTTATGCCAAAATTTAAAAATGACCTCAGCATCATTACGATACCTTGATGTGGTAGACCGTATAAATACTGGAGATCACAAGCTATTTAAAGATATTGTGAAGACAACGCCAAAGCATACCGGACATTTGCAACAATTACCCCCTTATTGCAATTATCCTCCCAAGAGTAGTATTGTGAGAGCGATCGCCCGTTCTGGTATCCAATCGCGTCAATTCCGTAACCGCTCCAAATTAAACGCAAAAGGCGGTAAAGTCACCTCAACGCCATCCATCAAACTCACACTCACCAAAAACTTCTCATCCCAATGACCAACCACACGGGTAAATATATAAGAATCCTCACTTTCTGCATTTAATCCCGGTTCATCCAAAATACCTGTTTGGTCACTGACCCTAAGTTTAATCCCAGACGGTAAACTACTTAAAGCAGGTGCGCCCAAAATTAGTAACAAACTCCACTCTGGTTCCTGAGATTCCGATAATAAATGCCAAGTCACAGCATACAACCGCAAAGGTATCCCAGCCAAAAGTAAATCTTGATACGCACCCCGCGCTTGTACGGGAATTTCTAAACCCCTCTGTCGTAATTGAGTAGCTATTACCTCAAATTCTTCCTCTGGACTACGTATTGGACGCATTTGGGAAGCATCTGCAAAACTGGGTAACAGCACCCAAGAAAGTGAAGCAGCTAAATCATCCAACTCATCCCATAACCAACGTCCAGCATTTAAAGCAGGTTGGGTAATTAATTTAATTACATCTTGTAGAGACGTAAAAGCAGCTGTTGATTCTGGCTTGGTACTACCCATCTCTAAATTCTTTGTAGCTGCTTGTGTTTGTAATGTGTAAACCCAATTGATTAATTCTGGACTAGTTAAAACAGCAGCAGCTTGTTCCCAAGTTAAAACTTCAGATAGTTCTCGTTTTGGTGATTGTAACTGAGGTAATAATTCCACCAACTGATTTTGTATATTTGCTAAAATCGCAGTCCGATTGGATGGAATTACAGGTAAAGATATTGCTGATGATTCCAAACATCGGAGATATAGTAACAGACGGTCTGGATTACTATCAAAACAAGATATTGGGAGTTGATAATTCCAATCTGACTGTAAAGAACTTATCTGTAAATTCTCTTGTAATTCTTCATGGCTTAAAAAAGCATAAACATTCGCTGCTTCTTGTTCTTCCAACACCTCCACTAAAACATAAAAGTGGGGAATAAACTCTGGTAAATCTACAACTACTCTGGGAATATTCACCATTTCATCGCTCAAGCAACCAGTAGCAATTAAACAGATTTTAAATTTTCCTACTTGTAAATTAGCAACACAACCGATAAAATTTGCTAAAACTGGTTGTAAAATTGTACATTGCTCGCGATTAATAGTTAAAGAATCTGCTCTTTCTTGTAGCCATTGCTCAAAAGCTGATAAAGCTAAATAATGAAGATAAGCTTGCCATTGTTTGGATTCATTAATAATTTGATTACTAAAGATTGCGGCTTGGTCAATCTCATCAGGTGAGAGAATAACTGCTGAAGTTGGTAAAGCATCAAAATCTAGGTAAGACATGGGAGAAATATTACTTAATAAACTTGTCATAAATTTGGTTTAATTTGTTTTTCTAGTTTGGAGATATTCACATAACCGTTCGGCGAAAATATCAGCTTTTAGGTGAGCTTTCATTGTTCTTGATTGAATCTCGGAATTTTCCAGCATTTGGCTAATTTCATTAAACAGAAAGCTTGTCAATCGCTCGTCCAGGTTTTTCAAAGCTTGGATATCAACATATACTTTAGCCTTTTCTTTGAGAGAGTCCTTTAAAATTACCAACATTTCCTGTTGGACATCAGTCCGCAAGTCTTTTAACTTTAATAACTTGGTTACCGAATCTTGCGCTCTCAATCCCAAAAATTCAGCAATTTCTTTCATGGCTAATTTTTGACATTGAGATAGTTCTAAAGCAGTTAAAAACATCTTAGCTTTATCGCCTTTCTTCCGTTCTAAATATCTAACTCGTGACTCTGTAACTTGAGCTAAGGCTTGTTGCAAGCCAAGCTGAAATTGCTGGCGATAAAACTGCAAAAATTCTGCTTGTTCGTCGTTTTCTTCTACAATATTATTAGTTTCAGGAGTCGGGATTTCTTCTATCAAAGAATTATACTTGCTTCCATACACAGCGTCTAGAGAACTTATCTGTACAGAACCACCCCGAACATAAATTCGGTATTCGCGCAATTGAGCAGCCAGCTTTTGTAGTTTCTGACTCAAAATCTCAATTTCAAAAATTTGACCTGTATGCTTTTGAATATCTTGGGCGATAGCTTGTAATTGTTGAGTATCAGGTGCAATACATTTACTCCTCAGACCTTTTCTTCGTTGTTGCAGTCTTTGCAAGCGGTAGACATTATGATAGCTTTCTAAAATAGATTGCGCTTCTTTGATTGCTGCGTCGCTAAAACCACCCTGGCTAAAAATATGAAATTCTTTGAAAATGCGCTCTAATTGTTTAGGTTGAGTATCATTTAAAATTGCCCAATTACTAATTAAATAAACACCGCATTCTAACAAAAATTTATTCAATTCAGGCTGTTGCTTTAATTTCATCATCGCCCAAGTAGTCAGACTACTTTGTTGCGAATCAAAACTCTGGAGAATTTTTTGCGAGAAGCATTTATAAGAACTTAATTTTGATAATTTACCATCATCATCCAAGACATAAGGGAACAAATCGCTTGCAGTAAAATTATGGTTTTGACCAAATTTCCTTTCTAATTGCAGACATCCTTGTTCGAGAATCCAAGATAGAAAACACAGCAAACAACGTTCTGCTAGCAAAGCAGTCTCGCCAGAACTATGGCGATATAAATCTAGCAATTGACGCTGGATGTCTGCATCTGGTACATCATCTGGTGTCAAATGCTCAAATACTTGTGCGTAAAACGACTTCGCCGCAGGTATCTGTTGAATTCTCCGGTTCCCTCCCGCATCAATCCTCACCAATTGCCAATATCTTGAAGCCTCGCTCATAAGTATTTGTATTTATTGGTCATTGTTAATTGTCACATTGCCGATGCTCCTCAACGCAAGTCCAACCATTTTTTGAGATTCCATACTGAGTACCTGATTTAACAGTTATCTTGAGCCTTCATTTTTTAGTACTTCTGAGGAAATCGACCTTATGCAATTTTGCGCCAGTCTCTGCTTCTGAAAAATTGCATTTGATTTTCAGTCTAATTTTGGCAGATAGAGGTGGGGGCGCTGATACTTGCGCCCTCATGAAATCAAAAATCTCAATACCCAGATATTATCCACTTTTTGCGATCGCCTATCTACCTTGAAGGAAATGCTTGTTGTGACTAATGATACAACTATGGGTACATAGCTACAGAAACTGATAAAATCGACTCATATTTTAATTTTTGGCTGGTAAAAACCAAAATTTATCAATTGTTTACAATTTCTGGAAAAATCTTGGCAGAAATTTCGTGATTAATACTCTTGTGGTTTTTTACGATCAACATACAAGCTGGACTAAACACTTATTACTATTTTCGACAATTTACTAGAACATGGATTTCATCAACCAAGCACAAAAGTTAGCATCTCAGGTTAGAGAGAAAGTTCAGGAAGTGGCAACTAATGCAACTAACAGTCTAGATGAAGTGGTTGATGGAATTAAGAATACTACTGTAGAGATTACCACTTCAAGCATTAATGCAGTCGCTGATTTGCAAGGATTATCAACTACAGCAGCACAGCAAGGTCTTCAAACTGTACAAAATGTTAGTAAAGCATTTGAAGCAGCTGCTATTGGGGCTACTACCTCTAGTCTAGTGATAGCTGATGCTCTGCAAAACTTGCCTTCGACAGCCACAGAATTAGCGGCAGAAATGCCCAAGATTGCCAATAGGTTGAGGTATCGTGCTGGTTTAAGAGTTGGCGACTCTCCGCGCTCAGACTCCGATGTCATCAAGCTTTTTGAGAAAATTCCTGGTACATCAAAGTTGGGAGCCAACGAACGGACTATTCGTCAATTTCTCAGTGATAAACATGGTAGTCATATTATCCCACGCTCGCAGGGTGGCTCAAATGGATCTGACAATATTCTTTGGGAAGTAAGTGTTGATAATCTCCGTCGCGGCGCGGAAGTTATGACTGTTGGGGAGCAGTTCTATATCCGGGTTTATAATGCTGTAGATTCTATCGTCAGCAATTCTGGAACAATTGCTAGACTTGGCATTACTGCAACAGGAACCGCCATTCTCACCCAAGTTATAGTGACAGCGATTTCATATTCTTTGGATCTTTACCGAGGCGACATCACTGTTGAAGAGTATAAAACTTTAATTTTAGAAACGGCAAAAGCAGCAGGTATTGCTACACCAATTGTTTTTCTGGTGTTGGTAGCTGTGTTGGCTCTATTTCCAGAATTTACGGTTATATTGTCAGCACCAGTGGTAATTGCAGGCTTCAATGCCTTATTTGGTATGAGTATTGCTGTACCGATCATTCAATCGTTGGTTCTCCATACCCAAGCTGGTGGTTTTGGCAATGAAGCTGCTGAAGCTTACAAAGGTTTGTTTGGTGATTCTGGTGATTCTGCACTTGCTTGACTGACAAAAATACTTTGTTGTGAGGTAATAAAACAAAGAAGTTTTATGCTTTGATTAATTGCTGGGAGTCCAAATAAACTCTCCGGTTTTATTAATATAGCCAGCCTAAACCTCTTCCCTTTGTTCCTCGATGGGTATACCATCTTCCACCGCAGCATGAACGAAAATTGCCGATTCGGTTTCATGATAATAGGGTAGATGACTAATCCATTCTAAAAATTCGTCATAGCTGTCGCTAAATTGTAATTTGACAATTTCCTGGGAGTAGGAAAGAGTTTGCCTGAGATGTTTGCGTTCGTGATTACCCATCAATACAATAGTGTTGGGGCGATTTTTGAGAAAATCATACACCTTGACTGAATCAGCACCGCGATCGACAATATCCCCCAAGGAGACTAAACAATCTTCTTCTGTAATTTCTGCTTTGGCTAATAGTTGAAGCAGTTCTGTATAGCAACCATGAATATCGCCAACTACAATTGTTCGCATAACTCAAGTTCAATCGAATAAATTTAGTGTAGCATTAACATGCTACTTATTGTAATACTTGGTGAAAAGTTGCGGAGGTATGAAAAGCCAGCAGATGATTCGTTGCAGGCTCCGCAGGAGCATCGCAGAGCAACTTGTAATTGCTCTATTTACATTCTCGCAATTTCGCAGACGGGGATTTGCTCGCAAATTACTCGCGTTAAGATTGTCGTGGAATGCAAGATTGCAAGATAGACCGTTTGTAATGTTTAACAGAATATTGCAGAAATTATGATGAAAATGAATAATACTGAAAATAAAATTTCTAAAACAAAATTATTTCTATTAGATTTATCAAATAATACAGAGGCTAATCATGAATTAAATTATTTACTTAAAAACTTTTGTGGTACAGTTATCAAAAGTTTATCTGATATCAACATGAATTTACAGATAAACAAATTATTTGCTTGCGGTGATATTAGTAGTTTAAGTAATACTTGCTTAAATATATACATTATAAAAAAATTGTCTTTTAACTATGAAATGCTAAATAACCCAAGTTTAAAAATGATTAAGATTGGTCAGGTACCTATCATTATAAGTCAAGCTGGCGTTTATTATAGACAATTATTTAATGATGACACAGATTACTTCAATATGATAAAAACTGAACATACTTTTCAAGAATTAACAGAATCTAATAAGCCTGGAATCGCCTTGAGAAAAGGTATATATCTTACGGAAGTAACTAAAGAAATAAATAGTGAATATGTAGAAAAAGAAAGACTTTACTTCAGACTGTTAAGATGTTCTAGTAATTTTACTGGACCCACTGATAACTTTCGCGCTACAGATTACAAAATAATGAATGCAATAAACCATGCAGCAGAAGATGTCTTTGAGCGAAAAATAAAACTAAATCACGTACTAGCTCAGGTTTACGAAAATAAAAGCAGAGATGAATTAACTCTTAAAAAAAGTAAAGCAAAAATAAAAGCACACTCTGACAAAACTAAAGATATGCCAAAAGAAGCATTGATTGCGTTTTGTACATTTTACGATCGAGAGGGTTTTCAACATCTAAAACCTTCAATTAAAGATAGATACGATTGGTGCAACAAAAATATAAGCGGATTAGCAGCACTGCATTTTAAATTAAAATCAACAATTATAGATACAAATCTAGAAAAAGAATTTACAGTTGTATTATATCCAAATTCTGTATTTATCATTCCATTGTCTACTAATAGATATTATACTCATGAAGTAAAACCTTCTATTTTGAATAGTGACAAAATACCTACTAGACTAGGTTATGTGGCTCGTTGTTCAAATGTAGAAGCGGTGTATTTTAATAATCAAACTTATATTATAGAAAATAAAGATTTAATTAAATTAGAAGCAATAACAGAATCTAAACAACAAGATTTGAAAGAAACTTACTATGAAGAAAACTGTACTGAAAAAATGGTAGATTATGGAAAAGTTGATTTCAGTATGAATCTAGGAGATTATCAAAGACCTATATACTAATAAAATAAATAAAATCTATGAAAACAAAAGATTTTCATGTTTTTAGACTGGACATTGATGACAATATATTTGAGCTACTAACTAATTTAATTGAACTTGAAGATATTAACAAAGGAAGAAAAGGTGGTGTATTAGTTAAAAGTGAAGAGCGGGGAATTCCAATTGTTAGAAAAACCACTAATTACAAAAACCCAGCATCTCATTTTACTCAAATACATAATACCATCATAGAAAAATTAAATAAACAAATTCAACAAGAGACAAAAATAAAGCCCTTTGAGTTTAATAATGCATTAATTGAAGTCTATGATAGAGAATATTATAAGATGGGTTATCACTCTGATTTGGATATGGACTTAGAGGATGATTCATTCATTGCTCTTTTTTCTTGTTATGAAAATGCATCGAACTTATCAACCAATGCTTTAAGAAAATTAAAAATAAAGAGTAAGGCTACTTCAGAGGAATTTGAAATAAGCTTACCAAACAACTCTTTAATATTATTCTCATTAAAAACCAATCGCGAATTTGTACATAAAATTATTTTAGATATTTCCAAAAATGAGATTACAAAGTTTGGCACAAATCGATGGTTAGGGCTTACCTATCAAAAATCAAAGACATTTATAAAATTCAAAAATGGATTGCCATTTTTAACTAATGGTAACTTACTAAGAGTGGCAAATGATGAAGAAAGAGAGGCTTTTTATAAGTTAAAAAAGCAAGAGAATGAAGTTGTCAATTTTAATTATCCAGAAATAAATTATACATTAAGTATAGGTGATACTTTAGAACCAATACTGGTATAAGGTTCTGGCTAGAATTGCAGAAACCTTATGAGGAGAAAGAAAATATATCTCCACATTACCGTTCTCCGTCAATGGGAACCTACTTGTTTTACTTCTCCGTTCATGGTTAAAGTTTGGACAGTATCAAATGGGTCGTAATGTCCTCTTTCCCAGCCTCCATTTTGGAAAATAAAAGATAGATAAACCCATTCCTTATGAGCATCTTGGATGACAAGGTTATCGCCCTCTTGGGGTGTATAGTCAACATCAAAGCAATTTCTGTAATTGAGATTGAGCAAAACCCATTCGTCCGTTAGTCCTTTGCCTATATCCGCCGCAGGTAACTCGTATAGCCCTTCCATTAGCGGCTCGTCGTCGCTTTTATATCTTTTAAATGTAGATAAATACCATCGATATACCTTGGGAATCATTGGTTGCTCCTGTTTATATCGCCTCGAATTTTTGTTATGCACAATAGGTTTTTCTTTGTCCTTACAAGTGCATAAAATAAATCCTTTGTCAAAGTCGCACATAATTGTAGATACTGAGATTTGAAGTTTTTTACTATGCTCATTGTAATTTTTTTGTATAGTAATTTTGAACCAATTAAAAGCAATACGAGTAAACAGTCGCAATGAAACAATTGATACTTGTATTAGGAATAGGAATTTTACTTATACCTGTAAAAGTAACTTGCGGTTTTCCTGATGCAGCCTGCGCTCAACCACCATTGCCTGGAACCAATAGTCAAGTTAGATATTACTACGAATATGAACCACTGGGTGTAATGCTAGTAGAGTTAGTGATTCAGAAAAACTTGCCGTTTTATTACTCCAGTGGAACTGAGGATGTGTACTGAGTTAAAAATATTATTGGTTAACCCTAAGCCTTGTTTCGGGGTGGTTATTTTGTATTGGTGGGATTGTATTAAGCAATTTCCCTTTTGGAGATGTTACGTGTTGGCGTTAGCTTCGCTATACTGTGTAAACGCATAGCGTGTCGCTTGCGACTCAGCCTCTCGGTACGAGAATCGCTTTTGGTAAAAATTTAATCATCAACATTAATAATCAGTCCAGTGGGTACAATTCTATTGGGATTAATAAGTGGACTTTGGGGATAAGTACACCTGTTACCAGGCTAAACTTCCAATTCCTTCATGATTTGCAACCACTTATCTGGTGTCGGCAGGGCTTGTTGGAGAAATTGGCTTGTCAGATTGCTGGCATTAGCTTGATATAGTAGGGTGGCATAGCTAAAACAACGAGCTGGTTTTTTGAACCCATCGTCACCATAAACAGAAATCAATTCCGCCAGTTTTTCCTCTACTTTCAAGATTATTTTGGGAGCAAGGGCAAGTAAATCGTACATCCACTGTTCCTTCTGGGCAATAAAAGCCGATAATTCTGAATTTGCCGAATTTCTAAACTCATCACAAATCGCCTGAATTTTTTCCCACTTATAACTACCCCAGGGTTTAGCCTTCATCACTGGCAATTGCCATTTAACTATCTCTTCTTGCCAATAGTCTTTAGCTGCTTGTACTTGAACAATTTCAAAACTAGGTAAAATTAGGGCTGTCAATGTCCCACCATGACAGGCTCCAGTATCAATACCGTAGGTTTTTTGGGGAATTATGAGGGGATTATCTCCAACAACGCGATGACCAAAAATTACTGGCTTTACACCAGTATATAACTGACTCCAAGAAGTATCTCCGTAGCGTTTTCCCAGGTGTTTTTCACCCGCAGTGCAACCACATAAAACCTCTTCCCTTTGTTCCTCGATGGGTATACCATCTTCCACCGCAGCATGAACGAAAATTGCCGATTCGGTTTCATGATAATAGGGTAGATGACTAATCCATTCTAAAAATTCGTCATAACTGTCGCCAAATTGTAATTTGACAATTTCCTGGGAGTAGGAAAGAGTTTGCCTGAGATGTTTGCGTTCGTGATTACCCATCAAGACGATAGTATTAGGACGATTTTTGAGAAAATCATACACCTTGACTGAATCAACCCCCCGATCCACAATATCCCCCAAGGAGACTAAAAAATCTTCTTCTTTAATTTCTACTTTGGCTAATAGTTGAAGCAGTTCTGCATAGCAACCATGAATATCGCCAACTACAATTGTTCGCATAACTCAAGTTCAATCGAATAAATTTAGTGTAGCATATATACTACTTTTGTAGTGCATAGGCAAAAGTTGTGAAGATATGGAAAGCCAGCAGATGAGAAATAAAAAGGTTGTTAATTTTATCAGTGGACACCTTGATATAACTCAAGCAGAATTTGAGATGCATTACCGTCCTTTGATTGATCGCGCGATCGCTCAAAACGAATGTTTTGTTGTTGGAGATGCTCCCGGTGCGGACACCCTAGCGCAACAATATCTTTGGGGACGGACAGAGGCAGTAATTGTTTATCATATGTTTACCAGTCCTCGCAACAATCCAGGATTTTCAACCCGTGGTGGATTTCAAAGTGATTTAGAGCGAGATACACAAATGACGTTGGATTCTGACCGAGATATAGCTTGGGTAAGACCTGGAAGAGAGCAATCGGGTACACAAGCAAACTGCGATCGAAGAAGTTTACTAATAGTTTGACGTAAAGAAGCATACCATCATTAAAATACTGAAAATCCTAATAATAATGGCTTTTACCAACTGTCAACTGCCTGCTTATCAAAATTAATAATCACTTCAGTAGATACAATTAATGATGTGATTTTCGCCTGTGGAATAAATAGTTAGGTAAAAATGCAGTATATATCTTCGGCAATTTATTTTTCTATTTTGGTAATGATGGTAATAACGCCATTTGCAATGCCCTTTTTGTTAAGGCGGAAGGGTTATATAACTAGTTTGCTATTAAGCAGTTTTCTATCTTTGATGACGTGCATACTTCTAGTTACTTTGTTGGCATATTTACCAGATTTATATGCCGAGATGCGGCTTGATTATTTAGGTTTTGATTTTAATGGCTGGTCAGACGAAGACCGACTCAGAAATATTGCTCCAGAATTCAGAGACGAAGCTATACAACTTTATCGATCGATAATGGGCATTGGGTGGACTCTGAAAGCTATTACTGGGGCAGTTTTGCTCATTCCTTATCAAATTGTTGCTTCTGGCTTAGTTTTCATGGTGAGTCAGTCGAAAAAACATGGCAGTTAGCACCTAACCATACCTGAAAGTGGACGCTAGGGCTGTGGCTGTTATGCTAATAATTTTAGTAAATGTAAGATAATGTATCATCGAAATTTTAATTTTCTACTGTTTTTGATTACCCCCTTTCTTGCAGTTGTAATTATATTTTTACCAATTATTCCAACTTTGGAAGATGTTAAATTTGGATTTTCTCTAATTACATGGTTACTTAGTTTTGTTTTTGGTTTTTTATTATTTCAAAAGCCTCAATATTTACCATTTTTAAAAAAGCGAACTTTTGTTTTTTTATATTTATTATTATCGAGTGTGCTATTTTTGTTGATCTCATTTATCGTTTTGATATTGTCTTCTTTTGATGCTCCAAACATTGAAACTGTGACATCTAAAGAATATCCTACAACGGTATATTTATACAACTATACATGTTCTCCACCAGATACTTCTACAGGATGTGACACATACCACGGGGAATTAAAATTTAGACTTGGTTTTACTCCTTTTGTAATTACAAAGTTTAATTGTGATTGTCTTTTTGGGTCACCAGATCGCGTTGGTGAGTGGGTAACGATTCCCTTGGAAGCAAACCGAAATCCAACAGCATCTGCGATTAAAATTAACTTAAAAACTGGCGAATTTCTTCCAAAATGAACTGTAAAACTTTAATTTACGATCCGAATCAGCAAGAAGCAATTACTTTAACTGTTGATCAAAAGCGTTATAAATTGGTACGTTGGAATGTTGCCTATACACCCCAGATGTTGTTAGAGTCTTCTTTGGAACGATATACACAATTCAGCTTGCTTACCATCATCTGTAGCACTTCATGAACAAACTTTATCTATCAGCAACACAAAGTTAGGAAAGCACTATACCTCTTAATCAATGAAAAAACTTATTCAAATCTCAATTATTATAATTCTATCACTAGGTTTGACATATCATTTATTACGTATTGCTTTTCCAATAACCTATATAGTTGACTGTACTCAAGCTAATAAAATCACCAAAATCTCCGATAATTTTATCAGTGCAATTGGTGATCCATCTGCAAAAGAAGCAGAAATTATAGCACAAAGATATATCACAAAAGCCTTTTGTTTAAATGATTTAAAGGGTGATTCCAGCTTCAGCCCTAAACCATATTTCTTTAATGTATCAAACTTAAGTTCTAAGTATCAAATTATTGGTTATAGTGGTGCTGGTTTTCGTAGTCCAGGCAATTTACAAGTAAAATTTGACAACGGGACTCTCCTAAATTTTTGCTTTAGCATGATGGTAATTAACTGCAACCAAGCTCAAGAATGCGATTGTCCTCATGATTTTAACTGGGAACCCAAACCAAAGTAATCGCATCACAACTCAGGAAAATTATCGCAATAATGCAACGCTTGCTAGAATGAAAATTTT
Organism: Calothrix sp. FACHB-168; assembly: GCF_963889195.1. Lineage (NCBI taxonomy): Bacteria > Bacillati > Cyanobacteriota > Cyanophyceae > Nostocales > Calotrichaceae > Calothrix > Calothrix sp. FACHB-168. The sequence goes on from NZ_CAWPNJ010000047.1 coordinate 55,711, forward strand.
CAATTAACTATGGATAATCTTCAGATAAAAATACTTAGCAAAATAGCAATATGTATAACCTTATTGATTGGTGTCGCAATTCTAATTATCAGTATTTACCCTGGTGCATTAAATAGTTTCTTTTTTCCAGTTATGCTGGTGTCAATTGTTTGTGTACCATTTGCAGTATTGGCAATTCTCTTCTGGGGATTGAGAACTTTAGGAAGACGGAATTTGAAAAGTATTAGACTTAGGAGGCAAACTTTTGTACCCTGGAGAGAAGTTACTATCATTGCAGGTATAGTTTTAGTTTGTTATGTCCTGCTCAAGTTCTACATTCCCCGTCGTTTAGCATTTATGATATCGCAATCGGCGTTTGAACAAGTTCGGGTACAACTTCCTATTTCTGCAAAAGGAAATATCAAATTAAACCGCAAACTCGGTTTATATGAAGTTGATGAATACGCTATGGATTCTCGTGGTGGTGTATATTTTCGTGTCTTCTGGGGTGGTGATGGTCTAAGTCCTGATACCATATCCTATGGTTTTGTCCATCAACCGAATAGTGAAGGAAGTCCATTTGGTGCTGCTAAGTACCAAGTATTTTACTTGTACGGTGATTGGTATTGGTTTCGTGTATCCGATGATTTTTAGGGATGACAATTAAGCTAGTTTTGAGTTATGGATAAGTGACATTACTACTTATTCAGTCACAAATATGAAATCTCATATTCACCATACCTTGATTTTGCTAGTAGCAATAACTGGGATAACATTGTTTTCAACTCCATCTATATCTAGTGATACTCATCAATCAATATCTTCTATCACAGTTAAGTCTGCAAAAGAGAATTCATTACCCCAGTTATGGAAGGTGAAAATTAACGGGAAATCTGGATATATTGATCGCACTGGGAAATTACTGGTTAAACCCCAGTTTGATTATGCTTCGTCGTTTTATGAGGGATTAGCTCAAGTTCAAGTAGGTCAAAAATGGGGATATATTGACCACACAGGTAAATTGGTCATCAAGCCACAGTTTGATGATGGCGATCGCTTTTTGAATGGTTTTGCTAAAGTCGAAGTTGGTAAAAAGTGGGGAATCATAGACAGTAATGGTCAGTTTGTGGTTAAACCACAGTTTGATAATCTTGAATATTTTGTCAATGGTTTTGCTTTAGTTGCTATTGGTAAACAATGGGGATTCGTTGACAATAAGGGTAAATTAGTCATCAAACCTCAATTTGATAGTGCTTGGTCATTCTTTGAGAATTTAGCAGCAGTGCAAGTTGGTAAAAAATGGGGATTTGTTGATAATAAGGGTAAATTGGTAATTCAACCTCAGTTTGATACTGCTTGGTCATTTTCTAAGAGTTTAGCAGTAGTAGAAGTTGGTAAAAAATGGGGATTTATTAATCCAAAAGGTAAATTAGTCATCAAACCTCAATTTGATGCAGCTTGGTCATTTTATGAGGATTTAGCAGCAGTCCAAATTGGAGGTAAATGGGGATTTATTGACCGCACTGGAAAATTAGTCATTAAACCCCAGTTTGATATGACTTGGCTTTTTGAGAATGGGTTAGCACAAGTGATAGTTGGCGGAAAATCGGGATATATTGACCGTACAGGGAAACTAGCGATCGCACCACAGTTTGATAAGATTGGTTATTTCTCCGAGGGATTAGCAGATGTACAAATTGGAGGTAAATGGGGATATATTGACCGCACTGGTAAATTAGCGATCGCACCACAGTTTGATAGTGCTTATTCCTTCTCTAATGAGTTAGCAGAAGTGCAAGTTGGAGAAGAATCTGGATATATCGATCGCACTGGTAAATATATTTGGCAACCAACCCAGTAATTATATAATTTTCGACAAATTTGAGTCTGAAATATTATGAGATAATGAGATGACAATAGAGATGGGAATTCTCCAAATTAATACCGGGAATTATGAGGTGATTCCTGTTGCAACTAGCGAGATATTTTATCAATTTTGGTTGCCTACTTGTAAGTTTCTTGGTTTACAATTAATCAGTCATTTTCATGATGGGTCTTTAAATGTCGTGTCAGTAGAAGATGTTCCTAGAATTGTAGAAGAATTGATTTGTTTACATTCCTATACTTTAGAAAAAGAAAATTTAGCTTTTATGAGCGAGAGAATAGAACGTATAATCCAGGTATTTCAAACAACAGATACGACATCCTATGAATATGATTTTGGATAATGAATGTAATTTTAGAGATTGATGTTTATAATACTTTGATACAGCCGTCTTTGATTTCGATTTTAGAGTCATCTTTGACTTCGACTTTTCCACAAGATGTTTCAATGACAGCAGCTTTACCGCTACCTTGTATCGTTGCGGCTCCAGTCGTACGACCATTGAATGTAACTTCTTTCATTGAACCATCCATCTGGACTTTCATTACATGTTTGTCCGAGTCGTTATTGGAATATTTGATATAAACAGAAGCCCAAGAGGGGCTGGAAAAAATAATGCTTGGGATAGCAGACAACATCGCTAATAAAAGTATTTTTTTCATAGCTTTTATAAAACCATTTTCATCAACATTTTTATGTATATTTATTTTTTACTTTAGAAAAACAAAAAATGACCTGAGTAGTTGTACGTAAATTATATAACTGTGGCTATAACTGCATAAAAATAATTATTTTCGCGCAAGTTTCACCTTTTTAAATTAGCCGATGGAGATTAGATTGTAAGTCTGTAAAGGTTAATTAAGTTTTCAGATTAAAAAATTAAAAATCAGCAAACGCCAGGTCTAGCACACTCACACTGGAAAAATAGATCCAGATGATGGGTCATTTAGGGATACAATATATTATATATGTACTCCAACCTTTCTAAAATTCGTTGAGATCGCATCTCGGCTTGCTCTGCATTAAAGCCAAAGTTGTACCGCATCTTACCCATATTCTTAATTCGCCATTGGTTGATTTTATAATCTATTTCATTGCTCATCTTCACTTGCTCATTCGTGAGTTCAGGAGCGATATTGAGTCCGATGGTTTCTGCAAGGAGTCTGGCAAAATCCACAGTGTGCAAGTATGGGTAATCTCGAATTAATTCCCCAGAGCGAAGAAAAGCCAGTAATCCTTCAATTGGAGATAACCCATATTGAATATCATCTAGAAAATCCTTGAGCCATTGTTCTGGAGAAAACTCACAAAAACGAATCCAATCCCCCTGAATTTCAACCTCGTATCCTTCCTGGGTGAGAAACAAATCGCGCACAGGATTATCCCAATCGACAATTCGTAACAACCCTGGATATTGCCGATTTCCTGGATTTTTGAGCCAATCCCCCGACTTTGCCGCTTTCAACTTTGCGAGGAACTTAGGTAAAGGCTGATTCCATACTTGGGCAGAATTGTTTGCCATAACGTCCTCAATCGACCAGTAATGTCCCAGCCGTTCCCAATTGCCACCATTGCAGACTTCTAGCAAAAACGTTCTGTAAATGTCAGGTAGTCGAATTCTATGTTGTGCTTCTAACGCGCTCAACTTTGCTTCAGAACCAATTGGCGGATTAGTCGTGATTTGGGCATAGCGATTGTAAGGATCGAATTTTCGCAATCGAGCGAGGGTAACGTGAATTCGTTCAGGAACGCTTAACCATTTTCGCAGGGGTAATTGGCAACCGAAATGACGCTCTACTGTAAAAATGTCTTGATCGTACACCCTCACCCTTCCTTGCGGGTCGTGAGAGAACTGAATTTCTAACTGAGTCAACACTTGACATAATTGCTCTGCCTCAGCATCAGTCGGAAATAGTCCCACAAGATGGGGATGCTTGATTCTCTTAATCTCCCGATACATAAACTCACAAGCTTCAGCCTCATCCGTAAATTCAAACAGCAGATGTTGAACCGCACCACGCTCGGTATAAACGACTTGCCAGTTATCATCTGTTTGAATCAAGCAAATCTCATCATCACCCAAGGAGCGAATTTGATACAGGCTACAACCTTCACCCCAAAGTTTGAGATCGAGTAACTCTGCATTCAGATATCTGACTTCCCACATGCACTCACCTCTTACCATTTGGTATGATTATTACTTCCCTTGTTCTGCCCGAAAAAGCCGGAGGAATCCCCCATCAAACCATTCCCCATAGTGAAATCGCAGTTCCCCGGATAGTAGCATCTGACCTCGACAGTAAAGAAAGTAGGTTTCTTTTGGGAAATAACTTTGCAAAGGGAGCAATCCTTTTTTCAACGCTGCGCGATCGCCATTTTGCCAGAGTCTTGCAAGGTGAGATGCTAAACAGTTCAAGAAAAATTCAGCTTTAGGCAAGGAAGGATCTGTTCCTAAAGTTACCAACTCATCTTCTCTTCCTCTCCAATCAACAGACATTTCCCAATCTTCGACGGGATGTAAGCAGGATGTCTGCGAAGCCCAGATAACTAACTCTAGGTACGTCGGCTCATTCACGTTGGTAAATAAGGTATTCGCATTTATTGGCATCGCAATTTCTAAAACCGTCAACAAGCCGATCGCATTGTGATGTACACTTCCTGTCACCAGTCGATATTGCTTACCATTGGCTTCAAAGGGAATTGTATAGGGGTACTGCAATTTTGCTTTTTGAAAATGCTGTAAGCAAAGCTGATGAAAGTCAGGTTGAGGTAGTGGTGGATCAAAAAACATCCAATCTAAACACAAACTATTTTTTTCTTGGCTCACAGAAGCACCATCTAAATAACGCCATAGCTTTTCAGCTTGAATGACGCAGCGTTGCAGATTTGGATAAGCAACTAGACGAGCAAGAATTTCTGCTGAGATTTCACGGTTGAGTAGGTTGGCGATAGCCATCTGATGCAGCAGTTCATATCTAATTGCAGCAACCTGATTGGGCGTATATAAGCGTGCTTTTTCTGCAAAAAATAGTAGATATATACTCGCAACTTCCTCAATCTCAGACAAAATCTGGGGAATTAGTAAAGAGTGAGTAGGACTAGCAGTAGACGCAAAGCGTAAATTCCACTGGGTTTCGTTGAGCAGTTCAATTCCCTCGATTTCTTGCAGATTACTCCAATTCCGCGCAACCTGTATCACCTTCAATGCTGTGCCATAGGGAATACCGTACATCGGATAGTAACTCCCCGGATGCCATAAACAAATCGGTTCATTGAAAGACTCGCCATGAATTTGAAACAGTCGATCTATCAGTTCCCAAACTGCCCAATTTTGATAAACTTGCGGTAGTTTCCAACTGCGATCGCCAATAAGCTGCTGGCAATTCCTGACAAAGAAGCGATTATCCTCATTCTCGTACATTTCACGCGCCTGAAAGCACTGCCAAAACGTATCATGATGGGCATGACGTGCCAAAAACTGAATTAGGAGCGAATCGTCATATCGGGTTATGGCTTTGCGACTGTGGCGACCAGAGAATAACACACCTGAATCGCTTTGCGCGATCGCTAGTGTATACCCATCAATCAGAACAAAGGTTTTACCATACATTCAGCAACTCTCGTTTTCGTTCTAAAGGAATTGCAGGACAATTTTCAATAAACTGCTTCAACCTAGCCTCGGATAAACCCATGAAATATCCTTTGAAAAGAAGGTACGGACTTTGCTGAGAATTCAAAATTGAGATAGATTTTTCGATTTCGTAAATCTCTTTATTTAAAAAATTGAGATGCATTTGTAACCATTGCTTCGGCGTATAGCGTTCCATCACAACATAGGTCAACAACGGTTGTAAGCAGATTTGAATTTTCACTTCATGTCCTTCTTGTGTCAAAAATAACCCGTAAGTCTCTTGTTCTGGAGGATACAACCCAATTCGTAATAGTCCAGGAAGGGCGTTAATTTTCAGGAGATAGGGTAACTCGACTGCATCAGATTGTTTTCCTGTTGACAGAAATTGACTAACGAAATCAGGCGGTGACTGGTGCCATAACTGGATAGAATTATGTTGCATGATTTCATCAATTGTCATCCAGCAGTCGCGCTCGGCACAATCCCAACACCCTCCATTTCCCACCTCTAGCAAAAAAGCAGCATAGGCGAATGGTAGCTGAATTTCCAATGCTTTTAGAATCGCCATTGAGCCAAGCGGTGGATTTAAGTCTATTGCCAAACACATTCCATCTGGATCGAGGTATTTCAACCGATCCAACGCGAAACGAATCTCCCTAGCAACTTCAATCATTGCAGTTTGATGGGCGGTTAAATGCATAGCTCTAACCCAGAGACTTGCTCCAAAAACATAGTAGCAAAGGATTCACAACGAGGCATGATTTTTGGAAGTTCAACCCGTAGCAGTGCGATCGCCGCATCAACATCCTCACAATCACAATATAAGTGTTCTAGATGATACCCTAGTACAGCTTCGGGGGTTTCTGTACTCCCACAGCAGTTGTGAGCAACCCAAGCGATGAAGGATTTTGTTGCGCGTTCGTGAAGCGACTCCTGCGGAGTATCGCATTCGATATCCAACAAATAAGCTCGAATAAAAAATTCCTCTGAGTAGCCAAGGGCAATTGGAAGCGTTTCAATCAACCCTTTTTTGAGGCACACTTTCGCACCTTTAGTGGCAATTTCCAGTAAATCATCAGCAGGTTTTTCAATCGCCAGAATCTGAGCATCAGCCCAAGCAATGAGGTTCTGCTCGGAAACAATGCCAATATTCCAAAGGGTGAGTGCGATCTCTAAAGGACTTGGATTTTCTAGTGGCATACTCCTCACATCTTCCAAGTAAAATTGGAAGATTAAATACTCAGTATAACGCCAAAAGTATTAATTTAGTGTTAAAAGCAAACAAAAATACTGTAGCTATATCGCCCAGATGTTTGATTTTCCTGTATGTATACGTAAATTTGCAAGATATTAAGTTAACCTAAATTAGGATTTATTAGCTCAAATGTTCCCAAAACTAAGATGGCGATTGCTGCTTTTCATATTTCCTTTGGTGGTGGTTGGAATTTATCTGCTGCAACCGACTCCCCCCGCACCTTGTGGAAGCCTGAAGAAATTTGGCGCGATCGAGGAAGGAGAACGCTGTATCATCAATCGTAACGTTACCCTAGAAGGCAATCTCAAAAGACTTCCCAATCAACTAACCGTCAAAGGCAACCTAACTATTAGCGGTACGTACATTGAAGAACTGCCCAATGCAATGGTAGTTGAAGGAAACCTTTTTTTGTACAAAACTAGCATTGCCAAACTTCCCCCAGATTTGCAGGTTCAAGGAAGTTTCGATCAATATAGTGGATTTGGTTCTCCAGGGGTTAAATGTAATGCAATCCCTAAAACTGCTTTTATCAAAGGGAATCGCAACTGTCACTAATTACGATCGCAATAGACTGCAAATCAAATCGCTTACTAATTGGATTCATCAATTTAGTCCAATTTTAAAGAACAATGTTACAATCCTGGCGAATCAAACCCAGGAAATCAATCGTGCCTAAACAATTCTGTAATCTCAAGTGGTTGAGATTTAATCGTACCTCTTTCACCCTGTTTGCGATTTTATTTGCGATAGTTGTGATAATTGCACTCTTCTTCCGAGATGATTGGATTAGACCGTTACTGGGCGACGTTTTAATTGTCATGGTGATTGCTTACTTTGTTCATGCTTTTATTGCAGTTCCACTACGGAAGGTTGCTATTGGAACTCTTATCTTTGCCTACTTGATTGAGTTTCTTCAGTTTCTTAATCTCATTGATATTTTAGGCTGGCGAAACTCCCAGCTAGCTCATTTAACAATTGGATCTACTTTCGACTGGCGAGATTTGGTTGCTTATACGCTGGGGATTGCGATCGTTCTCCTCACTGCCAGTCGTTTGAAGTCATAAACTAGTATTATTTTCCTCTTTATCGAGTGTTCATCATTGCTTTGATATGGTGTAAACGTCCCAGATTTAAACGATTTGGGCATTGCTTACTTCTGGTTTAACTACCAAAAAACTGTGACTATTATCAAAATTATATTTGATGATAGCTAATATCTCCAACTTGGTTTTCTGGATTGCTTATATATTTTCACGAAAATTTTCTATATGAATACTCAAAAGAATATCAATATTTTTCCTATAAATCATCCCACTTTCTACATATACATACTATCTATATTCGGTTTTATATCCTTGATATCCTTGATTTGGTTATCGGCAAATTCTAAATATTCACTCAGAGGAGGCTTATTTAGTAGTTTTTTCTTGACGATTTTAGTCTTAATTATTTCTATTACAGCAGTGATTCTAATTTTTAAATCAAATTTGTCTCGGTGGTTAAAATTCATATTGTCTATACCTCAATTCTTGGGGATAATGCCCTTAACTTTATTTATTGTTCAATTGTTTATAGTAATTTTTATTTTTGGAACAGGATGTAGAACTGACTTTGTTTCTCCTAGTGGGAAAAAATCTATCGCAATTAGCGAGACATGTTATATGGACTGTCATCATGCTGTTTTTAGACATTATTGGCTATTGGAAAAAGAAATCGGCTCAATTTCCCATAATTCCCAGAGAAGATGCAAGACAGAGGATGATTTCCAAGTAATTTGGAATTCTGATGAAACTGCAATTAGATTGAAAGAAAATAATAATTATCCTCAATCTCAATTAAAAGGAAGTTTATTAATAGATTGATTTGAATTGCAAGAGGGAGCAACGCTATTTGATATCGAAAAATTTCTAGGAAGTAATAAACTAGTATTATTTGCCTCTTTATCGAGTATTCATCATTGCTTTGATATCGCGTAAACGTCCCAGATTTAAACGATTTGGGCATTGCTTGCTTCTGGTTTGACTACCAAAAAACAGTGACTCAAACTTGCAGTACTGAGTTTGATAACGCTCCCAAAGAGCTTGAGTAGTATCTTGCCCAGATGTAACTGGAGCTTGCTGCGGCTCGTTTTCTGAATCATATACAGCTATCCCCGTTAGATCCGCAATGCGATCGTTATTTAGCCGAGCTAAACAGCGATGATATAGCATCGGTGCCATAGAACTTTCTTTAAAAGGCTCAACCAACTCAGTACAATGTGCTTCACGATAGTCTTGCCAGTGCTTCTGTGCGATCGCAAATGTTGGCTGATACTGTTTCGATAGTCTTTTTGCCCAATCGCCATAAATACTTGATTGCAAAAGCTGAGTTGTTTTCGACCAATAGACCGCGCATTGATTTAACCCGATCTGTGTCTCATCCACACAATTTAGCTCTGGAATTCCAGGTCGTACAGAACCCTTGAAGAGAGCTAAACCACGAGCAGGCGCTTTCAAAAGTTCTTCAAGTTGACGAATTCGAGCCTCTCTGAGACGCTGATGACATTGAGCCAATCTCAGGGTGTTCAGGGAGAATAGAGCTTTTTCGATCTGGCAATACTGAGTTTGATATTGCTCCCAGTGGCGTTGCACCGATGAATTTCTCAATTTGAGTTGATCGAGTAAGGATTCAAATCGAAGATCGCGAGATTGGAGGGTTATAACCTCACCACCTCTTTGCAATTCTAGAATGCGATCGTTATTTAATCGCGCTAAACAGATAGATGTTGCAATTGGAAAATCTGGCGTATTGCGTAAGCGTTGAGTTAACTGTTGGCAGTGTTGTATTTGAAACTGATGCCAGGATTTATCCGCGATCGCCAGTTGATGTTGAAGGGGTGGAATAATAATCCCAATTACCAATCCTAATAACTGTAGTAACAGCGGAAAAAAGCGTCGCCACCGTTGATTTAGAAAAGAGCCTTTCTGGATGGCACGCACCCAAAAGAAAATCGCCCAAATTAACCCAATCAATACTGCGATCGCACCTGAGATACAGAGCAATGGTAAGAAAAACCATGTCAGCCAATCTAACCAAACAAAGTGCAATAATCGTATTAACCACAGTCCTAAGCTAACGCCAATGATGTAGCGGACAATCCCCGACTGCCAAACTGAGCGTTTTTTCATAGCCAGCCCTGTGAACGGTTCACTCCATAAGTAATATGCAATCCAGTATAAAAAATATAGTGACTTTGTTGATTCTGAATTGAACTCAGTATATTCTCGTAAATATTAGAAGTGAACTTGTAGTTAAATTGAAGTTTGAAATATGAGGCGTATGATTTGAGCCAGTTCATAGGGGAGTAGTAACAGAATAATGGGAGAAATAGAATACCCAGACTGGACAATTGATCGGCGATGCGTGTTACAGAAACTGGAAAATATAGCTAAGGATTACATTCATTACTTTACATATCAAGCAAGAGACTATCAACCAATGGTGGTGATTTGGTCGCGTGATGAATTGCTAAAAGGATTAGATGCCCTTCATTTACTCAATTGTGAGATCGATAGACTTATTTTTGAGCGGATTTCTCAAAACTATCCTCATCTGAGTCAATGTGTTCATGCTGCTGAATGCTTGTGGTATACCAATCCGGAGATTTTAATCCAGGACAGCGATGTGAGCTTGGATTGGATGGTGTTTAGTTTGTTTGGGTTGATTGATGATGAAATTCGCGATACTCCAAAGGAGTCGCTACGCGATCGCGCTTTAGCCGTCTTCAGAACTGCTCAACTTGAACAACCTGAAACCTTACGAATGGAAATACATGGCAATCAGTATCAACTGGTTACTGGATGGGAAGGAGGGCGAATTAAACTACTCAACTCCATCGAGCTTATGTCCTAAATTATAGAAAATTGCTTCGCATTTTTGGCTTGTAGATGAACGTAAACGCTTTACCCATCGATCCGAGCGATCGCTATATTTTTTTCACGGATTTGTGGGATGAACCTTGGACAGATGAGAACGCAGAAGTTATTCGATATACACTCTTTCACGATCCAGAACCTTCGATTTGTTCTTTGTGTCCTCAAATTCTCAGTTCTTGGGGCGATACTCCTGGAAGGAGTGGCTGCCGCCATCGCAGCTGTGACACCCGTAATGCTTTTTTGCGCTATATTGAAGCACCATTAGATTTTCAGGTGCTGAATGAGGTACTAACGGCGAGTGGTGCGTTGGGCTTTGGGGACGATGAAATGGTAAATGCGATCGCAACTCATATTTGCAGTACCGAATACTGTGTCCCGTTAAATGTCATTGATGCCCTAAATCAATTAAATAACCCAACTCCAACCGTTCTAGATGCCCTGGAAAGGGCGACGACGATTCCCAACAGCTACTATGCGGATGAAATGATTCGCCGTACTGCTGCGGAAACCTTAAGCAAGTTGAGGGAAAAATATCGCTAACAAATTTCTGCTTTTTCATTAAAAATGGTCAAACAACCTTGAATTGATGTATTTGTATGAAAATTTCCATCTATTTGGCTTATTATTGCCTTGGTACTGCTTTTTGCTGTATTGATCGCGTTTTGCATATGTTTTAGATCCGTGGGAATCAAAGGTTAATATAAAACCCTTTCTTTTAGTAGAAGTTATCAACAGTAATGACAGTTATCTTGAAAGAAATACTCGCTGATCACAAATGAAGCTTAATTCATTGCCC
>NZ_CAWPNJ010000048.1:0-66099 GCF_963889195.1 Calothrix sp. FACHB-168
ATTTATCCCAAAGCACTGGGTCCATCATTACTTTGCAATCTTGTGTTTCTACAAATATGGAAGCATGACCAATCATTTGAATTTTCATTTTGCACCTCTATATTTATTATTTGTGTTGTTGAGCAAAACTTGCATCTGTCAGTGAATTAGCTTATTACTAAGCCATTTGGCGAGCCATTAATTGAGCAAATAGTCCTTCAACTGAAGCGAGTTCCTGAAAACTTCCTTGCTGTACAATTCTTCCTGCTTGTAATACATAGATGCGATGAGCATTGCGAATTGTGCTGAGTCGGTGAGCAATAACTATTCTTGTCACCTGCATTTTGTCTAAGCTTTCACTGACAATTGCTTGAGTTCTGTTATCGAGTGCGCTAGTAGCTTCATCAAACAGCAGAATGCGAGGTTTTAATACTAAAGCGCGAGCTATGAGTAAGCGTTGGCGTTGTCCTCCAGAAAGATTACCACCTCCTTCACTCACTACGGTGTGCATTTCCATCGGCATAGCAGCTACATCATCAGCGAAGCCGGACATTTTAGCGGCTTCCCAAGCTTCATCAAAGGTAATATTTGCACCACCAGCGATATTTTCAAAAATAGAGCCTGCATTCAAACGGCCGTTTTGTAAGACGACACCCAACTGTCGGCGGACTGCTTCGACATCCAAACCAGATAAGTCCTGACCATCGTAGTAAATGCTGCCACTTTGTGGAGTTTCAAACCCAAGTAATAGTCGAAAGATTGTTGATTTACCGCTTCCAGAACCTCCAACGAGGGCAATAAATTCTCCTGGTTGTGCAGAGATACTTACATCATCCAAGATTAATGCCCCATCTGGACGATAGCGAAACATGACATGGTCTACAACAATTTTGCCTACTAATTTTCCTGGGTCAGCTTTGCTTAAATCTACTTCGGGGACAGCTTGTAAAATGGGTTTAGTACGTTGCCAGTGGGGAGTAATTTGGACAATTTCAGTAACGACATTACTGAGATTGGTAGTACCGCCAACAAATTGATCAAAAGCCGTGTTGAAGGCTAAGAATGTACCTATGGTAATAGCCATAGTGCCTGAAGTCTGAGCCGTTTTAAACTGGTTGATAGTTAACCAAAACAGGACTCCAGAGGTAAATATGGGCATTACTGTATTAAAAAGAACTACAGCATCTTCTACTTGTTGTGTACTGAGAGTCAGCTTGAGTTGACGAGTATAGTTTTTACTCCAAGAAGCAAAGGCGCGTTCTTCGGCTCCTGCAATATGTAGTTTAGAAATGCCATTAATGATTTGTACTGTTTGTCCGAAAATATTGCCCTGTAATTCTAGTAAAGGATGCACTTTACCAACGAGGAGGATACCAGAAAGGATGGTGACTGCGCTGGTAATCACAGCAACAGCAACCGCAAGTAAGGCTAACTGAAAGTTGTAGTTAAATAATTGCCCTAAATAAAATAATGCAAAGAAACTGGTAATCAGTTTGATAATTGTATTTGCACTGAGTTGACGACTGATTTCACCGACAGATGAGGCTCTTGAATGTAGATCCCCTGTTGTATACTTGCGGAAAAAAGATACTGGTAGGTTCATCAGTCGATCCCACACAGCTACCTCCGTAGCTGTGGCGGCGGTGGTTTCAATACGTAAAAGTGCAAAATTCTGAGTTATTTGGAATAATACTGTACCTAATGATGCAACCAATAGCCCCATTCCGACTTGGAGTAACAAACCGCGATCGCTATCGGGAATGGCGTTATCCATAATAATAGCAGTGGCCTGGGGTGTGAGCATCCCTAACAGCGTCACAGCCACCCCTGTAAGTACAGTCAGGAAAACATCTAGTTTCCGTCCTTTCAGGGCAAACAAAATCACATTGTAGGTGTTAAGTACCTGATCGGGGAAGGAACGATAAAACATATAGGCGACAGGTGCAAGTGTCATCGCTATAGCTTCATCTACCTTGGTACGGGTATGGTTAACGGGATCAAATAATTCATAGCTAGTAGTAGAAACTGGTAATAAAGCTACCGGGCGATTATCTACCTCTGTATAAGCAACTAAAGCCCCACAATCCTTTTCCCACCAGTTGTCTCTTAATAAAACTCGGCGCATCCGAATCCGAGAGGCGCGGACAATAGCTTCTAAAGGTTCTTTGACTCGTTTGAGATTCTCGGAACGGGCGGGAGGCGAAATTTTTACTCCGATCGCTTTCCCAACCGCCCCAGCCGCCACTAACAAGGGTGTACCTTCTAGGAAAAAGTCGCCATCTTGAGGATTGATAGTTGATGCTAACTCTTCTAACGCTTGATAAGTTACTTGACGATTCAGATGCAGGCGATCGCGCAATCGCATCATTTCTGCTTCTGCTTCTTGTCGGTCGAAAAACTCTACACATTGCAGTAATTGAATGTGCATTGCCGACAAAGCAGCTAAGAGTTGGTCAGCATTCAAAAATTCACGGGTTTTCAGGGTGGTGAGTTGAACCTCCGCCACAACTTCTAACCACATTTTGTCAGTCAGGGGAAAATAACCCATTGCAGGTGTCAGGGTTAATTCTGACAAACCTAATAAGTGAACAACCCCTTGCTGAATCTTTACCCAACAGATAGTCCCGGCTTCCCCTTGGAAAGTTTGACCATCCAACAGAGAAAACCGCGTTTCTCCTTGAGATACCACCTCAATGGCTGGGAGAGTTACCCCAGATAACACACTACTAAGTTCCCACAGCCAAGATTCTACCCAGTCAAATGCTCTACTATCACCATGAGCAACTAATTCGGGAAAACATTCTGGATGTAGTTGCAGTAATTCTACCTCTCCAATCGGCACAGCTAAAATTTGCTGTTGACCGTTCATGGCTTTAGTACCGAATAGGGCTTGTCCCTGAGAGAAACTAAATAAATAACGGCGAGTTCCTGCAATAACACCATCTTGAAGTGCGATCGCAAATAAGGCCATAGAGCCAGATTGAATTACCCAAACTCTAGCAGGATCATCCAATAGTATCGGCTCATTGCCTTGCAATATATAGGTTTGACCATGTATGGCAAATTGATCGACTCTTTTTTGCTGCATCTTTATTCCTCCTCCAAGGCTTCCCCTTCTGTGCGAATTAACCGTGAGTACACACCTTCTGTCTGCCACAATTGCTGATGAGTACCTCGTTGCACTACCTTGCCTCGTTCTAGGACGATGATTTCATCGCAGTCTCGAATCGTACTTAATCGGTGTGCCACAATAATGCAAGTGCATCCCCGTCGCCGCAGATTTTCGTCAATAATGCGCTCTGTCTCCGCATCTAAGGCACTGGTGGCTTCATCCATAATCAGGATTGAGGGATTATTTACCAAAGCACGGGCAATTTCTAGGCGTTGGCGTTGACCACCGCTTAAATTAGCCGCACCTTCCATCAGTTCGGCATCATATCCACTATTGAGAGCCAAAATCACATCATCAATGGCAGCATCTTGACAAGCTCGTTTTAAGTTTTTATCGGATATAGTATTATCCCAAAGCGTTAAATTATCCCTAACTGTGCCACCAAATAATAAAATATCCTGTTCTACCATTGCCACAGAATTAGTTAATAATTGGTGGGGAATTTCTTCTTTTGGTTGTTCGTCAAACAGAATTTCTCCAGCCCAAGGTTGGTAAAGTCCACTGACGAGTTTGGCAATGGTAGACTTACCAGAACCACTGCCACCGACTAAAGCCACTCTTTGTCCTGGTTTGAGAGAAAGATTAAAATTTTCGATTAAAGGTGGTTCTAGGCGACTATAGCCAAATGTGAGGTTGCGTAATTCTACATATCCTTGCAATCTGGGTGAGGCTGAAAAATAAGATAATGGTTCGATAACTTGAGAAGGGGCTGGGGGCTGGGGGCTGGGGGCTGGGGGAAATAAAGAGAGAAACCTAAGTAAGTTCCACTTTGGTAACACCCTTTGTGGGTGAAAGCTCCCTTGCTCCCTTGCTCCCTGCTCCCCTGCTTCTTCATGAGCTAAGTTTCTTTGGGCGATCGCTTTATCAGTCGGGTTATCTAAAACATCATCTAAGCGAACCAAATTGCCTTCTAATTCTTGTAGGGTACTGCCAAAATTCAATAGGCTGGCGACTGGTGCTTGAAAACTGCCTACTAAGCCTTGAAAAGCTACCAGCATCCCAATGCTCAGATGTCCATCCATGACTCGCAAACCACCAATCACTAATAATAACAAGCTAGAAATAGCGTCTAAGAGTGTAGGTAGAATAGAAAATAATTGGTTGGTGACATCCATTTGTTGTTGGCTATTGATGGCCTTGGTGTAATAGCCTGACCAGCGAGAAAAGAAATCTGATTCTAAGCCTGATGCTTTCAGGGTTTCGATGCCTTGGAGAGCTGCTATGGAAACACCTTCAGCCTTGCCAAAATCTAGCATTAATTTTTGGTTGAGGTCTACCCGTTGACGAGAGACTAAGCGCAAGGTGAAAATGTTGGCGATCGCTAAACTGATGACAATCAAAGTTAATAGCCAATCATATTGCAACATAATCAAGGCATAGAAAACCACCATCACAGCATCAATAATTGTGGTGGTCAACTGTCCCGAAAGCACGTTAGCCACTTGGTCATTAAGACTCATCCGACTGGTAATTTCTCCGGCAAAACGTTGGGCATAAAACCCTACTGGTAGGCGCAACAAATGCCAGAGAAACCGGCTAGACATTCCCACGGACAATTTAATTTTTAAACGACGTAAATATTGCAGGCGCAGTAATGTGAGAAAGCCTTGCAGAACAGCAGCCACAGCCATTCCCAAAAGCAAGGGATTAAGCCAATCTAATCTTTGTTCTACAAGAATTTCATCGACAAATATTTGGCTAAATACGGGTACAGCCATCCCCACCAAAGTTAAGAAAAATCCTGCCATTAAGCAGTAAAGTAAGGCACTGGTTGAACTCTGTAGCCTCTCCCACAAAGACCCAATCATACTGGGTTTACGTCCACCCTTTTGGAACTCACTTCCTGGTTCCATTACCAAGACTACACCCGTATAACCTTCGTCAAATTCTTGCAAAGATACAGTACGGGGGCCTGTAGCGGGGTCATTCAGATACACTCTCTGGTTGCGAAATCCTTCTACTACCAAAAAGTGATTAAAGTCCCAAAAGATAATATAAGGAGGACTGAGGTCTGGGAGTTTATCTAGTTCTTTTCTTAAACCCTTAGCCTCCAAACCATAATTTCTGGCAGCTTTCAACACATTTGATGCTTTACTACCATCGCGGGAAACACCACACTCCCGCCGCAATTCTGGCAATGGTACAATCCGACCAAAGTAACCTAAGATAATTCCTAAAGCCGCAGCACCACATTCAACTGCTTCCATTTGCAAAAGAGTTGGTGTTTTTACCCGCTTGCTTCTTTGAGGCAGTAGTTTCTGTAGATACTGCCGAAAATTCGTAGGTAAACCTATAGTTGGGTTAGTAGATGCCACTGAACGACCTCAAAATAGGTAATACAAACGTAATGGGAGCGCGTTCTTCGACCTGAACACGCACAATAGTAGTAGTTCCAGAAGAAATCTTCATTTGTGGCCCTTTAGATGAAGACCATTTATAGCCACTGAAGGTTTGAGCATCATTTTGGATTTCAGAAAATACTTGGAGAAATCCTTCATTTTTTTGTGATACTAAACCTTCAACTACTTCGGAATTACCTACTTCATTAATTGCCGCTTCTTTGGTGGTGGGGAAATTAGAAATATTAATCACCTTCCCGACAATGCCGCCAAATCTTTCTCGCTTCACCGTTTCAGGAGTGATTTGAATTGGCATTCCTGATTGGATCTTTTTACCTTCTGCTACTGAAAAATAAGCTAAACTTACTAACTTACTATCAGGATTTTCTACTTCTATATTTGCTAAACGAGTACCAGCATTAATTACTTGTCCCTGCGCCACTGTGGTTTCTAAAACTCGTCCGTTATATTGGCTAATAATTTTGCTATTATCACCTACTTGTAGTTGCAACTTAGCTATTTCTCGTTTAACTTCTTGAATTTCTTTTTTGCGATTATTAGTATTTTCTAGGTCTTGTTGCGCTTGAGAAGCTTGCTCACTATCTAGTTTCTTTAATTGGGCTTGTAAATCGGAAATAGTTGATATATTTTCACTATATTCTTTTTGTTTTTGAGTCTCTGTGACATCAAGTGCTTTCAATTGAGTTTCCAGGTCAGAAATCCTTTGTAAATTTTCTAGATATTCCTGTTCTGCTTGCAAAGCTTCATCGGCTGAAAATACTCCTTCTTGTTTAAATAAATTTTGGCGAATCTCCATTCTGCGCCGAAAAACTGGACTTAAGGCTTGAAAGCGTTGAAGACTTTGTTTTAAACTTTTACGCTGCTGTTCAAGAGAGCTATTATCTCTAGTTTTGAGAATAGGTGTAAGGGTTTGAAGTTCCTGAATGCGTTGTTGTAGATATTGACGTTGTTGTTGAATTGACTGTGTGTCTTGTGCTAAACGTTGTTTAAATATGGAGTTAGCTGCTTGGTCTTGTGATTCTAGTTGTGCTAGTTTAGCTTTTTGTTGTTCGAGTTGCTGACGCAGATCAGATTGATCAATGATTGCTAATACCTGTCCTTTTTTAATCGAGTCACCAACTTTGAAGTTGACATTTGTTAATTGTCCTGAATTTTTTGATTGTAGAGGTACTACTTTACGCGGATAAATTAATACTCCTCGCCCTTCAATTGTGATGGGAATACGTCCATAAATACTCCAAACAATAGCTACTCCCACCAAAGAGCTTAAAGCTACCAGAGGTAGCCAACTTTTGGGGCTGACTACCTGCATGAGTTGGTCTAATCTTTCAGGAGAAGATAGACGCTCCACAGATTCTTGGCGAAATATGCGACGCTTCTGCTCTAACATTGGTATTTGTGTTAATCGATAGATTTGGAACTAAAAATTATGATGTATTTTTTTAATGAAAAGACAGAATTTAGTTGGTATAGACCCAAGAATATAAAAAAGTCTTGCCTGATCAAATGCACAATATTTAGATAGAACTCGCTATTTTAGTGAAGTCTTAGGAAAATAGACCTTACTGAATCAGAGAATGAAATTTGATGTGCTGACACTTCAAACTCTTTATCCTCTCTGCGTCTCTGTCTTGAAAAGTTCAGAGCGCCGCAAGCCGGCGCTCCGACTTTTCGCTGCATAACAAATGGGTAACAGAAAAAACTCAGTTACCCATATTGCAATGACTTTTTTGAGTAGTTCAATCAAATAAGCTACTGAATTCAGCAATATCTAACATTTTTTTAGTTTTCAGTAGTAATCTTGCGAATACTTCGGGATTTTGCCAAGCAGAACGAGGTAATAAGGGAGACTCTACTAGGGTTTCTGATGGTGAAACTATGGGAGTTAATAAGTTAACTGGAGTAGTATTCATCTGAATAAAGCAAAACGCTGTGGGTGTTCTTGCCAACTATCTGACCACTGAATCGACTCAGGCGTAAAATGTAGAGGATCATTCTCTGGCCAAGGCGCATCTAGAGACTCTTCAATCAAAGCAAATTCACCGTTATCAAAGGGTATTCCTGCGGCTTTGACTTTTAAATAAAATCTTTCCCGTAGCCCGCGCTTGGCCATTTCCAATGCGCGATGGTGACAGTAAGGATTATTACCGCGTTTATCGAAGAAAACGTGTGCTGTCCAATTACAGCCACCCCGACAGAGTTCTGCATACTGACAACTTTTGCAGAAACCCCACAGATGAGCTGTACCTTGGGGAGTGTCTGCGCCTAGATTAAAGCGTAACTGTTCTGATGTGGCAATGATTTCTCTAAGGGAGCGATCGCGGATATTTCCACCAGTATAAGCTGCTGTGGGTAATGAGGGACAGCCTTTGATTGCCCCGTCAGCTTCTAACCCAATTGAATTTAACCCAGCACTACAACCTTGCCAAAACGAATATGATGGATCTTCGCTAAAGTCAGCACGCAAAAGTCGTTCATAAGGGCCATAATAACCAATGTTATTCCCTGTTGCTAGTTGAACTTTACCTTCACGACGGGCGCGTTGAGCAACCCTAGCCAACATAGGATAAAGTGCTAACAACTCATACGGTTGCAGTAATATCTCTGCGTTGTCTGCTGCATTACCCATCGGTACAGTCAACTGAATTTGCCAAGATACCGCCCCTAAATCCCGGATATGCTCATAAATCAGTGGAAATTCGGGAGCAGAAAGGCGGTTAATTTGAGTGTTACAACCAAAGGGAATACCCTCTTCTCTTAAAAAACCCATTGTGCGTGCGCCTGACTCCCAAGAGCCTTTGCGACCACGCAGACGGTCATGGGTGGCTTGTAAACCATCGGTAGATACGGAAACAAAAGCAATATCCGCCGCTTTCATTTTTTTGACCATCTCACGGGAAATACTATAGCCACCAGTAGTCATGGTGCAGAGCATACCAACTTGGCTAATAGCGGCGGCAATTTCCAACCAATCAGCACGCATAAAGGCTTCTCCGCCAATCAGCGTCACCTCTTTGATTCCTACTTCTGCTAATTGTCGCACTAAATCTAGAGCTTCTGCCGTTGAGAGTTCTTTTACGCGCTCTTCTCCTGCTCTTGAACCACAATGACTACAAGCAAGATTACATTTAAGAGTAATTTCCCATACAGCGTAAGTAATACGCCGATATGCTTCGTATTCTTCGTGCAAATCTGGCATCGAACTCCTGAAATATCAATGCAAAATTAAGATTTTCCAGCCTATTTTCTAGCAGGACTTAAAGATTTACTTTTGATTTAAGTCCTACTAATTGATTATTTACTATTTACGTGGTCTCCAATAATTTCTGGGTGGTATGCCAACGCCATAAAGAGGGCGAACGACACCTGGACTTGCAAAGCGAATTCCACCACTAACTTGTAACAGTTCTGCTTCACTCAATTCAGCGTTTTCTGGTTGAGCATTTTGAGCTAAGACTGTATTAAATTCTTCTGAACTAAAATCATAACCAGCAGCTTGAATAATTTCCAGACGATTTTCAGGACTAGCTGCATTCTCTACTTGATCGAGAAAAGCATCATCTGTTTTCATTCTCGAATAAAAAGCTTGAGCATCTTTAATAGACATAATAATCTCCTTGTACACTTGTGTTAGAGGTTTTTGATGCTAACAATAAATTTGTTTATGACAATATTTATTGCTGGCTTATGTGATTATTTAAATGCTAATAAGGGCAGAAATCAATATAGAATTATTATTTCTCACTAGCTTATTTTTATATTTTGCTTGTATGTGATTTCAAATTGTGTAATTTATTGGAGGAGAAAATATGAGGTAATAGGATTTAAGAATATACTGGCATCTTAAGCTTTTGTTTACAAATCAGATCTAGAGCCAATTTCCTACTAAGACAAAACTTGACCAAAAATAAGGACGATTATCTTTTTTTAACAAAGCTAATTGAGCCTGCTGAAGTGCTTTAGCTCTGCTTCTTCCTTTTTTTAATTCTTGATAAAAATAATTCATGATTTCACTAGTGGAAAAATCATCTATTGACCATAAACTTGCTAATGCGCTTTCTGCTCCTGTTCTGACAGTTATTCCTGCTAATCCTAAAGTGGCTTGTCTATCGCCTGTAGCAGTTTCGCACGAACTTAGAACTAGCAACTCAATAGGATTAGAGCCGTTGAAACTAGTTGGTTGTAATATGTCAACTAAATCTTCTATCTTAAGTAGTTTATCCCAAGTGAGAATAAAGGTTTGATCAGGGTTAGAACTAAATTGACTGTGAGTTGCTAGATGAACCACAGAAAAATCAGATGATTGCAGTTTTATTTCTATGTTGATTTTTGTGAATTTATTATTGAAAAGACTTTCGCTTTGTGGGATTTCTGTCTGAATATTATCTAATTCTTTCTTAACATTAGTCAGGGGAGAAAATTCTTGCCCAGCAATAGAACGTTTTTCACTGACTCCTGCTGCTAAAACTTTCATAGGGGAACTGCGTAGAGGTTTAGCATCAAAAAGTTGTAAAGTAGGTGCTATGGCGATCGCATACTTTTCGATGAGGTATTTTTGTTGTTCTCTATCATATAAAACTGACATAGGAATACTACGCAGATTTCCATCTAAGACAAAGACTAAAGTTTCTATGTTATTAGACTCTAAATCTATTTCTATAGGACGAATTAACCAATCATAGACTTGTTGGGATAAAATTTTAACTTGGAAGCTTCTAGTTACATTAGACAAATATTGTTGTAATTTAATTATATTTGTTTCTACATTTTCTTGTGATATGGAAGTTTCATAATAACGCAGTTCTTTTTGTTGGGGCAATTTCAGAATAATTGCTAATTTACTTTCTAGAAGAATAGGATAAATGATAGCTGCTTTTACATCGCTTTTTTCGATAATTTGATCAATTTCAATTCGAGGCTTTAAACAAGGCTCTTGTAAAAAGTTTTCTATTTCGGCTAACTGCAAAGACTCTATTGTATTTCGGGCTTGCTTCAGATTATTATTTGCATTTAAATCAGCAGATTCCTGATTTAATAAGAGTAGATAAACTAGTTGACGATAAACTGGTTCAACCTTTTCCCGAAAAGAAAACTGTAGCTGGGAGTTCATCGCAGCCAGATCCAGACGCAGAGATTGCAAAGTATCAATAGCTGCATTATAAGCGGCGATCGCCTCTTTAATATTCCCCTGGGCTTTGAGAATATGTCCTAGTTGCCATTGCCACTGGTAGGCCATATCATTAGCCGAGATGGCTTGCGCCTGCAAAAGTGCCTTTTGCGTCAAAACTAAGGCTTCTGAGTATTGCTGGTTCTGTGCATAAAGCCAAGCCAGATATCCAACAGCATAGGATTCAGCACGTTGATTACCCAGGGTTTTTGCTTGTTGCCAAGCTATTGTCAACTGTCGGGCAATATCTTTCACATCAACAGGCTTGCTAGGGGAATATTGGTTAACACAAATGAGACTTTGAGCAAAATTAATGTGGTTAAAAACTGTATTTTGATCAACAGGTAATTCTTTTAGCTGTGACTCAATTTTGGGAATTAAATTTTGTGCTGTTGTTAGCTGATTGATTCTAATTAATAAACTCAAGTGATTTAATTTCGCTTGCACGGAAATTTGACTAGATATGGATTTATCTCCTGCTTGCTGATACAGCAAATTAGCTTGCTGATAAAATGCAATTTCTTCACTATTTGTGGCTTGCTCTCCACAACTTAAAGGACTAGAGTTTTGTTTATTGATTGTGCCTGTTTGAATCTGTATTCTTTCCCCTAATGTTCTTTGAGCATTACCCAGACTCAACAAGGTCACACTTTCCATTGTGGGTGATGATAGCTCTTGAGCAACTTGTAAACTGATGTTTAAAACTTTTATAGACAAATCTGGACGGTTCAGTTTTTGCAATACATCTCCCAAACTCTGCAAACCATTAGCCATAATGAGGGATTTTTTTTGGTTTGCCAAATTTTGTAACCATGAATTGTTTTGTGAAACGTTACGCTCTTGGACTAATTTTCGGCAATCTGGCTGGTTGATGTCAAAAGCTTGTAATATTTGATTGCAAGCTTTGAGATCCATTCCATTAGCTTGTAGGGCTTCAGCGACATTAATTAAATTTTGGAATTCACCTTCCTGATTACCTAATTTTTTGTAAGCATGAGCAGCCTGTTGCCAAATATTGACGGCTGCATCAAATTGACCAGATTCGTAAAGATTTTTTCCTTCCACTTCCAGTTTTTGGGCATCTATTAGAGGTGTTTTGGCAATTGTTGAATTAGGTAATAAACCAGAAAAAATTACAGATAAAATAATACCTAAACAGACAAATATAATTGCTTTTAGTCGCTGAGATAATCTGTATTGCCAATTAGTTTTTCTAGGAAGCATGACATTTACTATAGTTAGTTTTAAGTGTAGAAGTTTGAACAGTAGGACTAACACTCAAAATTATCTGCCCTTGGTCATTTAAACTCCAAGTATTAGCCTCTAATGTCGGAGTAAGCAGGAGAGGTTGATTTGATTGAGTTGTAGTGAGAGGATTTGTAGAAATTGCGATCGCCGGCACACGCAAAGCATTATTAGGCTGTGGTGGTATACCTCCTCGTCCTGTAATGATAAATTGGCTTGGGGAATGCCTGTTAGCCACGGTTGATGCTGCACACCCTTGAGTAATCAGCCTGCTAGCATCAACTACATTTGTAGGTAAAGCGACTAACTCATTGCTGATATCTGCATTTTGAGTATCGATGATGATTTCACCGTTGAGTTGGGGGTTTTGTTGGGAAAAAGCAGTGATATCACCCAATTGAGTCAGACTGTCACTCTTTTCTATCCCAAAGATTCCCTGTGTGTTAATTCTGATTAAACCACCTTTACCTGCAAAGGCATTGGCGGTAATATCGCTATTTTCCCTGGGAACAGCGACTAAAAATTTGGTGTTGATGTCAATATTGCCACCATTTCCGCCTGTGGCTTGTTGTCCTGCGGTGGTGGAAATTCTGCTATTATCTCTGAGTAGCAGTAAATCTCGTACCCGCAATTGAACATTACCACCTTCGCTGCTGAATGTATCTGCTAATAACCGCGATCGCCCTTGCAGAGTTAAATAATTAGCTGTAATTTTTAAATCCCCTACATTAGCTTGTCCATTTTTTCTGGGAGCAGTATTAGCAACAGACACACTAGCACCATTAGTTAATGTTATCTGATGAGTATTAATTACAATTGACCCAGAATTACCTGTTGCAATTGGTGGCAGTCCTAAAATAGCTTGTAGAAAATCAGGCGGAGTCACAATATCAGAGCTAATTCGGCTATTGAGAAATGTTGTACTGACAGGACTAAAATCGAAAGTACCAGAATTAACAATTTCAACAGATTCTTTGGCATTAATTGTAATGTCACCTGCATTACCACTAGAATATCCACTAGAGAGAATTGCACCGCCGTTTTTAAGTTGAAGGATGGGGGTATTAACAAGAATTTGTCCTCCGTTACCCTCTCCAAAAGAGTTGGAAACAATTGCACTATTGGAAATTACTGCATTAGAATTACCCTCAATATTAATTAGCTTGGTGGCATTGATAATCAGATGAGTGGCATTTCCTTTACCCAATGTGGAATTTGTAATCTGTGCGCCATCTCTAATGTCTAAAATATTAGTTGATACCGTCAATTTTCCCGATGAGCCGATGTTAAAAGTTGCCGTTGTAATTGCACTCAAATCAGCAGCATCAACAGCAGAATTGCCCCTAATACCGATAAAATCATTAGCTTGAATATTAATATCCCCACTATCTGCTGCACTAAAGGTTTGGGCAACAATAGTACCTCCATCACGCAGTAACAAACGAGGTACGGAAATGTTAATATTTCCTCCTCTACCATTACCTAATGATTGAGTAGCAATGCGGCTAGAAACTGCTGTATTTGTACCACTGATCACTAATGATTGAGTGCCAATGACTTGTATATCCCCACTGGTTTGTTCACCCAGGGATTGTCCCACAATGATTGAGCCGTCTTGTAAAGTGATATTTCTACCCCTTAACTGGACTGTACCTGACTTGATCCCACTAACATCTACTAGTGCCGCAGATTGGAGTTGAATATCTCCCAATTCGGTCTTAGGTGTTCTATTAATAGTTGAGAATTCATTTCCTTGTCCCAGAATCAATTCACCATTACTCAAAGCTGTTAAATCAACTTGGCCAGAATCAGCAATGAGTAAACCACCATCAAGGCTGATGTTTCTTGCTACTAAAGCTAAGGTACGTCCAGGAGCAACCTGTAAACCTGTATGTTTTGCTGCACTTCTGTTGAGTAAAGATAAACCTAATCTGGTGATATTGTGTCCCGAACCTTGCACATGAATTTCTCCTGAATTAGCTTCAAGTTGCAATCCAATTGGTATGCTAATTTTGAGAAGAGATGCAGTAGATTTTTCTGTACTAAATTGCGAACCGTCGGCAAATTTTACACTAGATGCTGTCGAAGCAATAAAAGAACCATTAATATTAATCTGTGCATTACTTCCGAAAATAATACCACTAGGATTAATGAAGAAAAAATTGACTGGATTGTTGTGATTGATAGTCTGAATCAAGCCGTCTATATGGGAAATACTACCACCAGTCACCCGACTGAAAATTGTTGAGACATTGGGTGTATTTCCTAAATCAAAGGTAGCAGATCCACCTGTGGGAATAGAAAACTGACTTAAACTGTGGAATAAATTGTTATTGACTACAGTGCCATTTTTAATGATGAAATCTTGAGCATTGGCAGAATTGACAGTTGTGTTGAGTGTACCATCAGAAACTACCTGTGCTTTAGCGCAGCTAGACCAGAAAAGCATTATTTCTAAGATCAGCAGCAACCTATTTACTGAACCTAACAAAATCAAGCTTGATTTCATCACTCAATCGCCATGTTATTTAATAGGGATAATTAATAAAATTAGAAATAAAGCTAGTTGGTCTTCTAGGAACTATTTTGACATTTATCGTTATTTGTTCTCCAATTAGAAGTGTCAGTCCCACTGCTGACACTTAAAATTATTTGTCCTTGGTCATTTAAACTCAAAGTATTAGCCTCTAATATGGCAGTGACAGGGAGAGGTTGATTTGATTGAGTTGTGGTGAGATTATTTGCAGAAATCGCGATCGTCGGCACACGTAAAGCATGATTAGGCTGTGGTGGGATACCTCCTCGTCCTGTAATGATAAATTGGCTTGGGGACTTTCTGTTAGCTACTGATGAAGCTGAACATCCTTGAGTAATCAGCCTGCTAGCATCAACTACATTTGTAGGTAAAGCGACTAACTCATTGCTGATATCTGCACTTGGAGTATTGATAATGATTTCACCGTTGAGTTGGGGGTTTTGTTGGGAAAAAGCAGTGATATCACCCAATTGAGTCAGACTGTCACTCTTTTCTATCCCAAAGATTCCCTGTGTGTTAATTCTGATTAAACCACCTTTACCTGCAAAGGCATTGGCAGTAATATCACTATTTTCATTGGGAACGGCGACTAAAAATTTGGTGTTAATGTCAATATTGCCACCATTTCCGCCTGTGGCTTGTTGTCCTGCGGTGGTGGAAATTCTGCTATTGTCTCTGAGCAGTAGTAAGTCTCGTATCTGCAATTGAATATTACCACCTTCGCTGCTGAATGTATCTGCTAATAAACGCGATCGCCCCCTGAGAGTCAGAGAGTTAGTTTTTATGCTCAACTCCCCTGCATCACCTTGGCTTCGGCTATTCACAGAAATTTGCGAATCATTACTCAAATTGACAAACTCAGATGTCTCTATCTGAATATTTCCCCCTTTTCCTTCCCCTAATGTACTTGCACTCAGATTAGCTCCCTGGTTTAAATTTAGTGACTCTGCTTTGAGATGAATATTGCCACCATTTCCAATTGCTGTATTTTCTGCTTTAGAGGTAATTTCACTAGAAAAGCCATTTATGCCTTCACCATCCAGGTTAACAGCACCTTTGACATCTATAACAATGTTGCCGGCATTCCCCTGTCCAAATATATTGGTACTCAAAAAACTACCATTGAAGAGATTCAGGGAGCCTGCTTTGATTTTAATATCTCCACCATCTCCAATTGCTGTCTCTTGTACTTGAGTAATAATTGTAGTATTAATAATACCATTTCGGCTTTCACCATCAAGGTTAACAGCACCTTTCACATCTATAAAAATGCTACCAGCATTCCCATTTCCAATGGCAAGATTACTCAAAGCAACTCCTTGAGTGAGAGTTAGGAAGCCTGCTGTGATATTTATATCCCCACCATTTCCAATTGCTGACCATCCTACTTGAGAGCCAATTACGCTAGGAATACCATTGGTGCTTTCACCGTCAAGTTTAACAGCATCTTTTACATCTATAGTAATGCTACCACCATTCCCCACTCCAAAGGTACTATTAGTAAACAAACTGCCATTTAAGAGGGTAAGAGACTCTGCTGTGATATTTATATCCCCACCATTTCCAATTGCTGTCTGTTCTGCGTTACTAACAATTGCACTAGGAATACCATTGGTGCTTTCACCATCAAGTTTAACAGCACCTTTCACATCTATAGTAATGCTACCACCATTCCCCACTCCAAAGGTACTATTACTTACAAAAGTGCCATTTGAGAGATTTAGGGAGTCTGCTGTGATCTCAATATCGCCACCATTGCCAATTGCCGAGTTAACTACTTGAGAGATAATTGTACTAACAATGCCATTTGTAGTTTCACCATCCAGGTTAACAGCACCTTTGATATCTATAGTAATCCTGCCAGCATTCCCCTTGCCAAAGGTACTACTAGTCAACGAACCACCACCAGTTAGATTGAGTGACTCTGCTGTGATCTTAATATCCCCACTATCTCCAATTGCTGACTCTCTGACTTGAGATACAATTCTACTAGGATTGCCATTTGTGTCTTCACCATCTAGGGTAACAGCACCTTTGACATCTATAAAAATGCCGCCTGTATTTCCTTCTCCAAAGGTAGAGGCAATTAAATCACTCCCATTAGTTAAATTGAGTGAGCCTGCTTGAATATTAATATTGCCACTAATTCCTGTAGTATTCTCACTGACTTGGTTGGCCACACTGCTGGATTGACTCAAAGATATAGCTTGTGTGGCATTTAAAGTAATATCCCCGGCTTTTGTGTCTGATGTACCCAAACCTCTAGTAATACCTGCATTCAGAGAACTGCCTTCACTTATATCAATATTGTTACCAGTCAGAGCGATCGCACCACCACCATCAGATGCTACATTCACAATAGCCCCATTCCTGAGTGAAATATCACCCCGCGCCACTTCCTGGGGAAATGTCAAGGCCAGATTTTTACCATCAATACTTAACCCGACTTCCCCCACACTGGCTACACTAGCTAACTCCACCCGTCCACCCAAGGCATTTAATCGCCCTGCATTCAGCACATTCCCCCCCACTAACAGCAAGCTATTTCCATCAGCTACTCTCAACCCCAATACAGGATTACTGACTTGATTCACTCCTGCTGGTGCTATGGAACTATTTTCAATTGTCCCTGCACCAATTTGATTAAAAAATAAGGCTGATGGTTTCACTGTCAACAGTGGTACTGCTTGGGGAGATGATGCACTAAACAATCCTTGTTCCCCAAATTTCACGCCATTAGCTGATGTCGCTACAAATGAACCACGAATATCTAAACTTGCGTCTCTACCAAATATGATGCCATTGGGATTGAGTAAAAATAGGTTGGCATTGCCTAATACTCCCAACTTCCCCAATATTTCCGAAGGATTACGCCCTGTCACTCGCGCCAAAATATTTTCAATTCCCGTCGGATTTGCAAAATACACAGTTCTTGCTTCTCCCACATTAAATTCTCGGAAACTGTGAAACAGGTTCATCCCTCGCACACTTCCACCCGTTATTCCTTCTTGAACAACTCCGTTGAAGTTGTTGATGATTTGGGATTTTTCTGTTCCCAAGGTATCATCCGGTACAATTTCACTTTGGGCGGAAGTGGTTTCTGTCAATAAAATGATAATCGTTTTTAAAAAAGTCAGACAGATTATTAATGGTAATTTCGTCTGGCAACGCCAACCATTATGATTCATCGTAGAAGCTAAAACCTGATGCAAAGTGAGTTAAAAACTTATTCCTGTTGTAATTGTATGATATTTAGAGAAGCATTCAGGTTAAGTTTAGGTAAAAAAGCCCAAAAATAGTGCAAAATCAGGTATTTCTGAAGATGGGTGAACGAAATTTTGTGTGGGATTTCTAGCTAAGTATCCAAAAAATTACCCTCCACGCTCCCCACACTCCCCACACCTCCCACACCCTTTTTCGCTCACCCTCTGAAGATAGATAAGTCTTAACAAGATGATACTTTTTACTGACACATCATCTTTTCAATTCAGCAACACCGAAGATGCTTCATTGTAAATAAACTGAGATTTCCTCCAAGCTTGGGGTGTAGTCTGATGATTCTGGCGAAACTGTCGGAAGAAATGTCCTTCATGTTGATAGCCGACTGCTTCAGCAATCTGACTTACCGACAAATCACTTTCCTTGAGCAGATTACGTGCTGCTAACATCCTACGTTCAACAATCCAATGATTGACTGTTTTTCCTGTATGACGACGTACCAAATTAGTTAAGTAAGCTGGACAGTAACCGACTGCTGTGGCTACATCACACAAGCTAATCGATAGATGATAATTCTCCTCAATAAAGTTAAACACCTGATTTAATAGGGTATTACCAGGAAATGCTAATAAGGGATATTTTGGTTTTTCTTCCTGGCTGGAAATGCTTAGGTATCCTTGAGATTGTGAAGTTCCTGAAGCAACTGTTTGTGACTTAATGTGGCAAATCAATAGATAACTATACTTTTTGCCCTCAGATTCTATGGAAGTAACAGTAATTTCCAATGATAGGTTAAAACCGTCTTGTTGTTGGTATTGAGTATTAAAGGATGTCTGATGTTGCTCTTTGTCAGTATTCCAAAAATTCGCCCAAACATTGAGTAGAAAATCTAGGTTTAGGTCTTGTATACCCATAGATATCAACTGTTCACGGGAATTCCCCACTAACTGACAAACAGCTTGATTAACATATAAAACTTTGGCATTGGGTTTTGCAGTTGGCTCTATCCAGAAAATTGGTTCTGGTACACGTTCCATCAAAAACTGAGTAAAGCGTAGTTCTTCTGGTTGTAATTTTAGTGTTAATGGAGGATTACTGGACTCAGCCATACAAATGGTAGCCACCATATTTCAACCTCATTGAAACTATATAGACTGCGTGAGAAAATAGAGAAACACTCACTAACAACAGATGTTGGGCATTGATGGTAAAAATTTAGACCTGTAATGTCAGCTTGTCACACCAATTCAGAATTCAAAATTAAGAAAGTGAGACTCAGCAAAACTTTTAGCGTTTGCATCTGCATCAACTTTTGCGTGAATTGGTATCAGGTAGTCTATTCAAGTTCATTGATTGTGTTTAAGAGCATACAGTGCAAACATCTGAACAAAAATTCAGCTTTATTATCAGCACTATGATTAAAATCATACGTCCGTAGTTGTAATTTCAGCCATTAACTTTTTTATTAACTTAGTTAATACAAATGCTAATAAACCAAGATTAAGTTCAGTTTATCACCTCATGTAACTTTACAAAACTTTATATACTTGTGTTTCCCACTTATACGTATAACCCTATAAAAAGTAAAAAGATATGTAACAAATTTACTTGTTAACGCAGGTTTTTGCCGATATAACAAGCGTTTCAGATTCTTACTGAGATAATTAAATTACATAAATTTGTACTGTTGCAAGATGAAAGTAATTTAGAAGTTGCATCACTTAATTTAAGTTGATGACAATCAATTTCAGCTTGATTGTGTGTACTGAGCTGAGATGTTAGGATTGTGAGAGAGGTAAAATCTCTAATTTATTTAACAAAGTTAATATCAATTTAGTCTGTAAATTTTGCATTTGCGTATATTCTTATAATCTCAATGAATGTGGAAGAAGTCATCCAAACCATAGATCACATCTTTTTGACTAATACAGGTCAACACCTAAAAGATGTGGAATCCATCATTCTCAGAGGAGCGTGGCAAGCTAAAACCTATGAACAGATAGCAGACACCTGTGATTACAGTTTGGGTTACATCAAACAAGTGGCAGCTCCTAAGCTGTGGAAATTATTATCAGAGGTTTTAGGAGAGGACATAAGTAAAACTAATTTTCGATTCGTGCTGGAGAGGTTGTGGCAAGAGCTATCCACAGTGAAACTCAATCAGACAGCAGTCAGAGAATCTGTGAGTGAACTGCCTCCCAAAACCCCGCAAAATTGGGGTGAAATACCGGAAATCGGCGTTTTCTATGGACGAACTCCAGAGCTTGCCACCTTAAAAGAATGGTTAGTCAATCAACATTGTCGGCTAGTAGCAGTCGTGGGTATAGGGGGAGTTGGTAAGACAACATTAGCCGCAAAATGTGTTCAACAAATACAAACAGAATTTGATTTGATTATTTGGCGAGATTTACGCCAAGATCCATTACTTAGCCAATTGCTGGCGGAAATCAGCCGACTTACAGAATCACAGCAGAGTTATTTAATTGCACAAGACATTGATGCTCAAATTACCGAATTTATTAATTTTCTCCGCCAATATCGTTGTCTTGTCATTTTAGATGCAACTACTAATATTCAGCAAAGTAGTCATACGGCTGGACATTATCGAGAAGGTTTTGAAATTTACGGTAAATTCTTAAAAAGATTAGGGCAAGAATATCATCGTAGTTCTGTGATGTGGATAGGACGGGAGAAACCCAAGGAAATTGCCCTGATGGCAGGAGAAAATTGTCCGGTGCGCTCCTTATCTCTACAAGGTTTAGACTCATCAGCCAAGGAAATATTTCAAGAGAAAAAGTTATTAGATCCAGATACTTGGGATGATTTGATTCAGCTTTATAGAGGTAATCCTTTAGCTTTGAAAATTGTTGCTAATACTATTCAAGAATTATTTGGGGGTAAGGTTTCTGCCTTTTTGAAACAAGAGACAATAGTTTTTGGTGAACTGAACGATATCTTAGACGAGCAGTTTGAGTACCTGTCAGATTTAGAGCAGGAAATCCTCTACTGGTTAGCAATTGAGTGTCAACCAATTTCTCTATCCCAATTACGTGGAGATATTGTAGCTCCCGTCACCCAAGCAGAATTAATGGAAGCGATAGAATCACTTTTGCGGCGATCGCTGATTGAAAGAAATGTGGTAGAAGAAGATGTTCTCTTCTCACTCCAGCAGCCTGTAGTCTCTCAATATGTGATTAATCAAATTTGTGAGCGAGTTTGTCAAGAAATTCGGGAATTTAGCAGACATCAAAAAATTGAAACAATAGAGGTTTTGCGAATTCTGTCTTTAGTGCAGCAAAAACAAAAAGATGCAGTTATTCAAGAAATGCAAGTCCGCTTAGTTCTGAAACCCATTAAAAACCAACTATATAAAATATTCAAAGATGAAAGTTTAATTGCAGAATACCTCACCAAAATTCTCTCCCTTTTGCAAGGAAAAACTCCCTTGTTTGTGGGCTATGCCAAAAGTAATGTTAATAATCTGCTTCTAGAACTCAAATCTGATTTGAGTAACATCAGTTATCGGTAATAATGTTCCCTGTTAATACTCCCACTGAATATAAAATGTTGAAATATGAGCTACTGTATCAACCCCTGGTGTCTTAATCGGAAAAATCCTGACGATCAAGAATTTTGCCAGAGTTGTGGATCTAGCTTAATTATTAACGAGCGTTATCGGGTGATTAAGCCATTAAGAGAATTGCATCAAAATCACCATACAGAAATATTTGAAATAGATAATTTAGGTACAACTAAAGTTCTCAAAGTTTTAACTAGCAATCGGCGACGTTTGATTGAAATGTTTGAGCAAGAGGCTAGCATCCTCAGACATTTGAAATATTTAAGTGTACCTCAAATTGATACCTGTTTTCAGTTTTATCCTAAAGATAGACATGAACAATTGTATTGCTTAGTCATGGAGAAAATCCCAGGAGAGAATCTAGCTCATTGGTTAGAGAAACATGGTAGATTATCTGAAGAATTAGCTATTGATTGGTTGATGCAACTAACTAAATTATTAGTGGAACTACATCAAGAAAAAGTTTTACACCGAGATATTAAGCCATCAAATATAATGATTCGTCCTGATGGTAAATTGCTGTTCATTGATTTTGGTGCAGCCAGACAAGTGACTGTAACTTATGCCGAAAAGCTGGATGGCGGTGATATTACTAGAGTCTATTCCTTGGGATACACAGCACCAGAGCAACTACAAGGTCAAGCTAGTTATCAATCAGATTATTTTGCGCTAGGACGGACTTTTGTTAATCTATTAACAGGCATACACCCTAACGATTTGCCGAAAGAGCCGCACACAAACCGGATAATTTGGCGAGAGCAAGCACCCCAGATTTCTTCAGGTTTAGGCGATTTCATTGATAACCTGATGATCCCTGCACCCCATGAGCGTCTTCTCAACCCGCAGTCGATCTTAGAACAAATCCAGAATAACCAAAGCCAAGAACTGCAAATCAGCGAATTAAGTGCAGGTAAAAAAAATCTCTCCTCCTCCGGTGGTAGAATTTTAGCAGTTAATAATTTAACTAATATTTGGCACAATCTGTGTAAAGTAATGGCGGTGAGTGTAGCGATCGCCTGTTGTGTCATCGGAGTAAGATATTTTGGTATTTTCCAGCCCTGGGAATTACACAGTTTCGATCGCCTGATGGCACTACGCCCCATCGAAAAACCAGATCCGCGTCTATTGCTTGTAACTATTGATGAAGCAGATATTCAATATCAACATAGTCTAGGAATGCAGATTCGATGGTCTTTATCCGATCAAGCACTGTTGCAACTGATCGAAAAATTAGAGCCATATCAACCCAGAACCATCGGCTTAGATATTTATCGTGATTTCCCCGTCAGTGCTGACTATCCCAAATTAGCAAATTATCTCCGCACAGACACACGCTTTTTTGCTCCTTGTAAAGTAGCAGCACCCAAAGATGATGCCCCAAATGCTGTTCCACCACCACCAGAAATTCCAGAATCCCGTTTAGGTTTTAGTGATTTCGTCGCCGATGATGGCGAAGTAGCCCGCCGCCATCTCTTACATTTAACCCCGCCAGCTAATTCTGCTTGCACGGCAAAATATGCCTTTAGTTTGCAAACAGCACTGCACTATCTAGCTAATCAAGGAATTAATGCCCATGTAAATAGTGATGGACAACTACAAATAGGCGAAGTAATCTTCCCACAATTAAAAACCCACAGTAGTGGTTATCAAAATATTGATGCCTCTGGTTATCAAATACTACTGAATTATCGTTCTCTGGGTTCTCCCAAAGATATTGCACCGCAATTATCGCTGAGAGATATTCTGGAAAATCGTGTTACTCCAGAATTAATTAACCAGCTCAAAAATCGTGTAGTGCTGATAGGTGTGACTGCCCCTAGTACAGTTGATCAGTGGAAAACTCCCTACACTGCCACAGCCATCCGCACTCACAAAAATATACCAGGAATATTCATTCAAGCTCAAGCGATCGCCCAGATTTTCAGTGCAGTTTTAGACAATAGACCCTTAATCTGGTGGTGGCCTAGTTGGCTAGAAGCAATATGGAGCATCGGCTGGTCATTCTTAGCAGGAATACTAGCTTTGTGTATTCGTCGCCCTTTATATTTAGGAGTAACAATTGCGATCGCACTTTTGTTACTTTTTGGTATTTGCTACCTCACATTTATCAATGCTGGATGGATACCAATCATTCCACCCGCACTTTTAATCATTACTGTCCCAGCCATAGTTGTTTGGTTGAATTCCACACATCGCTAATACTTGTTTAATAAAAATTTTGGGTTGAGATTATGGCTTTAACAAAACTGCTTCTACCATTGCTCAGGTTGAGATATTTCGTTGCTTTCGGAATGGTTTGTCTCGTAAGTTCTCCCTTACCTCTAGAAGCCTCAACCACGAAATTACAGACACTATATGCCAGTAATCAGCAAAATCTGTCCACAATGCCACAGTTACCAGAAAATGGTGCGCCTGTCGGTCGTCGTCGGGGTGGAACTAGTCGCAATGACTGTCCAGCACTAAATATTCCCCTGACTGCTCTTGTTCCTGGCCAAGAAACATTAGATAATTTTCAAGGCTCTACATCTTTTTTAGCTGCAACTATTTCTGAATATCCTACCTTTTGGGTATATATTCCTGAATTACCTAGTAATATTCGCAATGGAGAATTTATCTTACAGAATGAGATTGGAGAAGATATTTATCGAAAATCCTTAAAACTTCCTCCAGTATCAGGAGTTATCAATATTAATCTGCCATCTGAACCCCAATATTCCCTAAAATTAGGACAGAAGTATCATTGGTATTTTAAAATTTATTGTGGGCTAGAAAATTCAGAAAGTAAGTATTTCTATGTTGATGCTTGGATAGAAAGAATTGCACTTACAAAAAACATTGACCGCGAAATAAAATCTGTTAAATCTCATAAATATCTAGCCTATTTCCATCAGAAGATTTGGTACGATGCCATTACAGAATTAGGACAACTACTTCAGACTAATTCCCAAGATAATACTCTCAAAACCGATTGGGCAGAAATTTTAAAATCAATAAATTTGTCAGATATTGCTCAAGAACCTGTCTTAACAACGGAATCACAAAGGTGAAAAGCTTATACCAATTATCTATGAAGTTGCACTTAAAAATAATGTAGAGACGTTGCATACAACGTCTCTACAGTCCCGAATAAAGCACATCTATGGCTACGCCAGGCGAGCTACATTAAGCAAAAGTATTAAGAGCATGAAAGTCAAGAGGGATTACTCTTATCTTTAAGGTACTTTTTTTGCTATGTATAGTTTGATTCCTAATTGCCCAAAATAATACCAAATTAAGATAGGTGGTATTATTTTGAACTACTGGAATAGCCTATTAATCCATGCTCTCAATGTAAAATCGGTATAAGTACCGTAAAAAACAACAAAAATGTGAGTCTTAGAAAAAAATCTGATATTGAGATAAATATCAGCGCATTTTATACTTAAAAACATCAATAAAAATCACCTGTACTAAATATTTTTTAGTACAGATGAAATACTTATTATTTTCATCGGAAATTACTTATTAATAGGATTTGGTTTGTAGTTAGGATTTTAGTCGTGAGTTGAAAACTGAAGTTCTTACTACAAACCTTTAATCTTTCTTAGTAGATGATTGTTTGAAAAAGTTTACTATATCTCTCTAATGAAAGCAATTTCTCGCTTATTTTACATACCTAGCTGGACAATAGCCACTAAAATTTCTGTGGCATTAATATCGGCAGTTTTCATCCCCATGAGCTTCACAGCATATTACAATCTACGAGAGAGCTTAGGGCGTGTAGAGGCTGCTGAATATCGTAAGCTAGAGCTATTAGCCGCTAATACTGCTAGTCGCCTTGATCAAATGCTCATTGATATTCAACGTCAGGTAATTCAAGTAAGTGGTGATCTCAATGTCGTGGATTTTCTATCTGCTGACACAGTGGAACAGCAAACAACATTTAGTCTTAGACTACAAAAAACTCTCAAAAATATTCATGATGCAAACCCAGATTTTGATGCTGCATATATTTTAGATGACAAAGGTCGATGTGTTGGGGCGACTGACCCCATATTTATTAATCAAAACTATGCTTTTCGGCAATACTATAAGTCTGCTATTCAGGGAAAAGCCTATATATCTAGTATCCTGATAGGAAAAACAACCAATAGACCAGGCTTATACTTTTCTGCTCCTGTCAAATCAGAAACAGGCAAAATTTTAGGAGTTGTGGTACTCAAAATTAAAGGAGAAGGTATTTGGTCAATTGTTAATTCATTAAAGCCAGCTAATCAGAGTTATTCTTTTCTCATTGATGAAGATGGTTTGATTATTTCCCATACAGAACAATCTACTTTATATAAAAGTATTTTTCCTGTTTCACCAGATAAAGCGCAAGAATTATTATCTAACTTGGGAAATATTTTTCCATCTATAAATAGCCTGAATATTCCAGAATTAGAATCCATATTCAGAGCTAAAGATACTGGGCATACTAGTTATTATTCCCCAATTGAAAAGCAACAAATGATTGTGGGCTTTGCACCCATGAAAGTAGAGTCGTGGGTATTAGGTATAAGTCAATCTAGAAAGCAGTTTGAAGCTCCTTTATATCATCTCATACTATTTAATATCAGTAGTGTGATCATTGTGGGAGGAATTACCACAATTGTTGCTTTGTGGTTAAGTTCTCGGATTTCTCGCCCAATTCGTGGACTGACAGCAGCAGCACAAGCACTAGAAAAAGAAACCTTTAATCAGGAAGCAGATCATATTTTAGTGCAAGCTGCTCATAGCCGCGATGATATCGGTCAATTAGTGCGTGTCTATATGAATATGGCTGAAACTGTTAGGACGCGCAATCAGAATTTGAAAATGCAGGTAAAAGAACTAAAAATAGAAATCGACGAAACTAAAAGAACTAGATATGTGGAGGAAATCACTGGTAATGAACATTTTGAAAATATCCAGAAAAAAATTGCCAAAATTAAGCAAAGCACAATAGTGGCCAGTGAAACTGAGATTGGTTACTACGCTCGCCTGCATAATCAGGTGCAATCTCTCAAGCAGCGAAAATCTGTCAACATAACGCAAAAACTGCCTAATTAACATAGAAACTTCTATGTTGCTGCATGAAAAATTTCGCATATTTACCAGGGGGTGATACCTATGACATTTGATGATGAACTGATATCTCGTGAAGAGGTATTAGCGGGTTTACCTGCTAGACGAGCCAATACAATTTTGTTTTTAATTGAGAGCCGAACAGCTCAAATAGCAGCGCGATCGCGTGTAGAATTTGCCTTAGCACCCCAATCTGCTCATGAACGCGATTTAGCCTTTCTAGAAGCATTTGCTTTAGGTAATGCACCACCAATCCGCCCGACTATTCAGCAACTAGAACGTTACGCTAGTGAATGGGCTTCTTTAGTTCCAGCAAATCCTAGACTCAAAGCAGCGATCGCCCAAGCCTTGGTACAGAAGTACAATTTTACCTATCAAGCCATACCCCAGATTCGCACCGTCTTAGGTCTTGATGAAAAAGCCGTACAAACAGCCTATTCTCGGCTGTATAGAACATCAATATTAAACATCTTTGCATCTAACACCACATTCATCGAAGAATTGCGCTGGATGTTGAAAGATGTCTCACAAAAAATTGAATCTGTACCACCATTCTGGCTGGCCTTTTTACTCACCATCTCCTTGGGTTTACCCCAAGCCTTTTTAGCCTTACCCATCGCTGTAGTTGATATTGGGCCATTACCGACAGTGGTCTTTTTGTTAATTATCGGTGCAATTAACGTTGTCACAATGGCTTGTATGGCTGAAGCCTTCGGTCGTAGCAGTGATTTTCGTTATGGTCATCCCTTCATCAAACAATTAGTCGCCAATTATTTAGGCGCAGCAGGTTCATTTATACTTTCCTTCGCAGTTGGGATTCGGGTATTTTTCATCGCCTTGGCTTGTTACATTGGCCTGTCAACAACGATGGCTAATTTGACTCAAATACCTCCAGAAATTTGGGCTGTATTGCTATTTGTGGCGGGTTCATATTTGCTAACTCGCCAATCCTTAAATTTCACAGTCTCCCTGTTGGTATTTCTCGCCGCGATTAATATTGGGTTACTTTTGATACTGTCACTGTTGACATTGCGTCACGTCCATTTAGAAAACCTGTTATATGTAAACTTGCCTTTTTTGAATAATCAACCTTTCCAACCCTGGATATTACAAAGAATTTTTGGTGTGGGTTTGATGCTGTATTTTGGTCATGTCTATGTGGGAGAATGTGCCAAAGTTGTCCTACCGCGTGATCCTAGTGCCTCATCGTTAATTTGGGGTAGTGTGTGGGGAACAGCATTTTTAACTGTAATTTTTTGCCTTTGGGTGCTGGTTGTCAATGGCGCGATCGCACCAGAATTATTAGCCCAACAATCAGGAACGGCTCTAGAAGCCCTAGCTATTCAAGTCGGCTCCATTGTTCCTATCTTGGGAGCAATTTTAGTTACCTTGTTGTTGGGAATGGCTTGGTTGCGTAGTTCCAGTCTTCTAGTCAACCTAGCCAAAGAATGGATACCTACCCCATCTCTTCCCGTCTTGATGTTACCCCGCCAAGGGGGAATGTTAAAATTTCAGCCTTATGGTAATTCTACGGAAGTTTCTTGTATCGGTATCACCTATTTGGGAATTATAGACAATCAACCCAAGTTCCAAATAGATATACAGTTACAAGGCCACATCTACCATGTAGAGATTGCAGCCAATGA
Source organism: Calothrix sp. FACHB-168 (assembly GCF_963889195.1). Taxonomy (NCBI): domain Bacteria; kingdom Bacillati; phylum Cyanobacteriota; class Cyanophyceae; order Nostocales; family Calotrichaceae; genus Calothrix; species Calothrix sp. FACHB-168. The sequence goes on from NZ_CAWPNJ010000048.1 coordinate 27,990, forward strand.
ACATTGGGACATCAAAGAGTTATTTACTCAATACCCAGACATCAACCAGTCCCATATTCGCCTGATGTTTGATATCCAATCAGCTAACCATGATCGTGTATATCTGCAAATTACTTCGCCAATGCTCCTCAACTACGAAGCTAGTTTGGAGGTGAAACACAATCTCATGACAGCCATAGCCAAAAAACCAAAAACTCACTTTTGGTTAAATCTCCTCAACCAGCGTCGTTTTTTATTATCCATCAGTCCATTAATTTTAGTTTTTGTCTTGACTGAGTGGCTATTCCTCGCCGGTACGCAATCTTTCACAAACATACTCGCTTTTGCTGGTGTACTGGGTAACTCTCTTGTCGGTGGAATTTTCCCAATTTTGTTGTTGATTTCTAGTAGAAAAAAAGGAGAACTGATACCTGCTGTAGTCTTTAAGATTCTCAATCATCCCCTGTTTAGTGTGGGCATATATAGCATTTTTCTGGGTATTTTGTTGATTCACGGCTTATTCATCTGGCAACATCCCCTAGCGCGAATCAGCGCATTCAGCATTGCCTTATTATCACTGGGTGCAACTGTGGTTATGCAACTTTATGGTGCTTTTGCTTCCCGCGTAGTTGTAGAACTGCGACAGGAACAGCAACCACAAGGAAATTCAGTCTTTACGATTACAGCTGGTGGTAAGCCGAAAATAGCAGACATACTTTTAGGATATGCAGAGGGTGAAGTACACCAAAAAGCCACCAAAATCGATATTCCCTCACTCTCATCTTTACGCTATGCCATATTTTGCTTTCCAACTAAGGGAGAAAAAGAAATGAAAGTCTGGACAGATAAGAATAACGATGAACATAAATCTCAGCACTTACCTACATTTGTAGAAGTTGAGAGTGGTAATCAAAAAATGCAGTTTGATTGGAAATTATCTAATGGCAAAGTTTTGCTACCACTAATTAGCAATCAATGCTGGTTGAAATTTACATTCCCAGAGCGATCGCCATCTTAACAAACAATACAACTCATGAATCAATTCAAAACTCAAAATAAATAACTTAGGTACACCGTTATTCATTCTTATCCAATCCCCAATCCCCAATCCCCAATAAACAAAAAAAGGTAAACTATGTCCAAGATTATATCAATTCACTCCTTCCGTGGCGGTACAGGCAAATCAAATACTATCGCTAATATCGCCGCTACTATGGCCATCCAGGGAAAACGGGTAGCAATTATCGATACAGATATCCAATCTCCTGGAGTTCACATCATTTTCGGACTCAACGAACACAAAATTGAATATTCTCTCAATGACTATTTATGGGGACGCTGTGAGATGAAAGATGCTGCCTATGATGTGACTCATACTCTCATCAATAAACAACAATCTTCCAATCAAATCAAAGGTAATTTATACTTAGTTCCTTCTAGTATTAAAGCTGGTGAAATTTCCCGAATTATCCGTGAGGGATATGATGTAGTCAGACTCAATGATGGCTTTCAAGAACTTATCATCAGTCTCAATTTAGACTATCTTTTTATTGATACCCATCCTGGATTAAACGAAGAAACATTAATTTCTATCGGCATTTCTCATGTATTGATCGTTGTCCTGCGTCCAGATCAACAAGATTTTCAAGGTACTGCTGTCACCGTAGATGTAGCTCGTAAGTTGCGCGTCCCCAAAATGTTACTTGTGATTAATAAAGCATTATCAAGTTTAAATTTACCCGACTTACAGAAACAAGTAGAGAGCATCTATAATGTCCCCGTAGCAGGGATTTTACCTCTTTCTGAAGATATGGTGGAATTAGGGAGCAAAGATATTTTCGCTGTGCAGTATCCTGAGCATCTTATTAGTAAAACTGTGCAGAAAATTGTTGTCCAAATTGCTGATGTTGCTGCTTAATTTAATATGAATAATCAAACGCAATTTCGTGCGAATGTACTTGCCGCCTATGGTGCTAGTAGCTCAGAAATAAATGAGTTACTAGCATATAACCATAATGTATTTTGTCAAAATAAATTAAAGCATCCCATTCCATTTCCTTTACCATCTGAAGCTCATATCAATACTTGGGAAGCATACGCAACAGAAGCCGTAACTCTCGGCGCATTTGCAGTTCTCCAGCAACGATTAGTACAGTTACAATTCCCCATTCTTGAAGGTATCAGCACAACTCCAGCATATAGAGATGCCACTCGTAAAGGTACATCTGTCGATAATCTTGCAGAAGCAACTGGTTTAGTATTGACTCAACCAGACAAACTGCACTTAGACATATATCCTAGTTTGGCTGGGAAAATTCCTGTTTTATTACCTGGAAATCGGGAGGATTTTGTTACTTTAGTCCAAGCTTTAACAAAGCGTAATGAACCCAAGGAAATTCCTGCATCAATGGGAGCTTGTATTGTCGGTGGGTTTAACAATTGGGATAGAATTCACCGCTATCGCCAACAATGGGAACAGCAAAATTCTCATCAATGCTCAAAACATGATTGGGCGTTAGAATTTCAACGCCTGATTCCGCAAAAAGAACTGTACCAAGATAGATTCATTATTTTGAGTAACAGTCCTTACAGCAACATTACAGCCCAAGAAATCGGTGTAGAGGAAACTGCTTGGCAAAATATATCTCTAAAAATTCGCTTAGAACACGAATGTACTCATTATTTAACATATCGTTTATTTAACTCTATGCGAAACAATACCTTTGATGAACTAATTGCTGATTATAGAGGTATTGTAGCTGCCATAGAATATTATCGAGCCGACTGGTTTTTACATTTTATGGGCTTAGAATCATTTCCTGAATATCGAGAAGGAGGTAGACTGCAAAACTATCGAGGACAACCACCTCTTTCTGATGGTGCTTTCAAAGTTCTCCAGTCATTGTTGCAAGCAGCAGCATTTAATTTACAGCGTTTCGATGCAGAATATATCAATGATTTAGAAACTCCCTATCGGCAAATGCAATTATTAGTTGCATTGTCTTATTTGACATTAGAAGAGTTAGCTGATCCAGGATTTAGTTCCCTAATCCAACAGTTGTTAGATCAACCATAATTTTGGTGAGTTGGAAACTTAGTGTGTTATCTGGTTGTTTTCTACTGCACTCATATACAAGGATAGTCAAATTATGACAGAAGTTCTACTCAAAGAGTTAAGTAATAGCGATATTAATTGGATAGTTGCCAACAGCTATCATCAGGAGTTGCCATCTGGTAGTTCACTCATTCTAGAGGGAAAATCTAGCGATTGTTTGTATATCTTACTAGATGGTACATTAACAGTTAATATTACTCAATCTGAGAATAATCCCTTGCATCGAGCTTTTGCAGCTATTGATAGTGATATCAACTCAGATTGGGAAATTTCAAGAATATCTAGGGGTGAAGTAGTCGGGGAAGTCCCTTTTGTGAGCCATCGTTCTAATATCACTACTATTAAGGCTCTAGAAAAATCATTAGTGATGTCAATTCCCCAAGAAAAATTAGCCACAAAATTGCAGCAAGATACTGGTTTTGCAGCTCGCTTTTACCGAGCGATCGCTATTATTTATGCAGACAGACTCGAAAACTTGATTACTCAACTTGGTAGGCGCAAATTGTCACAAGCCAAGTCTTTAAAAGAAGTACTATTTGTTTTATCTGAATTAAACGATAGTGATATTGATTGGTTAATGGCTTCTGGTATCAACCAAAAATTTACAGCAGGTCAAACACTCATTTATGAAAATAGTCCTGTTGATGCCCTGTATATTATTTTGAGGGGAAAAATGTCTATGTCTGTCTCGGAAGATGATCGGAATCCTTTATTACGTGCTTTTTCTGCAATTGAGGGTAAAGAACTCATTGGGCGTGAGATTGCTAAATTATCCAAAGGAGAAATATTAGGAGAAACATCGTTTATTGATAGTCGCCTCCCTTGGGCGACAGTGAAAGTAATTGAAGATTCTCTAATTTTGGCAATCCCCAAACAGCAATTAGCAGTAAAATTACAACAAGATATCGGATTTTCCTCTCGGTTTTATCGTGTCATTTCTATTTTAGCTGCCAACAAATTACAGGAAATTTTAAGTAGAATCGGCTATGGTAGAAGAGTTTATAGTACAGGTCTTCCACTCAGTAATAATGTTGAATATGAGGATGAAATCAATATCAGCATCTTAGATAAAATGGCTATAGCGAGTAAAAGATTTGATTGGATGATTGCACGTATGAGCATAGCTTAAATATCTGCTGCTACTTGGATTTTAGTCGTGGTAGCTACTAGGTTATCAGTATTCATTTAACCCCAGGTGAATTTGGTATTGAGCCGAGATACGTGTAAAACCTGCAAGATGGTCTGGAAAGAATTCCTATATCTAGGTTTTAGCGATTTACGCTTCCATCCTTATAAGGCTTTCCACATAGTGGACAAAATTTATACCTTAGCGACACCACCAACTCACCACAATTTCGACAACTAGCCCGCAACTGCGTACCGCACAGATAACAAAACTTAGCCCTAACATTTCCCCACATCGGATCAGCAGCACCCCCAGGATTCCAACATTGGGGGCAAAACTTAATCGCTGGCATTGCTACAACCTCTTCCCCCCTAACAACAGCCTGCAAATACTCAACCGGCACGGACAAAGCCAAGGCAAGACTGCTAAGAGTTTTATGGCTGAGTTTCATCGTCAGTCCCCGTTCAATCTTCCCCACAGACCGAGAATGAATACCAGCAGCATCAGCTAACTCAAACTGAGTTAAATTCAGTCCCTTCCTGATCCGCAAAACATAGTCAGCTAGGGATTCTCCAGGTTTTGGTGTCTTAAAAGTATTCATAAAATGCTGTCAATGCTCTTACCTAAAGATATATAATTTATGAATAAATTACCTGGCGAAAAACACACTTTTTTCAGTGAAGCAAGCTGTCACATTAGCCACCGTCGCCGTCAAATTTTTAGAACGGACTGGGTTAGCACCCAGTACCATCAAAACCTACGAAATAACTCTCTTGAGCTTACTAGCAGAGTATGGAAGTTGGTCAATTGAAATTATCAGTAAGCAAAGATTAGTTGAGTATCTAGATACACTTTCACATTTAAAATACACAACTCACCACAAGCATCAAGCAATACTGCAAAGCCTATTTAACTTTGCAGTAGAGCAAGGGTATATCAAATCCAACCCAATTCGGGGATTAAAACAGCGTCCCCCACAACGAGAAAAAGGCGAACATAAAAGCGACGATACAATAAAATACCTAACACCCTCACAGCTAAATATACTCTACAAAGTAACCAAAGATGACCTGCGGATGTCTGCAATAATTCATTTATTGCATCGGACAGGATGTAGAACAGGAGAGCTTTTAGCCCTGAATTTATCAGACCTAGATATCAAAAATCAAAAATTTCAGGTATTGGGAAAAGGAAACAAACAGCGTTGGTGCTTTTATAGTGATGATGCAGCCAAATCCCTAGATAAATATTTCCAGCACTCACGCCATAAAAATATCGACGCACTTTTTACAGCACAACATCCAGTCACCCTCAAAGTCAGTAGAATTAGCTACTACACATTGCATGATTATTGGCGAAAAATCACCAGCACATATCTAGAATTAAACGGTGTACGCATCCATGATTTACGTCACACTTATGCTACCGAACGGGTAGTATTAATCAGTATAGAAGAGTTACCCTCACTCATGGGACATGAAAGTATTCAAACCACTTTACGTTATCAAAAAGTTACCTCACAAAAAGCAGAATCAGCCGCACGTCATGCTTTAAATATTCTGATAAACCCAGACAGTTAGAATCAACCTTTATTGCCTATTTATCATCTGCGAAAACAGCATTTTTCACCAAAAAAGTGCGGAAATTAATTCAATTAATTCTTTGTACCCAAAAGAATATAAAATACTGTGTGGTTAAAAAGTAAGGGATAAACCAATTTTTTGTCGGCTCTTACCACTTTGTGTTGCAAATATTACTTTAATGACATTAGTAGAGCGTACCGCTTACCCTAGATTTAAACAGTTTCCTGATGCTAAAGAGCTTGCAGAACTTTATTCTCCAACACCAGATGAAATAAAACCCGCAAAGTCGAAAACCAAGAGCCATCAAGGATTTCTTAGTTTTATAGTCATGTTAAAATCCTTCCAAAGGCTCGGTTATTTTCCTCATCCCGAACTAGTTCCCATCGCAGTAATTAGACATTTACGGTCGTGTTTAAAGTTACAAGATTGGGTAAAGGATGCGGCAGGAAATTAACGCAATTACAAATATTGTCGAGATGTATCACGGGTTTTTAGATTGGGTATTTTTTGGCAAGGAAGGGGCTATTACAGAGAATGACCCGATTGAACAAGAAAAACGCCTTGCAATTTTTAGGTCTTCTGCTAAAGACAGCATGGGAAAAATGTTGGCATCGATAGAAGCAGGATTTAGTTGTAAATCCAACAACACCCTTAATACTGCCTTCTCTGACTCACTTATATCTAAAATCTCTAGTTCTTGCTCTTGTTCTTTTATATCAGCTGTTACTAATTCCAAAACGGGCTTTATACGCTTTTGTGCGTTCAAACGTCGTATTACTGTTGACAGAAGGCGCGGAATATCTTGAGCATCTAACCCAGTAATTGTAGATATTTCCCGTACAATCGCTTCTGCTTTATCCAGAGGATTAAGATCTTCTCGATGAAGAGAAGTCAGTAATGCTTTGCGATGTAAAGTAACTGGTTCTGGAATTATTACTGCTTGTATAGTTGGCCAACCTAAAATTTTAGCGCTTCGCCAGCGTCGCTCTCCATCGAATATTAATAGATGATTGCCTCTCTGAATTAGAATAATGGGTTGTAGTTGTCCGTCTCTACTTAAAGAGCGAGACATTGATTCAATACTTTCAGGCAAAAATGTTTGTCTAGGTTGTTCCGGATTCGGCTCAATTTGTTCGAGAGGAATTGATAGAATCCCTGAGTGAGACTCTAGTTGTTTCCGCAACTCTTTAAGTTGTAATTCTAGATCGCTAGAATTTTTAGAACGAAGTTCCTCAATTTCTGCTTTTAATTGCTGTATTTCTTCCTCAGCAGCAGATAAATGCTGAGATTGCTTTGCACCTGAAAAATAATTTGTAAGAGTGAAAGTTCAACAAACATTCCGAATCACCGCAAAGATGCTAATCGAGATAAAAAAGGATTTGGGCATGGAGCAGGCTATCTGTATCCTCACGCTTACCGAGACCATTGGGTGGCGCAGCAATACTTGCCTGCTAGCTTGCAAGGACAAGTATTTTATCAGCCATCAATGCATGGGTTTGAGGAGAAAATTCATATTCAAGTTGCCAGCCGCCGTGAAGCTCAACTAGCTGCTTCCTTAGAAGGAATGGGAGTTGCTCCTCTAGAAATCCTCACTTGTGGCAGTGTTGATCAAACTACTGAATCATGGATACAACGTACTCTTTCGCAAGTAGGCACGCAATTAGCAGCAGTACGCGATAGCGAAGCGCTGCCGCCTACGGCAGATCGCATTTTCACCTTAGCTCAATTACAACGTCATCATCTGGTTTTGGATTTAAATGCAGGTAGTGGTTTACTCACCTGGGAAGCAATCCGCCGCGTCTCCGAAGGTGGAGTTTATGCTTGTGTTCATACTCAAAATGATGCTCTTGCTCTCATTGAACAAGCAGCAGCACTTCCAGAACTGATGCGTCCAGTGATATTAAATGCTCAAATCACTGAGCTACCTGCTGTGTTAGCTTCACAAACGCCAGGAGTAATATTTGACTATATTATTGGTCGCAATGTATTGTTTGCCCAAACGGATAAAGCGATCGCGGCCCCAGTTATATTTCTTCTGTTGAGATGGAAGATGTCCCAGGTAGGGTAGTTTTCAATGGTACTGCCTACACAGTAGGAGTGCGGCTCGTTTCTAGCAGGAACCCCTATTAAGGGAGGTATGGCTAGAGCATAATTTGAAAGCTGCTTTCAAATTATATAACTGTTCTTTTGATGTAGGTGAGCCTAGTAACCTAGAAAAGCAAGTCCTACCCTTGAGGAGACAAGTGACTCCCTATCTGCCCACAGTGACCATACTCGGAATTATGGAGGCTGAAGCTGGGAACAGGGCACAACCAGAGGTTAAGCAGGAAGACCACACTGGTGCTAACGGGGAGATGGCATGGATAAAACAAGTCCTAGAAAAGTGTCTCAGTGTAAAGCTGCAACCTGAAAAACAAAATGCAGACTACATCCTCTTATTCTCGCAGCATCACGCCGACAATAGCTGCAATCTCTGAGGAGAGGATAGGCAAACCGGACTGTCCTAAACCATCAAAACAATCGAAAGAACCGAACGAGTAAAAACGGTATAAGGGTCTGGGGAAAGGTCGAAAACCCACAGTAGGTAAGACGAGATACGGAACTCCCTTATATCGGGTAGGACAGATGTCAAAAAGAATACCTAAGCATACTTTATAGAAGATAACAATGGCAGATAAACAAGACTCAACCCCAGAAAAAATTCGTATTAAAGACAGCTACCGTGAACGCATATTTGCAGAATCACAACAATTAGATAAAAGTTACTTAGAGACGCTTTACTTTATCATTGATTGCTATTTTGCGTTTAAAAAAGGTGCATTCCCGATATACCCAGCAGTCACACATACACCTGTTGTTAGTCCTAGTGCTACAAAGCAAAACCTAGAAGAACAGTCTACTCCAACGCCATCTACACAAGAAATTCAAGAAACTTCAGATGGCGAAACTTTCACTCTTGATTTTGATTTGTAACCAAATGGCGTGTGTGGGGTTCGCACCCCCAGATACACTGCTGTTTTCTTCACCCAGTTTTGGAGAAAGAAAAAACTAAGAAACACTGACTCTATGAAATCGATGATCTGCTCACGGCAAGGGTTTGTCGTAGGTAATGTCGCACAACACTTTTGCACGGTCGCGGCTTCAAGAGATTCTTGAGAATATATTTTCTCAAAATTGGTACAGTGATTTTACCGCTTTGTATCCCACTCATGGTCAACCAACAGTTAGACCTTGGCGGCTGGCGTTAGTGTATAAGCTTGCCATTGAGTTTTAACTTATACTTTAAGTCACACGTAACTCATTTAGGATCGCTATATTGTCATTTTTTATTAAGTTTTTCTATTTAAAATAAAATTTTATGTCAAATTAATTCAGTATATTTTACAATAACAAAGTTTTTCTTAAATCTTACCTCTAAATACACAATATAGTGATGCTTAACTGTATTGTAGAGATGCTTAATTGATTCATCAGTATAAAAACATCACTTTAGACGTTTAGCCAGTAGTACAGTTTTTGTAAATTAACTTCGATTAATGAGAATAAACACCCTGTCTTGCCTAGCAGCCAAGACAAGGTTACCGAAGGTCAACAAAATTTGAGTATGTAGAGTTAGAGTTGAGAACTGTAATATGAGTGATTACAAAGTTGTCAATGCTGTAGATGGAACTCTCAGGAATCTCTTATGGCAAGAGATGAAAATCGACCCTTCTATTTCTAGTATTTTGGGTTCAACTGACGATACAAGAATTTCTTTTGAACCGCCTTTTAAATTAATGCAAGATACAGAACCAGAGAATAATTATCTTTCACTATTTCTTTATCGAATTGTGGAAAATGCTGAGATGAAGAATCGCCCCCAAGAATTAAGGAATAGCAATTCCCTAGCATATCCTCCTTTATCGTTAAATTTGTTTTACTTAATTACTCCCTTAACAGATAGTGCTGACAATAATCATAAATTGCTCAGTAAAGTCACGCAGATTTTATATGATAATACTATTGTTAAAGGAGATTTTTTACAAGGAATAGAAGCAGAGAAGCCAGAGGAATTACGAATAATATTTAATCCTATTTCACTGGAGGATATAACAAAGCTATGGAGTAGTTTTGCACGTCCATATCACCTTTCAATTTCCTATGAAGTCAAAGTTATTTATATTGACTCAAAACACGAAAAAGAAACAGAATTGGTGCGTCGCAAACAAGTTCAATACCAACAATTAAATAGGACTTAAGGTAAAAGTTATGACTCTAGAAGTTCTAGAACAAGTAGCCTTAGTTACAGGTAAAATATTGCACCAAGGAACAGGAGAACCTGTGTTTGGTAAAGTGCATATTACGACCCAATTTGGTGAGGTGGTGGACAAGCTGTTAAAAGACGGTAGATTTGTGATTTCTGGAAGACCAGAGTTACTATTTCCTATGTTAAGTTCGCAATCCTATCAAATTCATCTTCAGATTCGGGCTGATTCACCACAATTTCGCCAAGGTTTTATCAAAACAAATTTAACTGTAACTATCCCTAGTGGTTGGACTTTTGATCAACCTGTTTCTCAAGCAGACACTATTCTTTTAAGTGCCGATCCGGTAAATATTGGTGGTTATGTATTTGATGCAGTAAATCCTGACACCAAAATTCCTAACGCCACAATTGAAATACTCCAAGATGAAACAGTTACCCACTCTACGCTTACGAGTGCTGACCTTAACGAAGCAGGCAGGTATCGCTTTAATAACATTCTGGTTTTAGCACCAGCGCCAATTCGCTGCATTGCTACTAATTTTCAATCTCAGACGCGCAACTTATTAATTGATTTTAGTAAGTCACTCAATCAAGAGAATTTTTATTTAGTTCCATTGCCTTAGATAGTTTTGCATAACTAAAGGAGATTAATCATGCCAGAATATTTAGCCCCTGGTGTGTATGTTGAAGAGGTAGATACAGGCCCGAAACCGATAGAAGGTGTCAGTACGACTACTTCAGGAATGTTAGGGGTAACGGAGTGGGGTGTGACAAATGAACCTACTCTTGTCACTAGTTTTCCTGATTTTCAACGACAATTCGGTGGCTATCTCAACTACCGTCAGTATCAAAATAGTTGGTATCTACCTCATGCAGCCGAGGGCTTTTTTCAAAATGGTGGTAAGCGCCTTTACATTGTCCGAGTTTTACCAGACAGTGCAACCTCTGCGGTGGCAAATGTTAATATTACGATTCGTAACCCAGCATCTATCACCCTAAATACCTGGCAACTTGCATCTGATGCAGATGCAGGAGATACCACTTTAACCTTAAACAATACAACAAATCTTGCTGCTGGTAGATGGTTGCAAATTGCTGGTACTCCAGTTGAATATATTTATGTCACGGAGGTGAATACAACAACGAATGTTATTACCTTCAATAGAGGATTGCGTTTTGACCATGCAACAGCAACAGTAGCCGCACAAGTTAGTAGTCTGATTGTCGAAACTCTTGATGCAGGTGAATGGGGAAATGGACTGCGAGTAACAGCACAAGCAGATCATTTAGTTGTCACCCGTGCAGATGCAGCCGCCGCAGTTGGTAATACATCCTTAACATTACGTTCTGTTGTGGGTTTAGAAGTGGGAAGTGTAATCGAAGTTAATTACACAGAATCAACAGCAGGTCAATTTTACAAAGTCACTGCTATTAACAACCGCACTGTTAGTATTAGTTCGGGAATTTCTACAGCAGTAGCGCCTAATGCAACGGTGCGATCGCGAGAATTGAGAATCCGGGTAGAACTGGTACAAATCAATCCCATCACCAACCGTCAGCGAACAATAGTCAGTGAAATTCACCGCAATTTGGCAACCGATCCGCGTCACAGTCGCTATTTTGTCAAGATAATTGGTGCAATTGCTACACCAGATACATCCTTGGGTACTGATGGACGCACGACTGGAGAATCTGATTTAATTCGCGTAGCAGATGGATTATCTTTAAACCAAGCACAAGCTGGTATCCGAACAGAACTAGGGACAAATTCCTTCAGTTTGAGTGGTGGTAATGATAATGAAGCTAGTATCAATGATAACACTTACATTGGTGTGGATAATGTTAATCCTCAAGACCGCACCGGATTATATGCGCTAAAAAATATTCAAGAAATCAGCATTGTGGCAATTCCCGGACGCACTAGCCAAACAGTACAAAACCAGCTAATCAACCATTGTGAACTCATGCGTTATCGTTTTGCAGTGCTGGACTCACAAGTTGGCGATCGCATTGCAGAAGTCCAAGAACAACGAGGGCTTTTTGATACAAAATATGCAGCCATTTACTATCCCTGGGTAAGAATTCCTGACCCTTTTCCAGAAAACCCACAAGCGCAAGGAAGCGTGCTTTTACCCCCCAGTGGTCATACAATGGGAATTTATGCCCGCAGTGATATTGAAAGGGGTGTTTATAAAGCTCCAGCTAACGAAGTAATTCGGGGCATTTCTGACCTAGAATTTAAGCTAAATAAAGAAGAACAGGATATTCTCAATCCTCGCAATATTAACGTTTTACGCAACTTTCGGGAAGATAACCGTGGACTACGAGTGTGGGGTGCGCGTACTCTTTCGAGTGATTCAGATTGGAAATATATCAACGTTCGCAGGTTATTTATCTTTATTGAAAAATCCATTGAACGAGGTACTCAGTGGGTAGTTTTTGAACCCAACGATGAAGCATTGTGGCAAAGAGTTAGACGGGTAGTAACTGCCTTTTTAACTAATGTCTGGCGTGATGGTGCATTAATGGGGCGAACTGCAGAAGAAGCATTTTTTGTGAAATGCGATCGCACTACTATGACTCAAGATGACATTGATAACGGTCGTCTCATTGTCCAAATTGGGATTGCACCTGTCAAACCTGCGGAATTTGTTATTTTCCGTATCGGTCAATGGGTAGGTGGTTCGTCATTAGAAGAAGATTAACACAATTCATCAATTCCAAATATTACTGGGAGGACAATAACTATGTCAGAAACAGGTCAACGCAATGATCCTTTCCCACAGTTTAATTTTTTGGTGGAAATAGATGGCATTAACCGGGCAGGTTTTATGGAATGCAGCGGCTTGTCTACGGAAACTGATGTGGTTGAATACCGAGAAGGTGCTGATATTCCTACTAGTATGCGAAAACTCAAGGGGATAGATAAATTTAATCCCATTACTTTGAAAGGAGGAATGCTGCAAGATATTAGTCTTTGGAATTGGCGCAAACAAATTATTAATGGTCAGGTAGAACGTAAAAGCGCAGATATTATTTTGCTGAATGAAAGGCGTGACGAAGTATTACGCTGGCGATTGCGGGAAGCCTGGATTAGAAAGTGGGAAGGCGGCCCCTTCAACGCCAAAACTAATGATGTCTTAGTTGAGACTGTGGAAATAGTCCACGAAGGTATGGAAATTGTTTAGCACCCCAGACTACTATGCCTGAGTATCTTACCCCTGGTGTTTATTTTGAATTTCAGGATGCTGCACCCCCGATAATTCGACAGGTGCGGATGGATATTGCTGGGTTTGTCGGTTTAGCAGAACGTGGCTTAGTTAACCAGGCGGTGCAAGTTAACTCTTGGCGACAGTTTCAGGCAATATTTGGTAACTTTCTGCCTTATAGCTTCCTGGCGTATGCTGTCAAAGGCTTTTTTGAAAATGGGGGACGTACTTGTTTTATTGTCCGCATTGCTGGTAACGATGCAGCCAAAGCATCTTTAGTTCTCAAAAGTAATAACAACACTGATGTATTGCGAGTCACAGCAGTAAACGAAGGAAGCTGGGGTAACAAAATTGCGATCGCACTAACTCAAGTTCGTCCTAGTAGTCTCAGTTTTTCTTTAACAGTGATTCGCCAACAACAACGGGAGGTGTTTACTAACTTATCCTTAAATCCTGAGCATTCTAGATATTTTGCTCGCTTGATTAATTATGGTGATAAAAAAATTACTGCTTCACAGTGTATTTACGCAGAAGATTTGATTGCTCCAGGAGTCGAACGCAATCAGCAGCTACTACCAAATGCCACCAATTCTGGCTTCAAAAATCAAATTGGCTTTTTAGCAGAGGGAAAAGATGGAGTAGCATCTTTAACAATTAATGATTTTCTCGGTAAATCTGATCCCAGTTCCCCAAAACGTCAAGGCTTAAGCGTACTAGAAACAGTTGATGCTGTTGGGATTGTATGTATTCCGGACATTCATATCCGACCTGTTTTAGTTCCCGAACTGCCTCCGGTTTACGAACCACCCCGTGATCCCTGTTTACCTTTCCCTGAGTCACCAACAGAAGCCATTCCCAGTATTTCTGATGTACTAGAAACACCGCCCTTATTTTCCCCCGAAAATATTTTTACAGTTCAACAGGCGATGATAGAACATTGCGAACGTCAAAAAGACCGGGTGGCAATTCTGGATGCAGTATTGCGTGTTGGGAGCAAAGCTTCATTAACAATTGCTGAGATATTAGAATGGCGATCGCGTTTTGATTCCCAGCGTGGTTTTGCAGCTTTTTATTATCCTTGGGTGCGAGTAGTTGACCCCTTAAAATTGAGCAATAATCCCACAAAAACTGTGCCCCCTTGTGGTCACATAGCTGGACTCTACGCCCGTTTTGACTTGAATCTCGGAGTATATAAAGCCCCTGCTAATGGCGAGTTATTTTGGGCTGAAGATGTGACAGTCGAAATTAACGACGATGAACAAGCCATTTTAAATCCAGAGGGTGTCAACTGTGTGCGGGCTTTTCCAGGTCGGGGAATTCGCGTTTATGGCGCACGTACCATCAGTAGCGATCCTGACTGGCGCTATATAAATGTACGTCGTTTGATGCTGCAAATTGAGGAAGGCATAGATGAATCAACTCAGTGGGCAGTATTTGAGCCGAATAGTTTTAATTTACGGCAATTAATTGTTTTAGGTATTTCCAGTTTCTTGGAAACTTTCTGGCGACAAGGTGCGTTAGTTGGTGCTACTCCCGCAGCAGCCTATTACGTCAAGTGTGACGAAACTAACAATCCTCCCGAAATAGTTAACGAAGGTAAATTAATTGTCGAGATTGGTGTTGCGCCTACCCGTCCGGCGGAGTTTATTATTTTCCGCATTGGACGCACAGTGGAAGAATTGGAAATAGTTGAGAGGTAATTAAGCAATTCCAAATTCCAACTTTAAAAAACTAGTTTTGGTAAGTATTATGGCAATTCCTGGTATACGTTCCGATCCATTTCCTGCATTTAATTTTTACATCTCATTGCTTGATAGTTCCAGTACCCTAGCAACTTTAACATCAGTAGCCAACTTTGTTCTCGGCGGAGGGTTTAGTGAATGCAGCGGACTAGAAGCCACTATGCAAATGGAAGAATATTCCGAAGGAGGCGAAAACCGCTTTGTCCATAAATTCTTTACCCGGATGACCTATGCCAATATCGTTCTCAAACGAGGTGTAACTTTATCAGAAGATTTGTGGAATTGGCACTCAGCTTATGTTCAAGGTCAAGGTAAACGTCGGGATGGAGTAATTATTATGCAGAACGAACTCAAAATCCCCGTGAAAACATGGATATTTAAAAGCGGTTTACCGATGAAATGGGCAGGGCCAAGTTTTAATGCATCTCAAAGCAATATTGCTATTGAAACATTAGAAATTGCTCATCAGGGTTTGGAATTACTTTCAGCAGGAACAGCATTAGCACAGGTAGGAAATGCTATTGGGTCGGCATTTTAGCCTTGAATACAAACTTAAATAGAGGTATTAACGATGGCAGTCACTATTGGAAATTTAAGTAGCAGAGTCAATGTTGTTGATAGTAATAATATGCTATCGGAAGCAGTGATGGAACAGATTGTACAGCAAGTGATGATGAAATTAAGAGATGAAATGGCAGCCGCAGAACAAGCCAAGCAAGAAAGAGAAATTACAAATCGTTCTACAACTCCTGAACCTTTTTAAGGTGTGAGGTGAAATATGACATTACAAAAAGCTTATTTTATTAACTTAACTAAAAAAGAACGAGCAGCACCAGATAGCGACGAATCAGCCTGGAAAGTCGAGGTGCAATTCAATCCCACAGATTTGAACTTTAGTAAAAATGCCCAATTTGCTGACATCCCAATTCCCGGATTAGACGCACCCGTACAGCAATTTATTCGTGGTGGTACGGAAACACTAACTTTGGAGCTATTTTTTGATACTACTGATGATGGCATGGGCATAACTGCCCGCAGCGTCACAAATTTGACTGATAAATTTTACGAATTGGTGAAACAAGACCGTGAAAGCCACGCACCACCAAAATGTCTGTTTGTTTGGGGTCCACCCCAATATCAAGAAACAGCAGAATTTCTGAATTCTATTTCGTTTTCTGTTGTTTCTAATGCCCCTTTTTGGTTTACCTGCATTGTCGAAAATGTAGACCGTAAATTTACCCTGTTTAGTCGTGAAGGAATACCATTACGTGCCCGTCTGACAGTGAAATTGCGCGAATATCAAACTATTGAACAAATGGCATCAAGGTTAAATTCTGCCGATCATACCAAAGCCAGGATATTTAAACGCCAGGAACGTCTGGATAGAATTGCCGCTAGAGAATATCAAACATCTGCGGAATGGCGACGTATTGCCGAAGCAAATGATATTGATGATCCTCGACGTATTCGTCCGGGAACAACATTAGTAATTCCACCAATTCGCACTGAATCTGTAATTTAAGGTCGGATAAACTATGACAGTAGCAACAGAATTTCAGTTACGGGAAATTTATAGAAATCGTGACTTCTATGTCCCAGCTTTTGATATCAAAATCGATGGTGAAAGTTTACCTGAATATGCGGGCAAAGATGTCATTGATGTACGTTACAGCGACAACATTGACCAAATAGACTCGTTTGAAATTACTGTCAATAATTGGGATGCGACGCAACAGGATTTTAAATATACAGGCTCTACTAAAAATACTACTACACAACCCAATCGACTGTTTTTTCCGGGAAACAAAATTGAAATTTGGATGGGTTATTTTCTTCCACCAACAGCAGCAGCTAGAGGAGAAGATACAGGATTACAGTTAATGTTAGTGGGATTAATTACAAGAATTACACCAAATTTTCCTGAAAGCGGTCAGCCAACACTGAAAGTTAGCGGTCAAAATGCCCTACGTGAATTGATGAATCGTCAAACTACACATATTTATACAAACAAACGAGATAGTGAAATTGCTGAAGAATTAGGAAGACGAGGAAATTTTAGAATTGGGAATTTAGAGATTCCAGTTCGCATTGACGACAATGCCAAAAGCCAAGAATCTGTTAATGAACATGTATTTCAGAACAATCAATATGACATAGTGTTCTTGCTACAACGCGCCCACCGTAATGGTTATAACTTGTTACTTAGACAGGGAGATGGTGTCAGATTACCCCGACAATATCTTTTTTTTGGTCCCCTCGGTCAAGAAAGAAGAATATCTTACATTTTGGAATGGGGAAAATCTTTAATTCAATTTCAGCCAACCCTCACCACTAGTCGTCAGGTTTATTCTGTGACTATCAATGCTTGGGATGCTTCACGGGGAAGACGTATTACGGTGACAGTAGACCGCAGTCAATTACCAACCAGAGGACTGCGCGATCGCCGGGAGTTAAACTCTATTGAAGAAGGATTTCGAGAACGCAGTGAAGTCATTGTCGATCGTTCATTTCGCAATCAAGCAGAAGCAAGACAATATGCCCTCAGTCGATTGTCAGAAAACGCTAGAGATTTAGTCACTGGTAAGGGTTCAACCGTTGGTACACCGGATTTACGAGCAGGTAGCATAATTCAGATGCAAAAGTTAGGTATTCTTTTTGACGGCAGATATGTGGTGAAATCAACTACCCATACTATCAACGCTAGTGGCTATATCACAGAATTTGAAGCGCGTTTGGAGGAGGAAAACCGATGACCCAAATGAATGGTGTGGTTGCAGCGGTTGTTGTCAATCGTGATGATCCAGCTAATTTGGGAAGGGTGGAAATACGCTACCATTTCCAAGAACAAGGTGACAGAAGTTACTGGGCACGAATTGCTACCCTGATGTCTGGCGATCGCCGTGGAAGTTGGTTTATGCCAGAAGTCAACGATGAGGTGCTGGTGGCTTTTGATCATGGAGATATGCAAAATCCGTATATTGTGGGTTTTTTGTGGAATGAGGAAGGCAGACCACCAAATGAAGGAATTGACCCAAATGTGCGGCGGTTGCAAACATTTAGCGGTCATATCCTGGAATTTGACGATCGCCTTGGACAAGAAAAAATTACACTGAAAACCAGAAGTGGTAATGAAATTTCGATAAATGAAGCAACACAAGAAATCAAAATTTCTGCACCCACAGGTAGATTGACAATCAATTGCTTACAAGCAGATATTACCGCTTCTACCCAATTGACTGTGAATGCTCCCACTACCAGCTTTGCGGGAACCGTAGTAGTTGCGGGGAGTATTTCTGCTGCTGCTTACACGCCAGCACCTGGAAACACCTTTGGACTGTAAAGGAGGGAAAGTAAATGCCATCTCTGTCAGTACCACTTCCCACTGTTAAATTTGACCCTGCAATACCCAGCCAACTAAATTTGGCAGTGTTAGAAAAGCCAGTAGAAATTTACTCTGGTAATATCACCTTCCCCAACGGTCAAAAATTTGAACAAAATCAGCAAAAAGTGGCCGGATTTTTTGTTTATCGTCAGCAAGCAGGTTTTGCTGAAATTTGGGATGACACAGCGAAACTTTGGAAACCTGACCCCGGAGAAGCATTGGCAGATTTGCAATCGAAACCCTTTGCTTTTAAATCTGGTGAATCGGAACCTTGGCAAGGTTTATTTGTGCCTGCGGGAGAAAAAAATCCCGTCTTTGAGAAACAAGATACAGGATTTAAATATTTTTTCCGCACTTACTTTGTTAGTAACGAAAAAACAGGCTCAATTTCTGGTTTGAGTGCCCCCAGTGTAGCAATAAATTTTATTGGGATTCTGGATGTGATTCGGGCTGGTATCAAACTGGGAGAAAACCAAAAGCCGGAAGACGCGACAGAAATTGAGTTATTTCTGCGTAATCAGTCAGGTCGGATTATTGGTTCATTGGCAATTTTTAGCGAGGGTGACTCTGCCCGAATTGAGATTAGTAACAGAGATGGTGCTAGCAGCGGACAACGAGCAATAATTCGGCTTTTACCTTCAGGAGATGTGGAAATTATTCCTCTTCCTAACAGAAGGGTATTAATGCAAGGTGACTTAGATGTTAGTCGAATTTTTTACCAACCAGCTAATCCGCTAACAGGTGTACCCATCGGTTCTAGACAGTGGTTGGGGTAGTTAATTTAAATTTCTCAGGAGGTAGAAATGTCACGGGAATTTTTGGGAGTCGGTTGGCAATTTCCCATGCGGATAAATTCCCGTGGAGGGCTTTCCTACTCCAGTAACGAACAAAAGATTGAAGAATCTATTTGGATTATTCTGAGTACCGCGAAAGGGGAACGGGTAATGGAACCTAATTTCGGTTGTGGTATCCATGATTATGTTTTTGCTCCCAATAATCCAGGAACACGCGGTTCCATCGCCTACGAAGTCCAAGCAGCCCTGACAGAATTTGAACCGCGAATCAATTTAGAAAGTGTGCGAGTTGAATCCTTTCTCGACAGTGACAACCGCTTATTAATTTATGTAGATTACCGAGTCCGGACTAACAACGCCAAACGCAATTTAGTTTATCCATTTTATTTAACAGAGCCTTAAATTCCTAATTCCTAATTAATTATTATGCCTTTACAACCACCCAATTTAGATGACCGCAGATATGATGAACTTTTCCGGGAGTTGCGTTCCTTAATCCCCCGATATGCGCCGGAATGGACTGATCATAACCTGTCCGATCCTGGCATCACCATGATGCAATTATTTTCCTGGCTGGGTGAAATTATTTTGTTTCGCCTTAACCGGGTTCCTGAACGCAACTATATTAAGTTTTTGCAACTAATTGGTATTGAACAAAAACCCGCAACGCCAGCTCAGACGGAATTAACTTTTACTTTGGTTGTCCCCAGTCCCTCAATTATTTTTATACCCAAAGGTACTAGGGTCAGTGCCCAAGTACAACCACCACCACCCAGCGCCTTGGCATCTCCTAGCTTACCTCCTGCCGCAGAAGAACCGGTAATTTTTGAAACTGATGAACCATTAATTGCTCTGGGGGCAATCCTGCGATCGCTATTAGTGTTTGACGGGACAAATTATACAGATTACACCCAAGCAAATCAGATTCCTCAGCAGCATTATCCAGCTTTTGGTAGTAGTCCTGAGAATAACAATGCCCTATTGCTTGGTTTTGCCTCAGATAATCCCTTCCCCGAAGCAGAAGTGAATTTGTTTATACGAGTGTTTATAGATGCTGCTATAGCCCCAGTACATCGGTGCGATTTACTAGAAAATCAGATACCTGTTGCAGCTACCGTAGTTTGGGAATATTGGGATGGTGCTGATTGGAGTAAACTTAGCCTCCTCAAAGATGAAACTAGGGCATTAACTCAAACTGGCCATGTATATTTTCGCACCCCTAAACCACCCAATGGGTTACAAAAAGGTATTGTGGGTTCAGTCTTAGAACAACTCTACTGGATTCGCTGTCGTCTAGAAAATTCTCAGTATGATAATCCCCCGGAATTAGATGCAGTATTAACTAATACTGTACGTGCAACCGCCATTACTACGGTGAGGGATGAAGTATTAGGTTCTAGTAACGGCCAACCAAACCAAAGTTTTCGCCTGCGTAACGCCCCCATTTTTGCCACGGCGTTGCGTCCTGTAGAAGAACGACTACGGGTAAAAGCAGCCCAACCCCCTAACCCTAACGAAGTTGAAAGACTAGCGTTAGATAAAGCCTTACGAGAACGAGAATTAATCAAAGGCTTTTTGCTAGAAGTGGATGAAGGACAAGGAACGCAAGCATGGGAAGAAGTAGAAGACTTTTTTAATTCTGATGCTAGCGATCGCCACTATATCCTCAATCGCACCACTGGTGAAATTACTTTTGGTGACGGTGAAGAAGGGCGAATTCCTTTAGCAGGTATCAACAATCTTGTGGTGCGCTACTACCGCTATGGTGGCGGTGCTAGGGGAAATGTTGGTGCGGGGACAATTAGCGATTTACAAAGTCCAGCGCCAGGGGTAGATAAAGTTAGTAATTACTGGGCTGCTGAAGGAGGAGCAGATGAGGAATTAATTCAAGATACCAAAGCCCGTGCCCCCAAAGAAATCAAAGCCCGCAGCCGTGCTGTGACTAACCAAGATTTTGAATTCTTGGCACAGCAAACACCAGGAGTTCGTATCCGTCGCGCCTATGCTTTACCGCTTTACCATCCCCAATTTCCGGATACACCAGTACCAGGTGCAATTACAGTCATCGTTATTCCCGACAGCAAAGATCCTAAACCTATTCCTAGCGAAGCTACCATGCAAGCTGTGTGTGCCTATCTCAACCGTCACCGCTTGTTAACTACAGAGGTATTCATTGCGCCACCAAAATACGTACAAGTAAAAATTGAAGCAACTGTTCTGGCTCGCCCAACAGCCAATCCTGCCGCAGTTAAAACCAATATTGAAACTGTTTTGCACACTTATCTCAATCCCCTCACAGGTGGCGAAGATGGTTTGGGTTGGGAGTTGGGAGGTGAAGTGATACATTCAGAAGTCTTTCGTCGGGTGCTGATAGTAGAAGGCGTGCAAAGGATAGACGAATTACGGATTGTTGTAGATGGCGATCGCCTTTCACCTTGTACTAGTGCCCAAATACCTAAAGGCTTCTTAGTGTTTTCCGATGGTCATGATATTAATGTCACCCTTACACCTAATGGCTGATGCGAAAAATGTAATTTTAGGAAATTTTTTCCCTTCTATCCTCTACCCTTAGCCCTCTAAAGGAGCAAACGATGTCTGAAATTACTTCCCCAACTTATTTTATTTTAGATAACCAACAGGGACAGAATCCTGAGGATGGTTGGCGTATTCAGACTGTGACACAAGTGCAAATTTCGCCCCAAGGTTTGCAACTATCATTACTACCTAGTCCACCCGTTCCCTTAAAGGATGCTCAAGGTACTTTTGGTGGGTTGACAAATCCCACAGGGGTAGCTGTGGATGCTCAAGGAGTAATTTACATTGCTGATGCCACACAACATCAAATTTTTCGACTGACACGCCGGGATAAATTACAAGTTTGGGCAAAGTTTTTCCGCATTAGCCAAGGGCCATTTAAAAGCGATCGCTTTGTTTATGTTCCCACTGCTCAAAGATTAGAACGTTGGCGGGCTGCTCGGCAAGATCCCGCAAGTTTTGCCGAGGTGGAGGTAATTAAAGAGAGAGTATTTGATGAAATTCAAGCCAGTAAATTAATTATTTGCTACATCCAAACTCAACCACCAGAAATAACAACAAATTTATGCAATCCGGTAACAGAGGAACGAGAATTAGCAAAAGAAATTATTGCTGAGATTTGGGAAGCACCCTACCCTGAATATTTACCTGCTGGGAAAATTTGTCAATCTTCCCTAGATTATTTACCTTGCGTGGGTGGTTTAGGAAATGCACCCCGACAATTTAACGAACCTCGTGGATTAGCAATTTCTCCAAAAGGTAATCTCTACGTTGCAGATTCGCAAAATCATCGCCTCCAGGTTTTTGCTTTACCACATCTGGTGTTAACAACAATTTGGGGAAATAATGCTGGTAATAATCCCGGAGAATTTAACGAACCTTGGGATGTGGTAGTTGATAGATCAGAAAATGTTTATATTGCCGATAAAGGCAATCATAGATTGCAAAAGTATGACTATCGCCAGCGTTATTTTATAGCTTTTGATGGTACAAATCTCCGGGCTAATTTTTTTCAGGTATTGTATGGTAACTTGCCAGGCGATCGCTTCATTTTTATCCCTGAACGCCGTCGCTTAGAACAATGGTCGCGCAGTTTAGGACGCAACCCCAATAATCTTAGCGAAGTTACAATTATTAGCACTCAAATAGATACTCTTGATGCAGCGCGTCAACGCATCTTAGAAATTCTCAACGCCAAACATGCAACAGATATTTTAGTTGAATGGTCAGATATTTATCCCTTAGAATATCATGAGGAATTTGTTAGTCCCACTCATTTAGCAATTGATGCTGAGGGCAATATTTATGTAGTTGATAGTAGTAGAGATTACGTCAAAGTATTAGATATCCAAGGACGAGTAATTAAACAAATTTCCTTTCTTGGTGAAGTTGTTGGTCAATTTCCCATCACAGCCGTAACTGTGGATGCTGATGGTAAGTTAATTTTAGCAAATAGCCAGGGTTTACATCGCTTTGATTTGCACAAAGGCTATCAAGGCTATTGTGGAACTTGCAAAGGTGACTGTAACAGTTTGGCAACAGATATAAACGGCGATATTATTGCTGTTGGTGGTGATTTAGGAGAAGTTAGTCTGATTCCTCCACCCAAAACATTTGAAACTCAGGGTACATATTTTTCTCGTCCTCTCGATAGTAATATTTACCGTTGTCAGTGGCACAAAATTATTTTGCAGACAGACTCTATTCCTATAGGTACAAGTATTAAATTTTGGACTTACACATCAGAAGAGAAACTAACCCAAGTAGATATTCAAGCATTACAACCTGAAGATTGGCATACAGGACAATTGAATGCTGAAGATTTTCTTATATTAAGTCCTCCTGGTCGGTTTTTATGGCTCAAAATTGAATTTGTCGGCAATGGTACGATTACCCCAATTCTCAAGCGACTAAAAATTTATTTCCCGCGCTTGAGTTATTTACAATACTTACCAGCAGTTTATCAAGCAGACTTGGTAAGTAAAGACTTTCTGGAACGTTTTCTCTCAATCTTTGAAACCGTACTCGGGAGTGTGGAAAACAAAATTGACCACATTTCTGAATATTTTGACCCAGATGGAGTACCAGACCGCAAATTTTTAGAGTGGTTGGCTGCTTGGGTAGATATGAAATTTTACCAAGGTTGGTCTTTAGCAACTTGCCGTCGCTTGTTACGTCATGCACCCGAATTATATCGTCAACGAGGAACAGTAGCCGGGTTAAAGCTCATGCTGAGGTTAGCATTTGGGGTGGAGGTGGAAATTTTAGAACACTTTCGTTTGCGTAGATGGTTATTTTTAAACAGTCAATCTTCTTTAACAAGAGGTGCGGTGTTGTGGGGAAATCAAATTCTTAATTACCCACAATTAGGAGAAAATTCTCACTTGGGAAATTTAACTTTACAGGGAACTTCAGAACCAATCAGTGATATGTTTTCCGCCTTTGCTCATCGCTTTAGTGTATTTATTCCCGCCACTGAAACTCGTTCTGATAGAGAAACTCAAATTCGTGCCTTAATTGTAGCCGAAAAACCAAGTCATACACAATATACCTTACATAAAGTTGAACCGCGGTTTCGCGTTGGAGTACAGTCTACCCTTGGCTTTAACACCTTGGTAGGAAATTATCCACGTTTGGTACTAAATCACTGTGCAACTTTAGGATACGATGCTGTGCTTAATAGCAGCCAAGAAAGTAAAACCGTAGGAATGCAAGTAGGAAATCAACGTGTAGGAGTAACGACTCAGTTATAAAAAAAAGGAAAAATAGAGAAGAAGAAAACAACAAAGTTTTAAATTTTGAATAGCTTGGGAGAAGTGATGAAAAAAACTCAAAAAAATTACCAAAATGATTGTATAGAATGTGATATTTCAACTGCGGAAAGGTTGAATTATTTTACAGGACAATTTTTGACAGAGCGAGATTTTAGTGCAGAACAGGAATATCAAATTGGTAAAAATCGCCAGCACAATCGTTATTTACACGGTTACGGGACAGTTTGCGGTTTAAAGGTAGTACAACATCCTCATCTCGATTGCCGCGATCGCTTTATCATTATTGAACCAGGATTAGCCTTAGATTGCTGCGGTAGAGAAATTTGGGTGCGGGAACCAGTCTATGTTGACATCGTAAAAGCACTTGCACCGCAAATTAACGATCCCACACTCACAGGAAAACATCTGCTGATTTCCCTTTGCTACACAGAGTGTAAAACAGAGTATGTACCTGCACTTTACTCTGACTGTGGTTGCGACACCACAGGATATGAAGCCAACCGTATTTTTGAGGGGTTTGAGGTAGATGTGCAACTGATAGATAAACTACCAAAACCTCACATTAGCGAACCCTTTGGAGTGAATTTAAACTGGGTAAGTACCATCAATCTAGCGCAAGCATCTCGGTTGGTGTTGGATACAGGGAAAAAACGTCTTTACGTGTTGACATCTGCAAATCCCAGTCAAATCGCCATCTACGATACAACTAACTATTTACTTCTGGGAAGTATTGCAATTGGGACAAATGGTGTACAGGGTGTAGATATGGCGATCGCACCCTCTGGCAGATATCTATATATAATTTGTTACGGGGAAGGTGCCACAGATAATTATTCCTTAAAAGTCATAGATGTCGAAAACCCTGCAACCCCTGTTAATAATTTGACATTAACATCAGGAGCATTAACCAGCCCCCCACAAGTAGTTGTTTCTCCCGCTGATGGCAGAATTTATACCCTCGATATTAACGCCGATCCCAAAAAACTGATCGTTTGGAAAACTGAAATTAATACAACATCTGGAATCGATCCAAATTCAGCCAAAGACTTAGAAATTACTAATACCAGCCATCCTGGAACCATACTCAATGATCCACAAGCAATAACAGTGAGTCCTGATGGTAAATGGCTATTGATTGCAGATGGTGCAGGTAATCAAATTCAAATCAGTAAGACGGAAACATTAAAATTACCTCTGGATTCTCAAGTCACCTACTCAATTAATTTAGGCGAAAGTCCCAGCCTGCTGGCGGTTGCAGGTGATAGTTCTCTGCTTTATACTGTGACAACTCCCCCTACTGGTGATAAAAAAGTCCGGGCTTTCCGCATCACCGAAGAACCCCCAGCTTTCCCAGAAATTCGCGCTGTCACAGCCACATCGTTGGGAGTAACTATTGGAACTGAGACACCCATAGCAATTACTGCTTCCAATTCCGGACAATGGGCTTATGTGGTATCAAAAGATGATAGTAACAAGGGTAAAGTGAGAGTAATTAATGGTGAAAAAATTGCTACTCTTCCCATCAACGCAGTATCCGAACCAATAGAGGTGATAGGCGCACCAGAGGATATACTTTTAGACACAGATAAATCAACACTATACGTAGCCGGGAAAGGAACTACCCAACCTGGTGGTGGAGTATCTGTGCTTGATGTCAAAGAAGAAGCTTGTCAGGAAATAGTTTGGCGGGCTTTAGAAGGTTGTCCAGAATGTCCAGAAGATTTTTGTGTGCCTTTAGCAGTCGTTCAAGAATATACAAAGAATCAGGTAATTAATGATGCAGATATTGATAACCGAATTCGTCCCCTAGTAACCAGCACAGAAAACCTACGCAAGTTGGTAATGTGTGCGCTGGAAACTAAAGTTAGTCAGGATGGTGTAAGTAAAGAAGATTTAGAGACTCTGCAAAGGCTACAGGCAGAATTTGCGGCGGAGTTAGCTACACTCAGGGGAAGAATTGATACAATTGAGGCGCGACTTGCTGACTTAGAAGATCGTACCGCTAATTTTGAGTCAGATTTAACTCGAATTGTCGCCTTAAGTTGGGAACATAATACAAGCCTGAATCCTCCCATACTTATAAATCGTCTAGGAGACAGACAAGCCGAACCAGGGTTTGTCATTGGATTTGGTAAAGAGATTAACACTCTCACAGAAATCGATATCTCTCAAATTGACGAACGGGTATTTCAAGTTCTCATAGCAAAACCCGAAGCAAATAATCCTTCTTTAGTCTGTCGTTGTGCAATTCAAGGAGAAGTTATACCTGTAACTTTTGAATTAGCTACAGATGAAAGAGGAAATATTATTCCTGGTCAAATTCAAAGGAATAGTGTCAAAGAAAGTGATAGCAAGAAAGCTCCAGGTGTAGCTTTTACTGTGAATGAAAAAATTCTCAGTGAATTTAACGAAATCTGGATTTTATTACGTGGTGATTTTGTTGTAGATGGAGATAAAAAAGCAATTGATGCCGAATTTTTACGTGGAAAACTTCCTACAGGAAATCGACCACAAAGTAGTAAATTTGGAATTCAAGGAGGACTATTTGAAAGTTGGTTTTGGATTAGTGAAACCCGCCCAAAGTTCGCAAAAAATTAATTAGGAGGTGGTTAGCTATTTTCCAAAAAATTTTACAGACAATACATAAAATAATCAAGAGGTTATTAAAATCATGGCTTACTCATCTAGCTCGTCTATGAATAAATCAACCAAAAAGAAAGGCAAGAAAACTACAACTCAACCTCAAACATGCTCTAGTTGTGGTGATATAGAATGCTTTGAACGCCCGCGTTTTTTTGGCGGTCAGCTATTAACTGATAAAGATTTAGAAGCCGCCCAAAGATATGTAATTGAAAAAAACAAACTCCACAATCGATATTTAGTAGGAACAGGAGTAGTTTGTGGTTTAGCAGTGCGTTGCGATCCTTGCTGTGATGGCAGTGTAATTGTAGAATCAGGTTACGCAATTGATTGTTGTGGAAATGATATTGTTCTTTGTCAATCTGAAAAAGTTAACGTTTTCGATTGCTTAGAAAAACAGCGTGAGGAAGAAGAGCCATATTGTGGAACCAAAATTCGTAGTAGTAAATCGCAACAAGTAGACCAAACAAAAGAATATTATTTAGTTCTCTTCTATGATGAAGAACTATCAAACCCTGTTACGGCTTTGATTCGTGATAATGGTTGTGGTAACAGTCGTTGCCAACCTTCACGCATTCGGGAAAGTTTTCGCTTTGAATTAGTAGAAAAAAAAGCCGACATAAAACGTGATAATTTAATACCCGATGATAGTTTTTTAGGTCAAGTAAGAGAGTGCATTACCAAATTTTTGAGAGTTGGTAATACTCTAAACGCAGCCGCAGAATCAGAGAAAGAATTTTCCAATAATCCCAATGCTTTGGATACTGCTTTTTATCAACTGCGTAGTTATGTCTTGGAATTTTATAATAGGGAACCAGAAACAAAGTGTAACCTACCAGATAAAGTTGCAGAAATCGAAAATAAATATAAAACAGCAGATACTCCGCAACAAAAGTATAATGCTGCTGTTTTGATGTTGGTATTACTTTTACAATTACTCATCGATTGCTTCTGTAATGCTATATTAGTACCCTGTGCTGAGTGTGACGAAGAAGAAGGAGTAATATTAGCGTGTTTAACAATACAGGGACATAAAATTGACAAAATCTGTAATATAGTCCGCAGACAATTAATTACTGGCCCTTCTTTACGTTATTGGATGGAACCCCTGTTTAGTGCGGTAGAAAGATTATTAGAATTAGGATGCTGCGATCTTGACCTACTAAAAAGATTAGAAAGAACTTTATCCAGGCCACAAGGATAAAATTTCAACTTCTGAGTAAATCCGCAAATGTGAGAAATTTAGCTTCCATGAGGATTGAGAGATGCAAGACGGTAAAAGATATACAACCTTTAGGGCTGCGAGTACAGCTTTTAATCGCACAGAAACTATCTTAAAAATGGTAACTAACTTTTTGGATTGTTTTCCTCAAGATTTAGCAAATACTTCTTTACAACAATTGACAAATTTTGATACTTTGACTGCAATGGATGTTTATGACAGACCAATTGCTGAAGTCAGCGAATTAATGCGAAAATATAAAATAAAATCTAATCCTAGAGAAGTAGATGAAGCTGAAGCTTGCTCCCTCAGAAATTTCCGTCGAACCTCGTGGAATATTCCATCAGGTAGCAGTGTTGATTTATTAATTTACCAAGGTAATGTTGTTGGAGTTCATCAAAGTCAAGGAGAACAACCACCAATTGGATAATTTTGTAATTGCGGGTAGATTATCAGGTTTTACCTACAGATTACGAGAGCAGTAAAGTAATTGCAAAGTTAGTTAATCATCAACTTTCTCAGAACTCATGCAAAATCTTCGTATTCATCAATTTAATGCTGAATACAACATCTCACGTTCGCTGGATAATCCCTCTTCCCTCCAGCGTCGTTTAGATCGTATTGCTCAAGAGTATTTGACTGCTGCTTTAGAAAATCAACTGCAAAATCTTCATAACAACGATAAAGCAATTATTTGCATCGAACAAATGGAGGTGAATCTCACATTAGATTTATTCAATTTAGATGATAGACAAATAGCTGCAACTTGGAGTAATGCTTTACTCGCAGCTATTAATAAAATCCTTAGCCAGCAGGGAAGTTCTGTTATTATCTTTTCTAACCGAGGAGAATTTATAGCCAGCTTCCTGGAAGAACTACTGCGCGGTAAAGCATGGGATTATTGGTATTATCAAGAATTTGGTTCTTTGCAATCTGTTTCTTTAGGCGAAGCCATATTCAGGGTGCTTATAGAAGATGGGGATACAGGACTCAATGCGCTATTAGAATTAACGCGGCGGAATCGTTTAGACTTGCTGCTAACAATACTCAGCGATGCAGAGGTGGATTTAATTGTAAATCAGTGCCTTTTACCACCTAGCCCCAGAATAATTTTACCGAACACCTTTCCTGTTTGGGTTCAACAGTTGCGTGCTATTTTGGATAGCGGTTTTACGCTCACTTCTCAACCATCACGGAATATCGCCCGCTTGTATCTTAACTTGCTGCGACAATATCCCCAACTCGGCCCCGATGTCAACTTAGCGCGTTTTATCAAGGATTTGCTGCAATTAAGAGATAATCTCAGCAAAATAAGCAATAAGGGTGAATTTATCTCTCATTTACAAACAGAAAACTGGAATATCGCATTTAGCCTTTTGGGTAGAGGTAGCACACAGCAATTTCTCACAAATCTAATGCGGGAATTTACAGGCACAGAAGTTGTAAATTTACTGCGTTCTTTACAGCTAGAAACAACTCAACCTGTTACTCAAAGAATTATCACACCTTTTGGTGGTCTCTTTTTACTAATAGGAGCAATCATCGACCTCAAAATTGACAATTTTCTGCAAAACTGCCCCTATCCTGAACCCCAAGGTATTCCCAATGCTAATTTTCTCATCTGGCTAATCGCACTGCAATGCTTAGGAAAATCAAATTGCCAACAAACAATGGGCGATCGCGGATTAGCTTTATTTGCTGGTTTATCTCAACCTCCGCAGTTAGAAATATTACATAATTATCTAGCCTCTTTGACAACGGAAATGCACGCCGCTTTTACCAATACTTTTGCAGAGCATCTAAGTAAAATCCTCAAGCAACCAAGTCTGTTTATCTACAGACACACCCTAGCCTCAGCATCACCAATGAATTTAGCAAACAGCGATCGCCAATGGGATTCTGCTTTAGTGGCTGTTAGCTCAATTATTCTTAGAGGATTTACAGTAAAATTAGGTGCATTTGCTGACAGCAGTCCTGAATATTTAAGACGTAATTTTTTGGAAAGTCGAGCTGAAATAGAAATATCTCACGCTGAAATTCGGGTGCTTTTTATTACTTGTCCTTTGCAAACGGTGCTACGCATGGCTGGTTTTGACAGCAATACCTGGGAAGTTCCCTGGCTGGAAAATCGGCAGTTAAAGTTGGAATTTAATTGATTTTTTCCCCAAATCGACATGGCTGAATCTCATTCTACCGCCACCCCTGAAGCCACAAAGGCTACTTCAACTGCTCAACCTCCGGTGCAGGATGTTCAGATGGATACTGAGAGCGATCGCAATGGGATGATGAGCGATCGCCTGATAAGGTCAGTTAGTGGAGGTAGTCCAGAAACACCACCGAGTCAGTTTGCTGGGGCGTTGGGAGGTTCGTCGCAGGTTGGGATGTTGCGGGGGTTGCAAAGGAATTATGGGAATAGTTATGTGGGGCAGGTGATTCAGGCAAAGCTAACGGTAGGGCAATCGGGGGATTTGTACGAACAAGAAGCGGATCGGGTTGCGGATACGGTAATGCGGATGTCAGAGCCAACCAATTCAGGCGTTCTAACCCACTCAAATTCTCTTCAGCCGATGCCAATTCAGCGGATGTGTACAGAATGTGCAGAAGAGGAAGAGGAGAAAATTCATACAAAGGAATCGCCTGGGCAAGCACCGACAGTAACCCCAGCCTTAGAAGCTCGTTTAGATGGGACGAGGGGTGGGGGTGAACCCTTGCCGGAGTCGGTGCGGGGAATTATGGAACCACGGTTTGGGGCGGATTTTGGTGGAGTGCGAGTGCATACAGGAAGCGAGGCGGACACACTGAACCGGGAGTTAGGGGCACAAGCGTTTACACGGCAACGGGATATTTATTTTGGGGCAGGAAGGTATAGTCCAGAGACGAGGGATGGGCAACAGTTGTTGGCACATGAGTTGACCCATGTGGTGCAGCAAGGAACACTCAATAGCCAATCAACTATCCAGCGTCAACTGACATCAGAAGCACCAATGTCAAGCTCAGAAGCCCCTATGTCAGTATCAGTATCTACTGGAGAAACTGAGGCTTTACAACCAACTTTTGCTGAGACGCTTCCCACAGGTTCTCGCATCAGTTCCCCTGCTCCTCCTACAGGCGAAACCATTATATTTAGGGGCATTATACTTGCTGACGATGCTGATTATATTCGTTACCAGTTAGAAGAAATCGTTCGTATACGAGGACGTAGTGCCCTTTATTCGTTCCCAAATGAATTTGAGCGTGAAAAAATCGCAAATGTTGAGAATGAGCGTGGTGCTCGGATCGAAGAATTACGGAGAGAGATTGAACGAGCTAGGCAATTTGAATCAGACTTTAACAGCCCTATTGGTGTTCCGGCAGGTGTTCCCTGGTCTTCTAGTGACTATACACAGCGCGAAGAAGAAATTGCCAGTATTGAGAGGAGTACGGAGGAACAACTTCGACTTCCACGTGCTATTGTAAACCAACTTCGCATTCAAGCTCGAGAGATAGATGCAGAAATTGACACGTTATTCATACAATTCTATCGAAGAAGCCAGATCGTCATTAGAACTTTGCTAGATGAGAGTGAGCGACGGGTAGAAGCAGAACGGATTAGATATGGTATTGATCGGGAACTAATTTCGGGGGGTGAGTATGACTATTATTCCTACAGCATGGAAGAAACAGTTTCAAGCCGTGGTCTTGCAGGGGCATCTCAGGATTTAGCTGAGAAGAAGGAACAATTAATAGACCTCATCGACAACCAGCAACGGTTGGTCAGGCATGTTAACAATAGGCTAGAGGGTGACGTTTACGAAATCATTTCTAATCAGTCCGAATACGATAGGTTGAGTAGAGAAATTGAGGTAGCAAGGCGCGAATATGAGATAACTCGGGCAAGTGCAGAGTCACGCTATCCAGTTCTTGCTGCCTTCGCAGAAGAGTCGGGGGTAAGATCTCTACGGAACATTGCTGAGAATCGCGGTTTAGGTAGGGCGGAAACAGTCGGTGCTGTCATTTATGAGCGCCTCGCTAATATTCAACGGGTTCGTGAAGGATTAGAAAGTGGTGAAGTTAATACATGGACACTACCCGAGATAGTTACTCTCACAATGGCTGACATGGGTGTGCGGCCAAACACAATGTATGCACGTGTAATCCAAGATGAAGTTGAACATCGTAGCGAAAGCGGTATTTTAGATTGGATACTTGCGGGTGTTGCGCTTGTGCTTGGGATAGTGGCTGCAATTCCCACTGGTGGGAGTAGCCTCGCTGTCGCTGTTTCTGCTGCTGCTGCCTTGACATCAGCCGGAATTAGTGGCTATATGCTTGCGGAGCATATTCAAGAATATGGACTTGAAAGTGCGCTGGCTGCAACTGATTTTGATAAAGCTCGTTCAATCTCGCAAGATGAACCTTCAGCCTTTTGGTTGGCGCTCGATATTGTTTTCTTTATTGCCGATCTTGGTGCGGCAGCTCAAGCTTTCCGTCGTCTTGCTCCCTTGGCAAGACAAGCTCTTAATGCTGGCGAGGAATCACTCCAAGCAATGCAAACTCTTCGTGGTGTAGCTGATGATATTGATCCTCGGCTTGGAACCCGTATTACGGATCAACTGAGACGTTTACGCAGTGGTGGAGATGAGGCTTTAGAAGTAGCAGGGGCACCGGGGCGACATGAAGCAAGAGCAATTACGGAGGCTTCTGAAGAGTTAGCGCAACAGGTTACTGAGAGTTTGGGTGGAGGAGCTCCAACTAGAATCGGTAACCACACAATTTCAGCAACTCATGGACGGCTTATTCGATGCTCTCCTCGTTGTGCTCAACTGTATGTAGAGTATGCTGCGGAATTAGCTGATGAGCCAGCTCTTAGACAACGTCTTTCCGCGTTAGAAAGAGAATCTGTAATCGCTGACCTAACGGGAAATTCGCAATTAGCAAAGTCAATTGAAGAGGAAGCAGCAGATATCGCTGATGAGCTAGAGAGCATTCGCAACTTGAGAGATGCCCACACCTATGACGCTTGGAATGCAGAGCTTGACAGTGCTATTGGCAGAGTTGATGATGCTTTTGTTGAGTATACAGGGCCAAATAGACGCCCATCCAGATCCCCGCTTCGTCGTGCTCCTGCAACGCCTGAAGCAGAGAGTGCTCGAGAAGCCTTTAATTCTGTCAGAGATGAATATGCTCGGCGACTTAGAGTTCCTAGTGGTGGTCAAGTTCATCATGCAATAGAACTTCAAGTGCTAAGTCGTTATCCAGGCGTTTTTACGCCTAATGAACTAAACGATTTTCCGAATATGAGAGGAATTTTGACAGAAGAAGCAGGTCGTAATGCGCTTCATAACTCCTACATACGCTTAGTGTGGAATCGTCACTACCGAAGACTGGATGCCGAGATTGCTCGTAGAGGTTTGCAGGAAGGAACTCAAGAATATAGACATTTTGTTCGTGAGTACTTAGGGTCTGCTCGTGATGAGATAGATTATCTAGTTGGTCAATACTTTTCAGAAGTGGTACAACCATTACGATCAAGACTAGGGGGTTAAGTGTGATCGCTCCTCTACAATATGAATTAACAAAAAATCGCGTCATTTAACTGCGATCGCACTCAATTATGCCCCCCTACACCACTAACCTCGAACACCTCCGCGATGAACTCCGTCGTCTCAATTTGCTCTTAGAACAAGCAATAAAACAATTTCGTGCATCCCACCAGCAAAATATACCAGCAGAATTTTCGGGACTATACATCTCAGATGCAGAGATTGACAATTTCCTCCAACAAGCAAACCAAACTGAAAATCAAGCATCCACTGAAGCAAAAACTCAACTGATAACATTACACTCACAAATCCAGCAGCGCATCCAACAAACCCTCTCAGCAGGAATATCCTTGCGTCTTCCTTACCTTTGCCAAATTTTCAATTTAAGTCCATTTGAAACAGATATACTACTTCTTGCCCTAGCACCCGAACTCAATTTACGCTACCAAAAGCTCTACGCTTACCTACAAGATGATGTTACCCGCAAACGTCCCTCAGTAGATTTAGCACTACGCTTATTTTGCTTAACTATCGATGAACGCATCCAAGCACGGGAAATATTCGCTCCTCAAGAGCCTTTGCTGGATGTACCATTAATATTACTTCACGAAGACCCGACAGAACGCCCCACACCATTACTTAATCGTTCTCTCAAACTCGATGACCGCATCACAGCATTTCTCTTAGGAAGCGATACTTTAGATTCCCGCCTCTGTCATCCTACCCCAATGGTGCGGCGAGTGCTACCAAAGCGACATCTACACAGCTTAATTTTACCAGAGGTAGTAAAAGCTACACTTCAGCAAATCATTTCCTTGGAAATCAAGCATTCATCATGGCTTTGTATCCTCCACGGTGCAGCAGGTGCGGGGAAAAAATCTTGTGCAGAGGCAGTTGCCCAAGCCAGAAATCAGACATTACTGGTGTTAGATTTACCAAAAATGCTGAAGGCAGAATTGCCCTTCTCAACTTTGATAAATATAGCTTTCCGAGAAGCCAGACTTTACCAAGGTATAGTTTATCTTGATGGCTGGGAGGAATTGCTAACAGAAGAACTGAAGTATAAACATGCTATACAACTGATAGAGCAACAAATTGAGCAATTTCAAGGGCTGGTATTTTTAGCAACTCATGTTCTTTGGCAACCCAATCATGCTCAACACTACCAGTTTATTCAAATAAAATTGCCTTTACCTGATGAGTCTTCCCGCCTACTGTTGTGGCAAACTTCCCTGAATCAAAGTCATACTATTCATCCCCAAGTTAATCTCAGCTACCTTGCCAGTGCCTTTCGCTTTAGTGGCGGACAAATTCAAAGAGCCATTAAGCACGCAGAAAACTATGCTCATTTACAAGAAAGTAAAAATTGTACTGTTACAGACGAAATTTTACTGAAAGGTTGCCGCCTAGAATCTAATCAGCATCTTGTCACCTTCGCCCGAAAAATCACTCCTAAGCGGATTTGGCAGGATTTGGTACTACCTAAAGATACCTTGACACAGTTGCAGGAGTTATGCAAGCAGGTACGCTACCGCAGCAAAGTTTATACGGATTGGGGCTTTGATGGCAAACTGAGTTTGGGTAAAGGGTTAATTGCCTTATTTACAGGAGATTCGGGTACAGGTAAAACCTTGAGTGCCGAAATCTTAGCAAAAGATTTGGAGTTAGAACTTTATCAAGTAGATATTTCTTTGGTAGTGAGTAAATATATCGGTGAGACAGAAAAAAATCTCAGTCGGGTATTTGATGAAGCACAGACAAGTAATGCTATCTTATTTTTTGATGAAGCGGATGCTCTATTTGGCAAGCGTTCCGACGTAAAAGATGCCCATGATCGTTACGCCAATATAGAAGTCAACTATTTGTTACAACGAGTGGAAGAATATCAAGGAATAATTATTTTATCTAGTAACTTGAGCAAAAATATTGATAAAGCCTTTGTGCGACGGCTACATTTTAGTATTGAGTTTCCCTTCCCCGACGAACAGCATCGCTTGCAAATTTGGCGTGGGATTTTTCCCAAGCAAGCACCTATTTCGCAAGAGGTGGATTTTGAATTTTTGGCACGCAAGTTTAAAATTGCTGGCGGGAATATCAAAAATGTCGCACTAGCGGCAGCTTTTCAGGCTGCGACGGATGGAGATGCAATCAAAATGAAGCATTTGATGCTAGCGATGAAGCGGGAATATCAGAAGTTGGGTAAAGTTTGCGAACGGACAGATTTTGTACAGTATTATGAGTTAGTACGTTAAATTTAGTCATTTCATCAAGTCCATTAGGACGACTATTTCACTGCCAGTGCCAGGAATAACCAACTCGTAGCTTTAACCCAGTAGCAAACTTACTACCAGAACGCATTTCCAAAGAACTATTGTATCTGGAGTCCAAGTATGGGTCTTTGATGTCTTACGGACTATCTGTGAAACTATTACAGGAAGTATTACCAATAGAAGGTGAAATAAACACTACAGCGATCGCCCTTCCACATCCCAAAAAGCGATCACACTTCCCTCATCTCCTAAAAAGCGAAAAGCGATCGCCCCCCACATCCCCAAAACAGCGATCACACTTCCAGCATTCCAACAAGCGATCCCCGGATTTCTCACAAAGCTTGAAAAAATCGGGGTCAAAAACTGCCAAAATGCATATTGGACAACAATTCCAGCAGTTTGAAGTATGACCCCAAATAAAAACGATTGTATACCGGAACAGTTTATATTTGAACAGGTAAATTCATGTCCAGTTGTAGTTAATTTCAAGTGTGAGCCTGTAACATCTGATGCAGGGTTAACATTAATTGCGGAACTAGATAGAAAAAGAGGAATAACATCACGGCTGGCAGCATGTTTTAAAGATTACCGAGAGCCAAATAAAATTCTGCATCCAGTTAATAGCTTAATTGCACAAAGAATATATGGCTTAATTATGGGCTATGAAGATATAAATGACCATGAAAATCTACGTCAAGATGCGATATTTGCGCTCTGTGTGGGAAAAGTGATTAATTACTCACCTGAATCAATTGGTTAAAGGAGCGAGTGCTAAAAAGTATCGTAAGCTACAAAATATTTAGCGATGCCTGTGGCGGGCGTAGCCATCGCTATGCAGGGGAAAAACTCTTTGGTTTACTGATAATTCGTTCAAGCTCGCTTAATTAAAAATGCTACAGTTGTAGAAATTACTTCTGCAATATCTGCTGGATCAAGTAAATAAATTTGTGCTAAAACTTCTTTTTTAATCTGTTCAGAAGTCAGGATTTTATGTTGTTTTATACCCTCCACTTGTTCTTTTTCCAAACCTTGGCAGTATGTCGATAGCGAAATTTCGCCATCTAAGTAAAGTTGTAATGATGCACTATCGCCACCAGTTACCTTAGCTAACCGCTGAAAGTTCCTAGAATCAGCTTCCGGAATAGTTTTACCCTTCAACCACCGATAAACAGTTGTGAAATCTACACCGAGCGCTTCAGATAAAGTCGTTTGAGTCCAGCCATCTTGTAATAGATGCTCAATCAACTGAGCTAATCGTTTCTGGCGTTCCTGCATTGTAGAAGACCCGGAATTAAAAGTGGCAAATGATACTGGAGGCTTCATGCTTACGTAATTTAATTTAGTATTTATACCACTGGATACTAATACCAATTTAATATGAAGCTGCATAGAAAAGAGCTTCTAGAATAAAGTTATAAGAAGAGATAGACATAACCTGTTCAAGCGTGAGTTGGTCAAATAATTCTTGGATGCGATCGCGTAAATTTTGTAGAGAAGAAAAGAGTTCATTTTTCAGCGATTTTTTAATGAACTGCCAAAGCCTTTCTATCGGATTAAGTTCTGGAGAATGCGGTGGTTGAAGCAAAGGGATAATATTTTCAGGCCAGCGAATCACGGAACTTACATGAGCGCTCGCTTGATCAATCTGTAAAATTGCATAGTCGTCGCCTAATTGCTGAGATAACCAGTCCAAAAACTGTTGAAAATATTCACCATTGAGTTTGGGATATTCATGCTGAAAATGTTGTCCCGTCAAGGGAGCGATCGCGCCATAAATCCAAAAATTATCTCGTTGCCATTTAACCTCTACAGTGGGCTTAACCCCAGCGGCCGTAATTACTTTCCCTGTTAAGGTTTTGAGTCCAACCCTAGTTTCATCCTGACATAGGTAGTGGACGCACTTTTGTTCTGCCAAAAGCCCTTTGAAACAGTTAAGAATTATACCAAGTTTTTTTTCAACTCTGATACCAACTC
>NZ_CAWPNJ010000049.1:0-63588 GCF_963889195.1 Calothrix sp. FACHB-168
GGAATCTTTTTCTTGCAATTATCAAAAAATCTTGAAATTGCTGCCCACGCTCGTTCTGCCATTGCCTGTCTTGCTGTTGAGTTCAGTTTTGATACCCAAGGAAAGTCAGGATTGTCTGACAAAACTTTCGTGTATTTGTTTAAATCAAATCCGGTTTTTGCATGACTATCTAACCAATAGCGCAAGCAAGAATTACGCACAAAAAGAGCAGTTCTCAAGACTTCATTTATCTTGAACAACTGCTCTTTTGTTGTTTCCGCTTTTGCTTCGTAGACTATCATGTTTATACTTAATTTCTATCAAGAATAATACCAAAAGATTGTCAAAAACTCAACTACCCTCCTAGACTAATTTCGTTGCACGAAATATCGTCTAAAAGGGTGTTTCGTTTTTGACCGCTATTCATCTCCCACTAAACCGAAGGTTAGCGGGAGTCTTCTAGCTTAGACTAGATAAATGATGAACTAAAGTTTAGTTTTATATACTCTGATTAGAGAAAAATATTATATGGCAAAGAAGTTTTTTTGACTCAGGTGTGGGATAATGAAAACCTTTACACATCAGAATTTCAGATTTTGAGTATCAGGAAAACGTATGTTTGGGGATCAAAGTTTTTGTAAATTTTCTCCACAGTTGTAATTGCCGAGTCTGCGGTGGGGATCGCGTAAGTTCAAGGGATAGATAACTGATTGGAGAACTTGTGGCGAAAATAGCTGTCAACAATCAGTTTTAAATGGGATGATAAAGTAACAACAGAGAGCAGGGATTAATTATGATTCTTCCCTTGTTTCTTCTGGTCGTAGGATAGCATCGCAATATCGGATCAGAGTTGTCAAGCGATCGCTAATTGTTTGCAGCCTTGCTTGTGCAGTTGACACCTGCCTTGCTCCTTGGAAAAACATAATGTCAATTTCCAACAACCGTAGCTGCTTACTCATCTCTGTCCGATAAGACTGCTCCTTTGAGTCTTCCTCAGTTAAAGGTACAATCTGCTGTACAAACAATTGTTTTAAGGAGGCTAAACGCTGTCGCAGTTGATTCGCATTGAGTTGGGTGTTAGTAGCATCAGAGCGGAACTCCTCTAGAAAGCTAGCCAATACCTGATATTTATCTGTATTTAGAGACATCCAGTGCTAGTTAAGATAGTATTAATGTCAAGTAATTTTTTTTCTACAATAAACTTTCTTAAGCTCTTTTTAGAACTAGAAGCCTCAAATTACGCTTTGAGGCTTCATTTGCCAGCAATATATATTTGGGATGATGCAGCAAGAAACCCGCACTGGATGATTACCATAGGCAATAAAGGTATCAGATTTATATGACTTGATGAACTAGCCTTTGGACAACAGCATTTGCTATCGACAATGCTGTAATTTTTGTCCCTATCTGAAATTAACCACAGATCACCTCTAGTCCCCTTTGTATGAGCACTATAGTTATTAATTCTTCAGTTGATATTCCTCTTCCGGATTGGCTTAAGAAATGCATAACCCATTCAAAAACTAGTAATGGCAATGCTGAAAGCGATCGCAGGTTTAATGATGCTAATTTAATTTGTCGTGCATTTGAATTTGCTTATCAACTGCATCAAGGACAATACCGTAAATCTGGCGAACCTTACATTTGTCATCCCGTCGCTGTAGCGGGATTACTATATGATTTAGGTGGTAGTCCTGCTATGATAGCAGCTGGATTTCTCCATGATGTAGTGGAGGATACAGATATCACAATTGAGCAAATAGGAGAGCTTTTTGGCGCAGAAGTTAGACAATTAGTTGAAGGCGTCACCAAACTTTCTAAAATTAATTTCAAAAGTAAAACAGAAAGTCAAGCGGAAAACTTTCGGCGGATGTTTTTAGCAATGGCGCAAGATATTCGAGTCATTGTTGTGAAGTTAGCAGATAGATTGCATAATATGCGAACTTTACAAGTAATGCCAGATGAAAAACGCCGCCGTATTGCCCAAGAAACCAGAGATATTTTTGCGCCCTTAGCTAATCGTTTGGGGATCTGGCATTTTAAATGGGAATTAGAAGATTTATCTTTTAAATATTTAGAGCCTGATGCTTTCCGGCAAATTCAACAGCACGTTTCTGAGAAACGCACATCGCGAGAAGAAAAATTAGCCAAAGCCACAGCCATTTTACGCGATCGCTTGCAACAATCTGGCATCAATTGTCTGGATATTAGCGGTCGTCCCAAGCATCTTTATAGTATCTACCAAAAGATGCAACGACAGCAAAAAGAATTTCATGAGATTTATGACTTAGCAGCATTGCGGATAATTGTTGAAACTAACGAAGAATGTTACCGTGCTTTAGCCATAGTTCATGATGCCTTTCGCCCAATTCCTGGTAGATTTAAAGATTACATCGGACTACCAAAACCAAACCGTTACCAGTCATTGCATACTGGTGTAATTGGGCTGACAGGTCGTCCGTTAGAAGTACAAATTCGCACAATGGAAATGCACCATATTGCGGAGTACGGAATTGCTGCCCATTGGAAATATAAAGAAACAGGCAATTCTAACAATAGCCATTTAAGTACCACTGATGAAAAATTTACTTGGTTGCGGCAATTACTCGAATGGCAAAGCGATTTAAAAGATGCTCAAGAGTATTTAGATAGCGTCAAAGATAATTTATTTGAAGATGACGTATATGTATTCACCCCTAAAGGTGATGTCATACCCTTAAGCCCTGGTGCCACCAGTATAGACTTTGCTTACCACATTCATACCGAAGTCGGCAACCACTGCGCCGGGGCAAAAGTGAACGGGCGCATGGTTCCCCTCTCAACCCGCTTGCAAAACGGCGATATTGTGGAAATCATGACGCAAAAGAACAGCCACCCCAGCTTGGATTGGTTGAACTTTGTCAGAACCTCCGCCGCTAAATACCGGATTAAACAATGGTACAAGCGATCGCGCCGGGAAGAAAATGTAGCTCGCGGTCGGGAATTACTAGAAAAAGAACTGGGTAAAACCGGTTTTGATAGCCTGCTGAAATCAGATGCAATGCAGAGTGTCGCCGAAAAATGTAATTACCACAGCGTAGAAGATTTACTTGCCGGTTTAGGTTACGGTGAAATTACCCTAAATTTAGTATTAAACCGTTGGCGCGAAGTAGTCAAAGCCCAACAACCCCTTGCTGTTGTCCAGCCATTTCTCCCCAAAGAATCAGCCGCAGCTAACAAAGCTTTACGCGATGCGCCTGCAACCTCCCGTGCCAGTGATTCGCCAATTGTTGGGGTAGAAGGTTTGGTATATCATCTAGCTGGCTGTTGTACGCCCATTCCTGGCGAACCAATTATTGGTGTAGTTACCAGAGGTAAAGGCATTTCCATCCACCGCCAAGGCTGTCATAACCTGGAATGCGTGGAATATGAACGCCTAGTACCAGTAGGTTGGAATGCAGCCGCCGAACATAGTTCTCGTCCCCATACTTACCCGGTGAATGTTCAAATTGAAGCATTAGACCGAGTGGGTGTTTTAAAGGATATTTTATCGCGGTTAAGCGACCAGGGAATTAACGTCCGCTACGCCCAGGTAAAAACAGCGATTGGACAACCAGCATTAATGGACTTGGGTATAGATATACGCGATCGCCCCCAACTAGAACAAGTGTTTGTGCAAATTAAAAAAATGAGCGACATTCTCAATATTCGGCGCATCGGTCAAATTGACGAGTAGGGGCGGGGAAACCCCGCCC
Source organism: Calothrix sp. FACHB-168 (assembly GCF_963889195.1). Taxonomy (NCBI): domain Bacteria; kingdom Bacillati; phylum Cyanobacteriota; class Cyanophyceae; order Nostocales; family Calotrichaceae; genus Calothrix; species Calothrix sp. FACHB-168. The sequence continues at coordinate 3,714 of NZ_CAWPNJ010000049.1, forward strand.
TTTGTGCCAATGGTCAGTTGTTAGAGACGCGATTAATCGCGTCTGTACAATGGTAAGGGACATCCAATTTTTTAAATACCCAATAAATTTGTAGTGCGAGCATCTTGCTCGCTTTTGAACACCTGCGAGCAAGATGCTCGCACTAAGAAATATGGGTAATTTATTTTTTGTCAGTCCCTAAATGCCCCATGCCCAATGCCCAATGCCCAATGCCCCATGCCCATCACTTAATCGCTTTCCTCACTAATTCAGGAATTTGTGAAGGGCGTTCGGCTACGGGGACATGTGCTTCTTGGAAAGCCAATAATTTATGTTGTGCTGTGCCAAAGTTGGGATCGCGGCCGATAATGGTGGCTAACGTGCCAGTTTGCCGCCAATGTTTGCCTGGGGGGGCGTGTTTCCCTGCAATATAGGCAATTACTGGTTTATCAATGGCTTCGGCAATGTAGCGGGCTGCGGCTTCTTCACTACCGCCGCCTGGTTGCCCGACTAATACAATTGCTTGGGTGGTTTCATCCTCATCGAGAATTTGCAGCCATTGCAGAAATGATGAGCCGACTATGGTATCGCTGCCAATACTAACGCTAATCGATTGCCCTAAACCTGCTTTGGTTAATTCCCAAGCGACTTCGTAGGTGAGAGTACTGCTACGGCTGACAATTCCCACATTACCAGGGGTATAAAATTCACTGGGGTGAGTACCGAGAATAATTTTTCCCGGAACGATGATCCCCGGACTGTTAGGGCCGACTACCAAAGTTTCACAGGCTTCGGCTTTGCGGAGTAATTGCACCATATCTAAAGGTGGCACGCCAGCTGAGATGATGATAATCTGGCGAATATTAGAAGCGATCGCTTCTAAGGCTGCATCTAGAACTTGGTAAGGATTAACACATATAATAGTTGTGTCAATTGCCCCAAACTGTTTGACAACTTCCTCTACTAAATCGAAGACTGGCAGATCGTACAATTGTTTTCCACCAAATCCAGGATTTACACCAGCAACTAAATTAGTACCATAAGCTTTCATTTGCGTCACATGAGTTGCTGTGATAAATTCACTGAAACCTTGGATGATGACTTTACTGTCTAGGGTTAAATTCATAAAAAATTACGGTAATTTTGCCATCCCAGCGCTATAAGTACGGGGAAGATATCAATACATGAGTTAACGATCCGCTAATTTGCACAATCTTGGGTTAAGACAGTCATTAGTTGTGAAAATAGCAATAACCAATGATAGATAAAGCGATCGCACAATAAATATGTGTTTTAGATTACACGGGGTTACAACAGATAATTTTGACTATATTTTACAAATATTGTGGAAAAAAACTGATTAATTCTAGGTTATGCTACAAAAATGTTAAACAAGTATTGCATAACACATTCACTTATTGTTACTTTTCCCAAAGTTCCGATGAATTGGGATCGCTAACACAAGTTAGTTGTTAATTACAATACTCATTCAACATCTAGTGTATGTCTTAATCGCAGCTATTTTGATTTGCAGAATTTACCGTTTAGATACAGTTGACTTAGCCAAACGTACTGATTCTGCTACTGCTTCGTCTAGATTTTCGACTACGATCAGGCTATCACTTTGGGCTTTTAAGGTAGCTAAATATTTTCTAGCTGTGTTAAATTCTGAACCAGCCAGCCGGACTACTAATCGGGGAGAACCACTATCACGACGGCTTCTTTGCCCGTTAGAACGGACAGCTTGGGGTTTAATTTCTGTTTGATATTGTTGAATAAATTTGCCAATCACCTCAGCCAATTCTGTATCTTGGGAACTGCTACCCAAGAGATTGATCAAAATTACTTGTATGCTTTTATCAGCAGTCAAGATTTTTAAACTGGTATCTAAGCGATCGCAAAATGTCGTCTCGGCTGTATCGCTTAAGAAAGCATGGCGTAAATTTAAGCACAGTCCCGGCTTACCGCCAGAATTGACAACTAAATCTAAAGTTGCCAATACCGAACCCGTACCATTACCGAGAATGCCGATTTTACCGTGTGTTTCTCCACTATCCCATTTACCCCCATGACCGTTATTCTCGCTATTACCGTGAGATTTGACGATTTTGGCTGCCATTTGGGAAATTTCTGGATGTCGCCCAATCGCTCTTTCATTAACTCTGACTTTGCCATTCAAAGCCATAACTTGACCGGAAGCACTCACCCCTAGAGGATTAATTTCGACTAAGTCTAAATCTTTCTGGATGAATAAATGATACATTTTCTCGATCGCATCGCTAATCGACTGCATCAAGGTACCTTCTAAACCCAACTTTAAAGCTAATCTGCGGGCATAAAAGGGCGAAAATTCCTGTTCTACCACCACATACTCCATTTTTTCCCCAGCTGATTCCCAATCAATATCAGCTTCCTTGCAGCCTAAAAGCACTGGGCGACAGACCGCAGTATCTAAAACTACTGCTAAATATAATTCTTGCTTGGCATCATATTTTGACTCTGCCAATACCACCTCCGGTAACTCGCCCCAAATTGGCAAATTGAAGATTGTTTGCGCAGCTGCGATCGCATCGATGGTTGTTTCTACAATCCTGACACCACCTGCTTTCGCCCGTTCAGCTGCATGGACTTGCGATTTTAACACTACAGGATAACGAATTTTTAACCGCTTGAGATCGGTGGGATGATCGATTCTTTGAGATGGCAATACAGGAATGCCGATTTTCCCAAACCATTCTTTAACTTGGTATTCTAATAAATCCATGAACACGCACCTGGTAGCGACATTTGCAGAGTATTTCTGTAACTATTGCTGTTAATCTTTCACAGCAACTTGATGACAAACTTAGCTATACATACCTATAAAAATTTAATTTCATCAATCAATTTTATCTAATTCAGTCACTAAGGTAAATTAAACTTTCTCAGTCAAAAATTAGTAGTAGTTCCCCAATAGGTAATTAATCTCCTCAGTAAATTTCCCAGGTTGTCAGTGAATCATCATATTCATCAGCAACCGCGATCGTCAGGTATATTTAGCTTTTGACAATTCTTAGTGTACTGTAAATGCTCAACTCAAGCTCAGTAGCAGCGATGCATTTTATCTGCCTTAGGAACTGAGGGAAAATAACCAAAGATTTTATTATGCCCATTTTTTAGGAGTAATTTCTCATTTCTGTAAGATTGTCAAATAGTACTTGAATTCGGGGACAACTAGGTAGAGACAGGTAATTCCTGTTCTATAGATTTTTGGTGAAAACTCAGAATTTGTGTTAGAAAGTTGGTCAATCTGATTCTCTGGCTCTGGTTGCTTAAACTGTGCATCTGCATTCCAAAAACGAAAGTCCTAACTTTCCCACTCTCGAAGATAAGAAACACTATATAGAAGAAACCTCTATGAAAGTAGCAGTTCAGCAAGATGACCTACAGCTACTAACCAAAACTTTGCAGGAACTATTTCTGGCCGAAGTCCCGTTTGGTGGAGCCTTCCAAGTGAAGTGTGCTGTCAATAATGATGAACTAATGATTCTCATTCAACATCCAACAGGCTTGACAGTTGACACTCACACCGTCTTTCAAGTACTTGAGGATGCCATTCAGTCACTACTAAGTCATCGGCATGAACCTATACAATGCTTTCTGCGAGTATTGGGTGAAAAACGTCCTTATACCAAACGTTCCCTCTATATTAATCAGAGGGTAGAAATTGATGAAATAAATACCTATAATCCGCAACAGGCAAGTGTTGCCCAAGAATCTACTGATAATACTTTTGGTAATGAGTTAATTTTCCCTTCTTTATCTGACCCCATACCAGAGAACAGAAGCGATGCAGTGAATTCCGACTTCACGCCAACTAATGCCAAAACTGCATTCAGTGATGAGACTGACTTACCTTTTACACCACCTGTATTTGGCCGTTCATTCGCTGATGAACTTGACGACTCATTCCCTCCCCCTGATTCCACACCAACATTCAGCGATTTCAACCACGAATCCGATGCAGCCTTCGCTTCTACTATCTCCAATGGTTCCTTTAGGGATGACATTGAGGAAGAAGCACCCTTCGATCCCTTCGCAGACTCACCAAATTTATTAACTTCTAAGTCCAAAAAACCCATCAAGTTAATATTGTTGGCTGTAGCTGGTGTAGGAACTTTGGTTTTAGGTAGCGGAATTTACTTTCTCGCCAATCCTTGTATTCTTTCAAATTGTCCAGCAATACAAAATGCGGAACAATTAACAACTGAATCTAAACGCTTGATGCGTCAGGCGAAATCTGAGCAGCAATTAGTCGCATTACAACAACAAATCGAAGCTTCCAAGACTGAAATAGCACAAATTCCTGCTTGGTCGCTAAATAAGGGCAAAATTGAAGAACTAAAAACTAATTTAGCTAGCTCGACTGAAAAAATTGATGCCGTAGTCAAAGCTTTACAAGCAGGAACTTTGGCTATCAAGAAAACCCAAACGCCTACTACTAACTTAGAGGAATTACAGGCGAGACAAAAACTATGGCGAAGAGCGATCGCTCCATTAGAAGCTATATCTAATAATAGCGAATTATATAATTTAGCTCAAGTAAAATTGCTGAGTTATCGTGCTGGATTAAACGGTGTTAATCAGCAATTACTCGCAGCAGAGAAATGGCTCAAAAAACTGACTGCCGCAAAAGCTGTAGCGAATGCAGCCGCCCAACAAGAAACCACAATTAAATCCTTAAGGGACTTAATCAAAGTTCAGTCTACTTGGCAAGTAGCAGTTAATGCTTTGATTATCATTCCGCCTAGTAGCTCAGAATATCAACAAGCACAAGAACTGTTAAAAGAATATAAACCAAAATTAGCAACAGCACGCAATCGCGCCACTAAAGAACAACTAGCCGCGAAAACCTATCAACAAGCTATTAACGCCGCCAAGCAAGCTAAAGAGTTTGAGCAGAAGCAACAATGGCAAGGGGCTGTTGCCCAATGGGAACTAGCTTTACAGTCTGCTAAACAAATAAATGAGGATAGCTTTCAATATCGTCAGGCACAATCTTTAATCGAACCTTATTCTTCCACCCTGAAACAGGCACAAGTAAAACTAGAAATTGCAAATAATTTGCAAAAAACTCGTACCGATCTTAATAAAGTTTGTACTCAAGGGCTGCGGATATGTACTTTTACTATCAGTAATCAAGAAATTAATGTCCAGTTAACCCGTGAATATGACCAAGCAAGGCAAAGTAATATACCTGCAAATTCAGGAAATCCGGGGATGATTGCCAATGGTAATAGACACTTAGAAGTTTTACAGCAAGCTTTAGGTGTAATTAGTGACAATGCGAATATGTCTTTGGCTATTTACGATTCCCAAGGCAGACCAGTATATAAGCGATCGCTAGAAGGGTAAATTTGATTATAGGGCATGGGGCATGGGGCATGGGGCATTGATTGCCCTGTGTCTTTGTTTGTGCTTGTCCTGAGGATTTTTTGATCACAGACTAATGGATTTTCTCATGCTTATGGCTAGTGGAATTTATGCGATCGCTAACATTGGTCGGTTTAAAGTGTTTGTTGGTGATGTCCATAGTATTAAACTAGTGTGGCCGGGAATCTTGGACATGCTGAACAGTGGTAGTTATCCGCACACAGCATTACAACAAGAGTGGCGACAAGTCTCACAGCAGCGACATTTCACATTTCACACCCAGCAAGAAATTCAAAACAATCCAGAAATTGTTGGTATTGAGCAACTGGAACCCACAAAAACCACAGCAATCTCGTAGGATTGGGATCACCCCCACCTGTGTCAACTTAAGGTGAAATCCGCTTGATGAAAAGGTTTCGACCTCACCCCCAGCCCCTCTCCCCTGGGGAGAGGGGAGCTAGAGATCCAATTCCCCTTCTCCTTGGGGAGAAGGGGTTAGGGGATGAGGGCGAGAGGGTTTTGCACAACGCCTGCCCTATATAGCTTTCGGCTTAAGTTGACACCTATGGGGGTCACCCCGCCCCTACAATTTGGCATAATTTATTCTTTGGAGTTCCCTAACAACTGACAGGCATAGCGAATCAAATTTGGCATCCAACGCTGTATTCTCAAATAGGGGAATTCTCGATTAAAAAATTACTCTATGTCAGCTGGACAAAAACTGCGTCAGTTATTAGCGCGTCCTGAAATTATTGTGATTCCTGGTGTTTATGACTGTTTGGGTGCGAAACTAGCCCAAAAGTCAGGTTTTGAAGTAGTAGCTACTAGCGGTTTCGGTATTGCTGCTTCTACCTTGGGTTTACCAGATTATGGTTTTCTCACGGCTACAGAAATGCTCTACAGTGTAGGGCGAATTGCTCAGTCAATTGATGTACCGTTGATTGCGGATTTAGATACTGGCTATGGTAACGCCTTGAATGTGATGCGGACTATCAAGGATGCTGTACAGTTAGGTTTGGCTGGGGTACTGTTAGAGGATCAGGAATGGCCGAAAAAGTGCGGTCATTTTGAAGGTAAGCGCGTAGTTTCCCTGGCAGAACATGCAGGTAAAATCCGCGCTGCTGTAGAAGCAAGAGGTGATAGCAATTTAGTTATTATTGCCCGGACTGATGCCCGCGCGCCACTGGGTTTAGAAGAAGCGATCGCTCGCGGTCGTGCTTATATTGCAGCTGGTGCAGATATACTATTTGTGGAAGCGCCCCAATCTGTTGCAGAATTAAAAGCGATCGCTGCCGCTTTTCCTAATGTGCCATTAGTCGCTAATATCGTTGAAGGTGGTAAAACTCCGCAGATGTCTCCGGCTGAGTTACAGCAATTAGGTTTCAAAATCGTCTTTTTCCCCTTAACTGCTTTATTAGCCGTCACAAAAATTATGACTGCTTGCTTTGAGCAGCTTAAAGCCGAGGGAAACACAGCGAATTTTTCCGAATTAGTCAGCTTTCAAGATTTTCAAGCACTGGTTGGCGTTCCGCAATATCTGCAAATTGAAAAGGAGTTTGCAGCAGAAAATTACAAGCCAATTTCTGACAAAATTTAGTAATAATTCACCAGCAAAAATTTAACATGAGCGCTAACATTTCTGACATTACAGTCACAACCATCAATGGTGAGAATAAGCAATTGAGCGAGTACCAGGGTAAAGTACTCTTAATTGTGAATGTCGCATCCTACTGTGGTTATACTCCTCAATATGAGGGATTAGAAAAGTTGAACCAAGAATATCAAGATGCGGGATTAAGCATTTTGGCTTTTCCTTGCAATGATTTTGGCGCACAAGAACCAGGTAGCAACGAAGAAATTGTTCAATTCTGTACTAGTAAGTATGCAGTTAGTTTTGAACTATTCGATAAAGTGCAAACTAAAGGGCCGCAAGAACACCCACTTTATGCCAGACTCACAAATGCAGTTGAACCAACCGGGCCTGTAGCTTGGAATTTTGAAAAGTTTGTAGTTAATAAGCAAGGTGAAGTTGTAGCGCGATTTAAAAGTAGTGTCAAGCCATATTCACCAGAATTAATTGCAACTCTCGAAAGTGAATTAGCAAAATAATCAATTCAAGGATGAAGGATAAAGTAAGTAAGTGTCATTTGTCATTTGTCATTTGTCATTGGTAAAGACTTTATTGTTTACTGACTTACTTATACTTTATCCGTCATCTTTAAATTTTATGATTATCAATACAGCTAATCACACAACAATCACACAACAAAGTTATACAGCAGATTGTAAGTTGGTGAGGTACAGATTATCGTTGATTGTAGGGGCACTGGCACTGCCATGCCCCCAAGCGCGTACCTCATTTACTAGCCTATGTTTTTGAATTCGTAGTGATTACTAAAGTTTTTACTACAAAAAATAACTATAATTAATTTTGCGTAATTCCTGAAAATCATAACAATCTTTCTTTTCTCATCCCTAATCCCTAGCCCCTATCTTTATGAATATTGCAATTATTGGTTGTGGTTATGTTGGTTGTGCAGTTGCTAAATATTGGCAAGAAAAAAATAACTTTGTCGTGACTGCAACTACAACGACACCTGCAAGAATCTCAGAATTAGAAACCTTATCCCAAAAAGTGATTGTCACAAAAGGCAACGATTATGAGGGGTTAAAAGCAGCATTAAAGAATCAAGATGTAGTGCTGTTAACTGTCTCTGCTAAAGGTGGTGATTATGAAACAGCCTATTTGCAAACGGCTAAAACTTTAGTATCTATCTTACCTGAAATATCTACTATTCGGCAAGTTATATATACAGGTTCTTATTCTGTATATGGTAATAGAAATGGCGCGGTTGTCGATGAAGAAACAATCGTGAATCCTAGCAACCAGAATAGTATTATAATGCGACAAACTGAAGAAGTATTACTATCAGCAGCTACTGACAATCTTCGGGTATGTATTTTGCGTTTGGGCGGTATTTATGGCCCTGGTAGAGAACTGATTAAAATATTTGGGCGCGTTGCGGGTACAACTCGTCCTGGTACTGGTGATGATATCACTAATTGGATTCATCTTGATGATATTGTGGGTGTAATTGACTTGGCGCGAGAAGATAATTGGCAAGGTATTTATAATGTGGTAGATGATGCACATTTAATTAATCGAGAATTTTTTGCTCAGTTATTTGCAAAACACAATTTACCGTCAATTAGTTGGGATACTTCTCAAGAAAGTAACCGCCCATATAATGTTTGGGTATCGAATCAAAAAATCAAAGATGCTGGATATGAATTAATTCACCCCCAAATGATTTTTTAATTGATATAGCATATTTCAGGAAAATGAGGTATGCGCTTCGGGGCATGGCAGTGCCAGTGCCCCTACAATCAACGATCATTTCTACCTCACTAACTGGCAATCTGCTGTATATAATTTGCTATCTCACCAATCATTAGATGCTTGAAACCAATACCAGCGATCGCCTAATGGATAAATATGGTAATTAGCAGCACCAAAGGGGCTAGTTTGCGAATTTGGTTGATATGCAAAGCCGTAAGAAACTGTATCCGGGCCTAATCCATCGCCATGACTATAAACTCTAAAATAGCTACCACCATTAGAACTTGAGGCATATTCATCAACTTGATAAATACCTAATTTAGCCTCAATTAATCGCGGTTGGTTCGTTTTGCTGGGATTTTTTGCTAACCATTGTACAAACGCTGGGCGAGAAAAAAAGAAGCCAATTCTCCGGGGTACATAAAACTTTAGCAAACTATAGGAAACTATAATAATAAGGAATGTGACTGTTAACCTTTGGAATTCTGACTTGAGGGTTGGTTCTTTGCGCCTTAACCAAAGTTTAATTCCCGCGATCGCACAAGCAGCTAACAAAATTAACCAGAGAAATGCGATCGCAATAAAACCTAATAACCCATTAAGAACACCAGGATATATACTCAACACCAAGGTTAAAGCACAGGTGAAAATTGCATAAAACAATAGTAAGTTGGTTGGTGCAATGAAAATGGCTGTCATTGGTCAATAGTCAATAGTCAATGGTCAATAGTCAATAGTCAATAGTCATTGATTATTGGTAGGGGTACGGTGCTGTCTGAGAATTATCTGTATTCAGCAAATTGTAATCTGCTGTAAGTAATTCGGTATAAATCAACCTAAATATATTAAGAAATGTAAATAAACCTTAACCTCTTACCAATGACAAATGACAAATGACAAATGACAAATGACAGCCTTTGCCAGCTATATTTAATTACGCCGACTTACATATATGACCAATCATAATTATTTTTTGAGACTTAATATTTATTTTAGAAATTAGCGCTCAGTTAATTATTCAAGGCTGAAGAAATATTACAGCAGTCCACTCTTGATTAACGTTGGTAAACGCCCAACATTGAGCTGAAGGCAAATGATAATATCTAATTATAGTTAACCCCTCCTGCGAAAATCCCTAACCTGGAAGAGTTTGTGATTGCTTTGACGAGCGATCGCCTGTTTGCATTAACGTTTTGATCCTCCTGCGGGATGATGTCTTCAAAAAAATTAAATATTTTTTGCCTTGTATAGTTTTATGCTGTTCTGCTATACACAGGTAAGTTGTGACTGAGTGGTGGAGGTGCTTAACTGAAGTAGGCGATCGCAATCTGTCTGCTGATGAGTTGATTCAGTAGTCAGTATTCGGTTTTTTTGGGTGTATTTATTTGCTTAAGTATAAATCTTTATTCGCATAAGTGAGTCAAGCTATGAAAACAGGCTTTTCTCCCCAGCACACAGAACAGGATTTTGATGATTTAAATTCATTCAATATTCAAAGTTTTTGTCAGCTGCAATCTGAGCAATTAATTAGTCACTATCCCATTATATTTGCGCGGATTGTCTATCATGATTGTCTGAGAAAAAATCATCAAGAAGTTATTAGTTATGCACCAAATCAACCCCCATTCTCTGTTAAAGAATTAGCTTATCTTCGTTCAGAAAGTTGGCTGAATAATTACCCCCCAGTCTTTGAGGTACAAGCCAGTAATTTGCATAATCTTGCCACTTTCGCTTATATTTGCCCCATAGGTTATAGAAATCAAAAACCAGAATATATTCAGATAATTACAAAGGAAGCACTTTCGTTAGATCGGCAACAGCAATTACAGCAATCTGCAATGTTACTGAGTAAGTATGCCAGCATATATTTAGTATATGGCAGACAAAAAACCGAAATCCAATTACTAGAAGAGTTAATCCATAAAATTGGGCATCAGTTGCGTAATTCTTTGGCAATGATTGGACTTTACGCTCACAATTTATACTTGGGCTTGACCGGGAATAAATACCAAGAACAAGCTACAATTATTCGTGAAGGTATAGAAGATTTAGATACTAATTTAAGTCAATTAATAGATTGCGGTCAAGGGGCGAAATTAAGAAAATCTTCTCAAGATTTAAGAACTTTAGTGCTAGAAAGTATCAAAGGATTAGAACCGTTAATTCAACAAAAACAAATCAACATTAATATTCCTACGACATCTACCAATCTCCTCATAGACCGCTTACAAATGAAGCAGGTTTTTGATAATCTTTTAAGTAATGCAGTTTACTTTAGTCCTCATGCTGCAACGGTAACTTGTAGCTGGCAGATTTTTCAGGAAGAAATTTTAATTAAAATTAGCGATCGCGGGACGGGATTATCACCAGAAGATATTCAAAAAATATTTACGCCTTTTTATTCTAAGCGTCCTGGAGGTACAGGATTAGGTTTAACTATTGCGAGAAAAATTATTTTAGACCATCGCGGAAACCTATGGGCACAAAGTGTAGCAGAAGGTGGTGCGCAATTTTGTGTAGTTTTACCTCGACAGAAAATGTCTAGGAGTCTGGAAGATGGTTAATAGTAATAGTCACAAACTTACTGTTCTGCTCGTAGATGATGAAGAACGTTTTCGTCAAGGTATACGTACTCTCTTGAATTTTTATAGTATTAGTGCAGCATTACCAATAGAAGTGGTAGGTGAAGCTGATTCTGTAGAGCAAGTGTTAAAATTTACGCTAAAAAATTCACCAGATTTAATTTTACTAGATTTACAATTAAGCGGCAGTGATGGCATTACAGTTTTACTCAGGCTGAAAGAAATTGCTTACACTGGTAAAGTTTTAGTATTATCAGCACATCAAGAAGATGATTGGATTTTTCGCGCTATGCAAGCGGGTGCTGCTGGTTACGTGTTTAAAAATCGTTTGGCTACCCAATTAGGTGATGCTATTAATACGGTGATGCAATCGGAGATTTACTTACCTTCAGAAGTTGCTAGCCGATTTTTCCGGTTTTTTCAAGCTTACTCCGATTCGACTTTAAGAGCTTGCCATCAGTTACACTTAACAGAAAGAGAACAAGAAGTTTTATATTGGTTAACTCAAGGTGCTTCTAATGAGGAAATTGCTAAACATTTATATGTGACAGTTGCTACAGTCAAAGCTCATCTGACGAGTATTTTTGATAAGTTAAAAGTTACTAGCCGAACTCAAGCTATTGTAGCGGCGCTGAAGTTAGGGTTAGTAAAAGCGTGATTTGTCATTTTTCAGAGACGCGATGAATCGCGTCTGTACAATTGTCCCCCTAGCCCCTATTTTCTCCTCTCGCTTCCAACCTTATGCCTGCGGAATTTTATCAAGAATATCCTTGTTCCTACAATGCTCCTTTAAATTGCGATCGCCCTTTTCAAACTGCGCAGGAAATCAAAGGTGCTAAATTTTGTTTAGAATGCGGTTTTCCGGCGACTTTACCCGAAGAAGCTGTGATTAAGGGAAATCGGGATAATTATCAGGTAGGTAATTTTTTGGGAACGCGGGGAAATGGGCGATTATATACAGGAATTCAACTTAAGGATCGCCAGCCTGTAATTATTAAAGAATACCTCCTCCCCAGCCGTTGTTTTAACGAACAAGAAACTCGCGAACGCAAAGACACTTTTAAGCGGGTGGGAGGGGTAACGTTAGCAGATAGCAGAACACAAAATTTCCGACTTGTCAATACCTGGGAAGCGATCGCGGATGAAAAAGGCGAACGCTGCTATTTAATTACCAAAGGTACAGAAACCGCCCAAACTTTACGTCAATATATTACCCAAAATGGGGCAATGACAGCCCTACAAGTGCGCGAATTACTCAATCAAGCTCTGCAAACATTAGAATTTTTACATAGTCAAAAACTGCGGTTTCCTTCAAATCAAGTGCAGCAAGGATTAGCACATGGTAACCTGAGTTTAGATAGTATCTTAATTCAACTAGAAAATAATCAACCATATATCTATTTTGACGATTTAGCTATTTGGGAAAATGTCTTTATTCCTCCCGCTAAAACCCAACCTGCACCTTGCAAGCGAGAACAAGATTTAGAAGCATTAGGATTAGTGGCGTTTTATTTATTGGTAGGAAGAACCACAACTTATTCTAATGAACCTCTCAACCCTAGAGACAACGATCATTGGCCGCATACAGATAATCATTTAAAAAAGTTTATTTATCGCCTATTAAGGCTCGAAAACCCCTTTGCTAGTGCGGAAGCGGCGCGTCAAGCTTTACTGCAACTTCCCCCAGAAAATCAAGTAAATAATTCATCGCAATTATCAGCATCAGAAGATAAAGAAAAAGATTTCCGGAAAAAATTAATTTGGCTGTTAATCTTTGTTTTATTATTACTAGGCGGGGGAATTTGGTATTATTTATCCCAGCGCCAACCAATAGAAGATAAAAGCAAATATGCAGTTTGGCTGGGACTTGTTCGCAGATTTTCGGAAGTAAATAATGTACCTTCTGGGAAATTCAGCTATACAGGTGAAAGAGATGGAACCTGGAGTTTTATTCTCAAGCAACAAATTGAAGATCAGACGCTGGAAAAATGGTTAACAAATCCCAAACCAGAAGTTAAAGCCGAATTTAACTATCAACCAGTTAAGTCTCAAGATTTAGATAATGTTAATCAATCTTTAGAAGCAGTAATTAGCGGCGAGCAAAACTTTGCAATTACGAGTGTAGTTGATAAAATCACAGATAAATTAGAGAAAAAGTCCTTTGCTGATGATGGGTTACTTGTATATGTAGCATTTAATAAAAAAGATTCTAATTTAGCCAATGCTTTAGGCGGAAAAATTACCCTAGAGCAATTACGCCAAATTTATACGGGTAAAATTACCAATTGGCAACAAGTTAATCCTAAATTGCCGAATTTACCAATTAAACCATACGCACCGACTGAACCGGAAGCGATATATCAATTTCAAAAATTAGTTTTGCAAAACGATCCTCAAGATGTAGCTTTATTTAAAAATATCCCCAGACTGGATACAACCAAAACGCAAAACACCATCCGCAGTGAAATTTTGGAGGGTAAACAAACGGGAATTATTGGTTTTGGGATTTTAACCAAAACCTGGGCCCAGTGTACCGGCTATCCTTTGGCGATAGTTAATGGTAATAACAATCCTAGTCAACCCCTATTTCAAAAACGCGATCGCCGTCCCATTAACCCTGCTGATGACCTGTGTCAGCATGATAACTATTTTTTTGATGTCACGGCTTTTCAACGCTATCCTTTAAGATACCCTATATTTGTGGTCTACCCTAAAGACAAAAGTCGTCAACCACCGGGGTCTACATTTGCTGAGATACTAACTACTCGTCAGGGCCAGTGTTTACTTAGTAAAGTAGGTCTTGTCGCTTTACAAAATATACCTGATGATATAAAGTCCTATGCCTGCAAATCGGTGCCCTAATCCTAGTTGTGAATATTTTAACCGGGCTTTGCCCAACAACGCCAAAGTTTGTCCTTGGTGTTCAACTCCCTTGGGGAATGTAATTTCACCCACACCAACCAAACAAGTTTCGCCACAACCAACATCACCCCAAGCATATCCCCAGCAGCCAATTCCACCCCAACCACATCCACCCCAACCACATCCACAGCAACAAATTCCCCAACAGCCAATTCCCCAACAGCCAATTCCCCAACAGCCAATTCCACCCCAACCAAGTGCTATACCTGGGGTAAATCAACCCACCTATCAACCCCCAGCTGATTATGCTACAGAATATCAGCAACGAGGGAATCCATATATTCCACCTGTACAACCGGGTTATCCCCCACCACCAAGGCTACCAGTTCTCAAGCTGATTCACACCACAGGTAGAGAATTTATTTGGTCGGGAGAAGCAGGTTTTATCGGTCGTCGCAGTCAAAGTATGACAGTTGCCCCAGAAATTGACTTAACAGGGATTCCCAATGAGGGGATAGTATCTCGTCGCCATGCACGCGTCAATTGGGACTGGTCGCAAAATGCTTATATGATTGTTGATATGAGTACAAATGGTATCTATTTAAACAACACACCTTTAAATCCTGGTGTGCAATATCGTTTACTCAATGGCGATTCAGTGCAGTTTGGTCAGGATAATCTCGTAAGATTTACGGCGTATATTATGTAGCGATAATTACTTTGCTTATAGGTTAAAGACTCTCATCCTCCGCAGATTTGACGGAGGATTTTTTTCTTAGTCAATAGTCAATAGTCAATAGTCAAGAGTCAAGAGTCAAGAGTCAATAGTCAATAGTCAATAGTCAATAGTCAATAGTCAATAGTCAATAGTCAACCGTCAACCGTCAACCGTCAACCATCAACAATTTCAATGATTTTGCTGAACAACGTGGGTTAATTCGTGCGCCAGTAATTCTTGACCTGATTGGCTTCCTGGTTTATATTCACCTTGACGGAAGAAAATATCTTGTCCGGTGGTGAAGGCGCGTGCTTGAATTGATTTGTTCATTTGGTCTGAGTTAGAATCGTTGTGGATTTTAACACTACTGAAATCATAACCAAATGCTTGCTCCATCGGTTGTCTGACATCATCGCCAAGGTTTTGTCCGCTTCCGCGTGCTTGTTGAATAGAACTTTCTAGATTTGATGAGGTGTCTATTCCACTTCCAGTAGATTTGGCTTGTAATTCTTGATCTTCTTCTGGCATTTCTTCCCGTTGTAGGGGAGTTATAGAATTTGTCAGAGATTTGGCTTGTAATTCTTGATCTTCTTCTGGCATTTCTTCCCGTTGTAGGGGAGTTATAGAATTTGCGAGAGATTTTGCTTGCAATTGCTCTTCATCTTCTTCTGGCATTTCTTCTCGTTGCACTAGGGGAGTGATAGAATTTGCGAGAGATTTGGCTTGCAATTGTTCTTCATCTTCTTGTGGCATTGCTTCCCGTTGAATCGACTGCTGATTTGCAGGTTGACTCATGTTTTGCATTACCTGCTGTGCAACTCTATCTGCTTCCTGTTCGTACATATCGTTAGGCTGACTAACTGTTAGTTTAGCTTGAGGACGCAGGGAGATGCGGCTAATATCATGGGTTAATGGTTGACTTTGGCGTTGTACCTGAGTCAAGGCTTGAGGTGTAGTTTCAGCAGATTGGGAACCAAAGCCACGTTTTGCTTGCTTGAGTGTAGGTATGGAAATGGGTGGAATAGCTGTATTATTAGTCTTCTGACGCTGGGCTAATATCCGTTCTTTCATAATTTTCTCCTAATGCCCTAGCAGCAAGCAAATTTTTTACCAATATGAATATCTAGGATACTGCGATCGCATTTCTCAAACTATTCTGCCAAAGTCTAATTTGGTGTAACTCAAGTTCGACTTTTGGCTAATGTTGATTCTGCGGCAGTACCTTTAGCCTTGATTTTAGGATAGATTTTTGATTTTTAGTATGGATTCCCAAGACAAGCAAACTTTTTTTACACCTGTGGGCGAGGTTGGGGGTTCTGTTGCTTATGGGGGTGTACCCATCACTTCTAACGGCAAACAGGCGGCTAAAGCGGCTGATAAGTATCTTAAAGATTCATTGCTGTTAAATAAGCTGACGGATCGTGTGTATGAACTTTTACTGACAGACTTGCGTTGTCAACAGGAAAGATTTAGTAACTATACTCATCAAAGGTGGTTGTAATGCCTGAAGGTAATAATAACGGCAATGTTACTCACGAATTAAAGTATGTCACTACCAATCACTTCTATTTAGAAATAGATAGTACGATTGCTGCGTCTTTTACAGAATGCTCTGGTTTAAGTTTACAAATCAAGAAAAATGTTTTTATGGAAGGAGGTGTCAACGATCAGCAAAGAATTTATTTAGGACATGCTGAATTTTCTGATGTTACTTTAAAACGTGGAATTACCGATAACCCTGGTTTTTGGAACTGGATTAATGCCATGTTTGATGAAAATTCTACGAAGCGGCGTAATGTCAATATTCTGGTTTTTAATCAAGCTGGTGAAACTATGATGAGTTGGACTTTAATTGGTGCAATTCCCATTGCTTGGAAAACCCCAAATTTACAAGCAGATGGTAATGCAGTCGCAATAGAAGAATTAACTTTAGCTTATGAAGGTTTGCAATTAGGTAAATCTAATGGAGGCGGTAATCCGCAAACTAGGGAGAAAAAATCAGGATTTTTCTTGTCTAATTAATTGGCAATTTTTCTATGGAAATCATGCCTGTTATTCAACCAATATTAAGTAAATCGGTAATTACATCCAACTATATTAAACAATATCAATAATCTGGAAACTCTTACCAAAGACAAATGACTAATGACTAATGACAGCCCTTCTCAGCTATCTTTAAATGCACCGCGATACTTGGTAAATAGAATCCCATTAATTGGACTAGGGGTAAAAAAGCCTCTAGGTCAAAAGTATAGCCTTTTAGCGCGAAAAGAGTCTAGTTCTGTGCCTGGACAAAGCAGTGCAATTAAGCCTATAGGAAATCATTTACCATTAGTTACAGCTTCACAATTTTTACTATCTCCAGAAAATCCCACTTTCAGCGAACCGATAATAGATAATCATGATGCTGCTGAACCGGATTATATTAATACTGGGGTTACTTTTATTGATTTTGATAATGCTGATATTAATGAAGAAGTTAGCAATAGTTTAGATAGTCAAAATATAGATAATAATCCGTTAGACTTAAATCATCAAGCTCAGTCTAATTCTAAAAAATCTCAAAAAAGTTCTAGTAAACAAGAAAAATCAAAAGCTAAACCTAAAACGACGAAAAAAGCTAAATCATCGGTTAAGGATAAAGGTAACAAGCAGGATCAGCAAATTAACTTGAGTGCAGTAGATGATGCTGCAAGTACAGCTATAAATTTAGAAAATAATCAAGCACCTAAATTCACAGATAATAATAATGATAGAGATACAGCCAGCACAATTCCCAATACTATATTTTTAGATTCGCCTTTAGGAGAAAATTTAATTAGTGAGGAAACATCAGGATTTACTGATGCTGCTGCTAGTAATGTGAATTTTCATGATGAAAATATATCTGATAATCTAACGCGATCGCCAGAACATACAACGTCGCAAACTCCCATAAATCAAGGGTTTCAGACTCCAACAACAGAAAATAATATTGAAAACGCTGTTAAAAATACAGTCTCATCGGATATTAATATTCGCCAAATTCCCCAACAGCAAGAGGCTGATAATTCTGCCAAGTTTATCGCAAACCAAGCAGTAGATAGGGAAGGAGTAGTTTTAATTGAAAGAAAATCAAACGCGGATAATATAATTTCCGAACAGCCAATAGTCGCTTCACAAGCGGTTGATTTATCAGATATATCAGAAAATATAATTGCACGAAAATCTGATATTTCTAGCAATATACCTGTTGAGTTTACACCAACTCCACCTGTAATCTTCAATCCGGTGGAAGTGACGGAGGAACAAACAGACACAGAAATAGAGAAAGTTGTAATTCATAGGGAATTTGACACAGATAATATTATTGCAAACCAACCAATAGTTGCTTCCCAAGCGGTAAATTTGAATGTGTCAGAAAATGCGAGCGCGCGCCAAAAAGAAAATCCCAATATCCCTGTAATTGCGGATAATTCAGTAAATTTGGATGTGTCAGAAAATGCGATCGCGCGCCAAACAGAAAATCCTCATTTACCCGTAGAGTTAACGCCAACACCACCTGTAATCTTCAATCCGGTGGAAGTAACACAGCAAGCAATAAACAGCGATAATATCATTCCCCATCAACCAACAGTTGCTTCCCAAGCGGTGAATTTGGATGTTAGGGAAAATGCGATCGCACAAAAATCAGAAAATCCGAATATACCTGTTGAGTTAACGCCAACACCACCTGTAATCTTCAATCCGGTGGCAGTGACAGAGGAAGCAATAAACACCGATAATATCATTCCCCATCAACCAACAGTTACTTCCCAAGCGGTGAATGTAGATGTTTCAGAAAATGCGATCGCGCAAAAATCAGAAAATCTGAATATACCTGTAATTGCAGATAAACTTGTACATTTGGATGTTAGGGAAAATGCGATCGCGCAAAAATCAGAAAATCCGAATATACCTGTTGAGTTAACGCCAACACCACCTGTAATCTTCAATCCGGTGGAAGTGACAGAGGAAGCAATAAACACCGATAATATCATTCCCCATCAACCAACAGTTACTTCCCAAGCGGTGAATGTGGATTTGAGGGAAAATGCGATCGCGCGCCAAACAGAAAATCCCAATATACCCGTCGATTTAACTCCCACTCCACCTGTAATTTTCAATCCGGTGGCAGTGACAGAGGAAGCAATAAACACCGATAATATCATTCCCCATCAACCAACAGTTGCTTCCCAATCGGTGAATTTGGATGTTTCAGAAAATGCGCTCGCGCGAAAATCGGAAAATCCCAATATTCCTTTGGAATTAGCACCAACTCCACCTGTAATTGCAGATAAACTTGTACATTTGGATGTCTCAGAAAATGCGATCGCACAAAAATCAGAAAATCCGAATATACCTGTTGAGTTAACGCCAACACCACCTGTAATCTTCAATCCGGTGGAAGTGACAGAGCAACCAACAGACACCGATAATATCATTCCCAATCAACCAACAGTTGCTTCTCAACCGGTGAATGTGGATTTGAGGGAAAATGCGATCGCGCGAAAATCAGAAAATCTCAATATAACTGGGGAATTAACCCCAATTCCCCCTGTAATTGCGGATAATCTTGTAAATTTGGATGTTTCAGAAAATGCGATCGCGCGCCAAACGGAAAATCCCAATATCCCCGTTGAGTTAACACCAACTCCACCTATAATCTTCAATCCGGTGGAAGTAACGGAAGAACCTATAGACACCGATAATATCATTCCCAATCAACCAACAGTTGCTTCCCAAACGGTGAATGTGGATTTGAGGGAAAATGCGATCGCGCGAAAATCAGAAAATCTCAATATACCTGGGGAATTAACCCCAATTCCCCCTGTAATTGCGGATAATCTTGTAAATTTGGATGTTTCAGAAAATGCGATCGCGCGAAAATCGGAAAATCCCAATACACCCGTCGAGTTTACTCCTACTCCACCAGTAATTGCAGATAATCCAACATTCGCTTCCCAGACGCTAAATTTGTCAGATGCGCCAGTCAGTCAGGTTTCAGCGTTAGATAATAGCCAAGTCAACACAGATATTCCCACTGGTGTGACTCCACCTATTTTCAGTGAAAATACAGAAGTAGATGCAAATATAGCATCTAAATTTACTCAATTTAACCTTACCAAAAATCAGACACAAAACCTAGATAATATACCAGCACCTCAAGGTTACGCCACAGGGGGACAAGTCACGCATTCCTCAGTAGAGAAGCCACACATAGCATCTTCGGATACTGTACCTGCTATGCTCACACCTGGGGAGTTTGTGGTTAACGCTAACGATGCTCAAAAAAATCTTCACATACTCCGGCATATTAATACAGGTGGTGTAGCAGAAGATATAATTCTTCCCAGTTTAGAAATACCTACTCCAGAAAATCCGACTAAAGTCGATTCTTTTGACGACACTTCATTACAGCGTCATCCTGCTGACTTGGGAACAGAAATTAGTCAGCAAAGGTTGTCTCCACATAATTCTTTGCAGCTGAATCATGTAAATCGTCAAGCTACAGCAGCAAATCCACCCTCACCCCATTACTCCCTACCAACATTAATATTCCGCAAACCAAGCGGTAATGATAACACAGCTTATGAGACTCCTAACCAATGGTCAACTGTAGAAGAATTGCTGAATGGAAGTAACGATCCATTTACATTTTTTAACTTAAATAATGAAGGAGAATCTAATTGGCAAAATTCTTCAGATTCTCAAAGTTCTCAATCATCATCAACATCACCACAGGTATTTACTAAACGTCTATCTCCCCAAGGCTTTGCTAATGGTGGTGAAGTAAAAGCGCCTGATATAGCTACAGATATACCACCAGTTACTCAAACAATCCAAAATCCATCTGTAGCTAATCCTGAAGCTGATGAATCTGCAAATTTGGAAGCTTTAGCCTATGAAATATATAACAGATTGCGCCAAAAAATAGAAGTTGAGCGAGAGCGTCAAGGTATCTATTTAGGACGCTTACCTTGGTAAATTTTATCTCAAAGTCACCCCAAAGAAGGAGAAAAATTAAAATGGCTAATCCATCAATTTTCATTCCCACCAAACGCAATCCCCAACTGCAAAAAGCTAAACTTGTGGGTTATAACGGCGAAGCGCCAGATATAGAAGTTATGTTTAATCCCACAGAAATCAGTTTTACACGTACTGTTAGCTGGAAAAGCGATCCAGGTAATAGAGGAACTACGCTTTTACCTAAAGTTAACTTTTCTGGTGTCGAGCCTTTTAAATTTACTTTAAAACAATTACTTTTTGATACTTATGAAACCAAAAAATCAGTCATAGATGAACATATTAATATTATCAAAAAAGGAGTAGAAACTATTGAAGGAAATCCCGACAAACGCCCGCCAGTGTACATTTTTACCTGGGGAACCGAATATTTTTACTGTGTAATTACTAGTCTAACATACAATTTAACCATGTTTCTCACCGATGGTACACCAGTCAGAGCAATGGTAGATATCGCCTTACAAGAAGTAGATAAAAACAACCTCCCCGGTAACAGACAATCAGCTTCTACAGGCTCAGATCGCGCCAAAGATTCCCGCATATGAACAAATTAATCTAACTTGCTGTTGATCGGAGTAAAACGAAAAAAAAAGACAAATGACAAATTATGCCTGATCCAACTCTCTATTTAAGCCAACCAAAAATAGAATTAGGAGGACAAGCCGCTTCTCCTGAATTAATGAAAGATTTATTACAAATTACTGTAGAAGAAAGTTTACATTTACCAGCGATGTTTACGCTGGTTGTGCATAATAGTTATATGCCCACGGTTGACCGTGCAGAATATAAACCTTGGCGACATGAAAATCTCTTTGAAATTGGTAAAAAAATTAAAATAGGATTTACTTCTAGTACGACGCAAGACGGGAATTTTCAGAAAAAATTAGATGATTATTTAATTGAAGCAGAAATTACAGCAATGGAAGTTCACTTCAATGAAAAATCGGAAGCCCACATGATTATACGCGGTTACGATATCTCCCATCGTCTCCATAGAGGTCGTTATAATCGCTCATTTTTAAATAAAACTGATAGCGATATTGTTAAAGACATAGCTTCAGAAGCGGGAATAGGAATTGAGAAAATAGAACCCAGTGGAGAAGTTCATGAATATGTCTTTCAAGAAAACCAAACTAATATGGAATTCTTGCGCGAAAGGGCGGCGAGAATAGGTTTTGAGTTATTTATTCAGAATAATAAATTATATTTTCGCAAACCAGAAAGCCAGGAATCGATAAAACTAAAATGGCTGGTTGATATTAGTAAATTTAGTACCCGCGTTACCAGCGCAGAACAGGTGAGTTCTGTAGAAGTGCGCGGTTGGGACTATACTCAAAAACAAGCGATCGCATCTACAGCCAAAGCAGAAAAGGTAATAACGGAGACAGGCAATAATAAAGGTAGCAGTAGTAGTACCAAGTTCGCCAACTTAAAAGCGCCGAAAATGACAGTAGTCGATCAACCCATTGCTACCCCTAACCAAGCCCAAAAAATGGCGCAAGCTTTGTGCGATGAACTTGGCGGAGAATTTGTCTACGCAGATGCAAAAGCCGTAGGTAATCCCAAAGTTAGGCCGGGAAAAGTAATTGAAATTGAAGGTTTGGGTAAACGCTATAGTGGTAAATATTATGTCACCGAAACTCGGCATTTCTACACCCAGCGCATTTACACCACAGAATTTAGCATTCGCGGATTGCGGGCGGGTAACTTATTTACCACTCTTTCCAGTCAAACCCGTCTCCAACCCGGACAAACCTTCTTAGTCGGAATTGTTACCGACAACAAAGATCCCAAAGGATTGGGGAGAGTAAAAGTTAAATTCCCCACCCTCACAGAAGAACATGCTAGCCACTGGGCGCGAATCGTAGCTGCGGGCGCAGGAAATCAACGGGGGTTTGATTGTTTACCAGAAATCAACGATGAGGTATTAGTCGGGTTTGAACATGGTGATATTCATCGCCCCTATATACTAGGCGGCGTTTGGAATGGTAAAGACGCACCACCAGAAGGCGTGAATGATACAGTTGTCGGCGGTAAAGTTAGATTACGCACCGTTAAAACCCGTACAGGACATACCTTACAATTTGTCGAAGAAGCTCAAGGAAGCAGTAAAGCCGGAGTGCGCGTCCAAACCAAAGGCGGGCATAAAATTTATCTTAACGATAGCGATCGCTGTATTGAAATTCAAACCAACGGCGGTCATAAAATTAAAATGGACGATCAAGGCAAAGCAAAAATTACCGTAGAATCCACAGGCGACTTGTCATTAAATGCACCAAAAGGTAACATTGAGATTACCGCCGGGATGACTGTAACCGTTAAAGGTACGTTGATTAAGTTGAATTAATAGTCGTATATTTTTACTCACGCCAAGACGCAAAGGCGCAAAGAATTTATCGTACATTCAAGGGTTAAATCCCCGACAAAAAATGTCCTTACAGCATCTTCCTGTAAATAGACCACACTGTAGGGGCACGGCACCAGTAAAATTATTTTATGTGCCAAAAGATTGTCGGTGCCGTGCCCCTACGACAGATGTGGTTTAAATAGGTGAAAACTGCTGTAATTTTGAATTTTGAATTTTGAATTTTGAATTTTGAATTGTTATTATGCCAGGAAAACCAGCAGCAAGAATTACAGATTCTGTAGCCCATCCCTTACCGCCAGTTCTGACACCGGGGCCTGGTAGTAAAGATGTGTTAATTGGCAATTTACCAGCTTGGCGAGGAATACCAGCTGCGGCGGTTCCAGCTTTGCAGTCTGCAAAACAAGCAGCCGATGTAGCTATTCAAACAGCTGAAGCGGCAACGGCGGCGGCGGCAGGAACACCAGGGGCACCAGCCGCTTATTCAGCAGAACAAACCCTGAAAACATCGTTAGGGGCGAGTATGGGTAGTATGATTTCTGCGGCGGCTGCATCTGCTATTCCTGGCGCAGATATTCATCAATGTACTACACCCTTACCCGTACCTCCTCACGGCCCTGGTGTAGTCATTGACGGAAGTAAGACAGTATTAATTAACGGACTACCCGCTTGTCGCCTGGGTGACACTGTTTTAGAAGCACTAGGCCCGCCCAATAAAATTACCAAAGGTGAAACGACTGTTTTAATTGGAGGTTGACTTAAGAGGCTGGGGGGTAGGGTAGGGACTTCCAAATAAAAAAATATACAACTATTTATTGTGGGGTGGGCGTCTCGCCCGCCCATAGTCAAAGGTGGGCAAGATGCCCACCCCACAAGATTGGATAATTTATTTCTTGGAAGTCCCGTATTGGTGTCAACTTAAGCTAAAAATAGCCTGACTCTTAGCTTTGTCGCCCGCCTTTCGACTTCGCTCAAGGCTCATAGTCCAAGTCTACTGAAGTAGACTAAAGATTTTGAGGATATTTAGTCATCTTGAGATGACTTTGGCTATGAGCAAGGAACTTCAGTTCCTTGCGGGGCAAAATGCGCCAGCTTTATGATTTACAAATATTCAAGACTCATTTTGAAATTTTGTGTAAACAAAAAAGGCGATCGCTTTCTCATTTATCTCAATCAAGTACTCATTTTCCCATTTTCAGTAAGCAAAAAGCCATTTCACCTTCTCATTAAGCCATATCGCCTACTCATTATTGTGTTTTCCGCAAGTAAAACACCATTTCACCTACTTAAAAAGCCTTATCGCTTACTCGTTTCGGTAAATCACGCACCCATTTTAGTGTTTTCCGCAGGTAAAATACTATTTCACCTACCCATTTAGGTAAATCGCGCACCCATTTTAGTGTTTTCCGCAAATAAAAAGGTATATTGCTGGCGCAAAAATTGCCATGTTTGACAATAGGCAGCTGTCTAGCTACCCCCTACCCCCTATCCTCATCTCGACCTTTGGCGAATAGGCTTAAATCTGCCATACCGATATCTTTGAAAGTATAGATATCACTGCCATATAGCAACTATGGTTTATGGTCAACCACGAGACTATTTAGGAACTGGTTGGGCTTTTCCCTTGCGCTTAAATTTGCAAGGAGGGATACAACTCACCAGCGAAGAAGAAAAAGTTAGAGAATCCATTTGGATTATTCTCCGTACTGGCGTAGGCGAAAGAGTTTATCGCCCTAATTTTGGTTCGCGTTTATCGGAATTAGCATTTGCACCGATGAACAACGACACTCTCATCCAGATTCGCCTGTATGTTTTAGAAGCCTTAGAAGTTTGGGAACCCCGCATTACGATAGATCGCGTCATCACCGAACCCGATCCGGTGCGCGGTCGAGTCAACATCAATATTATTTATCGACTTAAAGACAATCCTGATATTAACAACTTTGTTTATCCATTTTATTTATTACCTCCTAACGAAGAAGAATAATTAGTCATTTGTCATTGGTCAATAGTCAATAGTCAATAGTCAATAGTCAATAGTCAATGGTCATTTATCCCCCTTGTCCTCCTTGTCCTCCTTGTCCCCTTCCTAGTCCCATGCCCCATGCCCCATGCCCCATGCCCTTATGAAATTCGATTTTTTACCACAATTACCATCTTCCAATTTAGACGATCGCACTTTTGATGATTTAGTCGAAGAATGTATGATGCGTATCCCGCGCTACTGTCCTGAATGGACAGATCATAACCTCAGCGATCCGGGAATTACGCTGATTGAATTATTTGCTTGGTTAACTGACCAAATGTTACTCCGGTTTAACCAAGTACCAAGAAAAAATTATGTTGCTTTTTTAGAATTATTGGGGATTCGCCTCCAACCCCCCGCACCAGCCCATACTGAATTAACTTTTTATTTAAGTTCTGATTTACCTGAAGCTTATACAATCCCTACGGGTACGGAAGTTTCCACAATCCGCACGGAAACTACACCCGCAATTATTTTTAGTACAGATTCGCCTTTAATTATCGGTAAACCCCGATTACAGCATTTTCTCACCGCCCAAACTGTAGAAGATATCCCCCAATCTCCGCGAGAACGCTTGGCAAATGTTTGGTCTCGTCAGTCTAATGGTTTGTGGACTGGGGGAGAACAAGCGGTGTTTAGCGAACAACCCCAAGCGGGAAATTGCTTTTATTTGGTCATTAATTCCGACGATCCTTTAGATGGTAACGTGATTGAAGTCACGATCCAAGGGGCAGCCGCAACACCTACAGGCATTGACCCCAATCATCCCCCCCGCACATGGGAAGCTTGGGATGGACAAAATTGGCAACCTGTGTTAATGAAAGAGTCGGATGACCAAACCAGGGGATTTAGTTTTTACGAAATTAACCAGCAAGGAGGAAACCCCGCCCAAGGTGCAGATGTGCGCCTACATTTACCGCAATCTTGGCCTGTAACTATCTTTACTACATACCGAGGACGTTGGTTGCGTTGTCGCTATACTAGCCCAGAAGAAAATCAAGCAGGTTACAGCCGTCCGCCGAAAATTACAGGTTTAGGGGTGCGGTCAATTGGCGGTACAGTGAGAGCGAGTCACAGTACTTTACTGCAAGAAGAACGTTTAGGAATTAGTAACGGTAAGCCCGGACAAACTTTTCAATTACAAGCACCGCCAGTTTTAGCCCGCCGGGAAAACGAATATATTATTGTCGCGCCTCCTGGGGGTTTACCGCAAAATTGGCAAGAAGTGAGAGATTTTGCCGATTCTACACCCCAAGACCGTCATTATGTGATTGATTCCTTAACAGGTATGGTGCAATTTGGGCCGTTGATTCGCGAACCGGGACAAATCCAACGCCAGACAAAAGTGCGATCGCGGATTCAACAACCAAGACTAGATGAAACCATAGCTCAACCCAGTGATATTGAAAACGCCCTTGAGCATCAATACGGAGCCGTTCCCCCCAAAGGTGCAGAAGTTAGAATTCTCGCTTACCGCACAGGGGGAGGAAAAGAAGGTAACGTACAAGTAGGTTCGCTACAGTTTTTAAAGTCGGCTGTCCCCTATGTAACCAGTGTCACAAATTACAAACCTGCAATTAACGGTGCGGATGCCGAATCTTTAGAACAGGCGGTGATTAAAGCACCAAGAATTTTGCGCACACGCGATCGCGCCGTCACAGCAGAAGACTTTGAGGTATTAACTCAACAAGCCGGTGCAGGTGCGATCGCCCGCGTGCGTTGTTTACCCGCCCTTGCTAATAGCCAAGCAGGTACAGTCAGTTTACTCGTAGTCCCCCAAGCCAATACAGATAACCTGATAGAAGGTATCAAACCCACACAATTTGCCCTCAGCCCCGCCCTGCAAGAGCAAATTTTACAATACTTAGACGATAGAAAGTTATTAGGAGTACAAATTAGACTCTTAGAACCAGACTATGTTGGCGTCTCCGTGCAAACAGAAGTCATCCTCGAACCCGCTTATGAAAACCCCTTAGCCAGCGCCGAAATCCTCCGCAACTTAAGAATTGCTATGTATAAATATTTAAATCCTCTTACCGGAGGCATTGAAGGTAAAGGCTGGCCTTTTGGGCGACCGGTTTATACCTCAGACATCATCGCCTTAATGCAACAAACCCCAGGCGTGCGTTATTTAGGCCCAGTTCTACTATTTCCCATCCGCAAACAAGGAGACACCTGGAGAAGACAACCATCACCAGAACAAATCATCGATCCAGGAACCCAAGGCTTAATTTGTTCTTGGTTTGACGCTAATCTGCGTTCCAGTCATGACATCCAAATTAGTACTCGCTAAAACAAAAGCTTATGGTTCAAAGCAGACATAGCCCAGCCGTAGAAATTAAACTTACCCCCATGCAAATACCCGAAGCCATACCTGGGGCGGGTTTATCATTTGCAGGGCCAGAAGGTATGAATGCAACAGCATATAACTTGCTTTTGCATCCCGGACAACCCAGCGAGATGATTGTCCATATCAAAAACCTAGAAGAACGTCCCTTAAGGTTGGGTTTAAAAGTAGAAGGTGAATTTCCTTCCCAATGGTGCCAAATTGGTACAGAAGGTAGAGAAATTCCCCCAGGCGGACAGATGGATGCAGTATTATATTTCACCGTTCCCGCCACATTTTTTGAAGACCAAGAAGCAATTTCCCCAGGGAAAAAAGACAAATTAACACTTAACTTTCACTGTTTAGTAGTAGTTAATATTGACCCCGGTACAGAAAGAGAGCAAATTCAACACAGCGAAATATTTAATTTATATATTCGCCCCTACAGTTTCTACATGGAATTTTTGCCCGTTCTCTATCGCGAAATTGACTTCATTGGGCGCTTCATCAAAATATTTGAACAAGCTTATCAACCAGCAGTTGATAGCTTCAACGTTATGTGGGCAAACATCGACCCCTTAACAGCACCAAAAGCCTTACTTCCATTCTTAGCCCATTGGGTAGCTTGGCAAGTAGATTCTGTTTGGGATCTCAATCAACAACGTCGTTTAATTCGCCGTGCAGTTGAAATTTATCGTTGGCGAGGAACCCGCAAAGGATTGCGTCTTTACCTCCACCTTTATACAGGTTTACCCCTAGACGAAGATATCCCCAACGAACGCGATAAACATATTAGTATTACAGAACCATTTGGCCCCAGCTTCATCTTAGGTGATGCCCACATCGGCAGCGCCGTCTTAGCAGGCGGACAAGCATATCATTTCGTAGTCAACTTACGCAAAACCCACACCACTCAACTCATCAACGAACAATTAATCAGAACAATTATCGAACAAGAAAAACCCGCCTTCTGCACCTATGAACTATTTATTGAAAACCCAATTACATAAAAATAAAAATTTATCTTTCTCACTCTTCTTAAAATCTTTGATCTCCTTTCTATCTTCTTCGTGTTCTTTGCGCCTTCGCGGTTAGTTACCAATATGACACACCCATTCCCCCCACCAACCATCAAATCCTTTGAACGCCTACAAGCCTCCGATGGGCTATTAATAAATGCCGAACGTTGGAGTAAAGCCCATGAATACCACCGACTACGACAAAACACCCACTATCAATGCTTAAACCAACCAGGAATAGTCTGCGGTTTAGGCGTGCGCGTCATTCCCGCACCGCGCCAAGTAGAAGCAAAATATCGAGATGGACGCTGGGTACAAATTCAACCAGGAATCGCCATCGATGTAGCCGGAAACTTAATTGTAGTCCCCAAAGCATACGACTTTTCGCTTGATTTAGAATTAGTTATTACCGAACCAATTCCGATTTACTTAGTCATCAGTTACTTAGATCCAGACGAATTACGACGCGGACAATCAAGAGATATTGTTCAAGAAACATATCGTATAGACCAAAAAAATTCTCACCTAGAAAGTCACGAAATCGAACTTTGTCGCATCCTCTTACAACCAGGACAAAACACCATTACCCAACCTGCCGATGTCTTCTTTCCTGGTTACCAAAACATTGATTTACGCTATCGCCGCCACGCCCAAGCAAGACCACAAACAAATATTGCGATCGCGCAAGTAAATCATAGCGATTCTGAATGCGCCCGCAACTTTTTCAACCTTGCTTATTTACTTCAATCTATCGAACATCTCTACCCATCTTTACGGGGAATTGATGAACCAGGACAAGTATCTTTAGGCGAAAATATTCAAGACTACGACTTACTTTATTTAACAGGACAGGAAGCACTATCTTTTAACAGTATTGAATTTGAATCACTGAAAAATTATTTAAATTTTGGTGGCATACTTTTAGTAGATGCGCCGCAAAATGCCAATGCCTTAATTGACAGTACCCACGCCTTAGCCCAGCAACTAGAAAATCCCTTAAAACCTTTAGAAGAACTACAAAGAAGTCATCCTTTACGCACCAAACCCTTCTTATTTGCAGCTTTACCCAATGTCAATCAAAACTTCATTCGCCTGTTAATTGGTGGCGGAATCATATTAGTAATTGGTGATTTAGCCAGCGCTTGGGGATTAGATAGAGAATTGAATTTACCCAGAGTAGCTATTAGAACCGCTCAAGAATTCGGCATTAATATTTTGCATTATGCTTGGAGAAGGCGACAGTATATTGGCTTACAACAAGAAGATGACACAGGTAAATGGTAGAAGGGAGACAAGGGAGACAAATGTCAACTTAACGCAAAACCCAGCTACCGCAAGGAACTGAAGTTCCTTGCTAATAGCCAAAGTCATCTAAAGATGACTAAATATACTCCAAATCTTGGGGAGCATCCCAATTTTGACGCAATACCCTACAAGGGTATTGCTATACCAACAAAGCCTGCCTTCTTTTGCTAAAAGTTTGATAGCCTGCGTTCGTCGAAGACGTTCCCGAAGGGTAGGCAGGCTTCGTATTTCTAGCCCCACCCTTATAGGGTGAGGGCGTTTTTGCACATTTGGGATGCTCCCAATCTTGAGTCTACTTTAGTAGACTTGGGCTATTAGCCTGAGAATTCATTCTCAGGCGGGTGACAAAGCGGTGACAAAGCTAAGACAGAGGCTATTTTTAACTTAAGTTGATACGTATGAGCGCTGCCGTGACCTTACTATTATACCTTAATAAGTTGAAAAACACTATAAAATATATCTATTAACATAAGCATTTTCAGTTAACAAAGGTACGCAATCACTAATATTAAAAACTGCTGCTAATTCCACATCTAACTCATAACCTTTAGCAATTAATTCTTTCCCTGAACTAGATTTTTTCAAGTATCCTAACAACTCATTTCTAAAAGTCTGAAATACTGCTAAAGCACTTTCAGCCTCTGGAGAAAAACTACCATTTAAAAAACTCAAAATTGCTCCTACACCAATTAAATCTTCAAAAGCCGGTCTTAGCGTACCATCCTCCCACTTTTCCCCAGCAGGAATTACAGCAATTTTAGAGCCATATTTCTGCGCAAATTTTGCCACTGCTTCACAATTCCGTAAACAACCAGCTATTGTTGGTGTTTTACCTGTGAGTAATGTGAGAGTCGAACCATTAGGAGAAGGTATAACTAATCTACTTCCTGTCGGAATTTTAGTTAAAGATGCAGGAGAAAGAGAATAACCTGCTTGCGACATCCTACTTTTTGCTAATTCCCCATTAACAGACTTAGCATAATTAATTGCGGAATCATCTCTCCATTGATAGGGATATATAATTGCGCCATTCTTAGTAGCAATTTCTGTCGCAGTCGAAAAAGATAGTACATCGACAATGATAATTACATCACTAATAGGTGCAAGTTGAGTAACACCTTGTACACCCCACTCACAGCGTAAATCAAATTCTGCTTGATCGTAAATCATTTTTTTGAAATCAGTTAATACATTTAAATTTAAAATCTGTTGTTGCGTAACATACTAATGCCCTAATATCAATTTTCTATAAACTTGCAATAAATTATTACCTCTCTATTTCTTGGCGTACTTGGCGTACTTGGCGGTTCATTTATAAATATTAAGTGCATCATCACAGAGAAATTGTATAAAAACATATTGCTGATAAATATGTGCTTTTTGCGCCATTTATAGGAGTGATAAATGAATATATATTTACCACCGCTAAATAGTTAAACGCCTATGATAATGGCTATCGACAATTTAAGAGTCTTCGGAATTTTATGGTAAAAAAAGTATTAGCAGATTTAAATAATTATTTTCAGCGAGATAAAATTGTGCGCAATCTGGAATTTTTTCAAGATTTCATAATTGTGTTTCTCTGCTTAGGCTTATTTTGCGTCATGCTGATTCGCCTAGTAGATATGTTCTCTTCTTTTGTCCGTCCTTTAGATTTAAGACAAGTAACATCTGATATCCTCTTTATTTTAATTCTTGTCGAACTCTTCCGCCTCTTAATTGACTATATAGAAGCACAGAGTATATCTGTAGCCGCCGCAGTAGAAATTACGATTGTTTCTGCTTTAAGAGAAGTGATTTTGCGTGGTGTACTGGAAATTCCCCGCGATCAACTTTTGAGTATTGCTGTATTTTTACTGGTTTTAGCAGGAATTTTTATAGCTTTACCACGCCTGTCTAGGTTGTTTGAACACTCAAGAATTTCTCATTCAGAAACCACAGAACACAATTAAAAAATGAAAATTCTCATACCCCTAAAGAAACTTAGGGGTATGACTGATTAATTTGATGTAGATATTAACCCAGTTTGCTTATAAATAGGGCATACTATCTTTTTAATTTCTGGTAGCTTTCTTGCAAAATACAACGCGCTGAAAGAACAACAAACACCTCCAAATAATAAAGCATTTGCTACACCAATGTGACCTGCCAAACCTCCAAAGAATAAATTACCAAAAGGTAATATCCCTAAAAAGCCTGTTGTGAATATACTTGTAACTCTACCTCGTTTATTTTCATCAACAATGATTAATTGAATAAAATTGCTAATAGCAATTAAACTCAAGGTATTAGTCATGCCAACAATAAAAATTAAGATGAGACAAAGTTCTAAATTAGCAGAACGTGAAAAGAATATCAGACTTAAACCTAAAATCAAAGTAGAGTTAGCCACAACTTTCTCTAAGCCAGTAACTTTCCTTCTGAGTATTAAAAAAAGTCCAGCAACTATCGAACCTAATGCCGAAGCTGTCATAATATAACCCATAGTTTCGGCATTAC
The DNA here is from genome assembly GCF_963889195.1 of Calothrix sp. FACHB-168. Taxonomy (NCBI): domain Bacteria; kingdom Bacillati; phylum Cyanobacteriota; class Cyanophyceae; order Nostocales; family Calotrichaceae; genus Calothrix; species Calothrix sp. FACHB-168. The sequence continues at coordinate 36,192 of NZ_CAWPNJ010000049.1, forward strand.
CATTCAAAATATCAGTGGTGAAAATTGGCATCAAGTTAACATAAGTCATAATCATAAAACAAATTATGACTTGCATCATTAATACATATTTAATAGGTAAAAATTCATAAGTATATACAAAACCCTCTTTTAAATTCTGCCAAATATGCGGTTTTTTAGTGGAGTCGTTGTTAGCGAATGACTTAATTCGCACGGTTAAAATTGCGGAAATAAAGGGGAAATAGCTAACGCTATCAACCAAAAAGCAGGATGCTGCGCCTACTTTCGCCAGTAATAATCCCCCAACCATAGGACTGATAAATTTAGCTGTATTAATTAAGAAAGAATGAATAGAAATTGCGCTATAAGTATCAGCTTTATTATCGACAATTCGGGGGATAGCTATTAAGCGAGCAGGTAAATCAAAAGCTTTGACAATTCCTTGCAGTATCCCAATTACCAAAATCCAAATAAAGTTAATTTCCCCAGTCAGACTCAAATAAGTTAACGCACCGGATAAAATAATAGATACTAACTGAGTCGCGAGTAAAACATATCTGAGGTTCCAACGATCTAATAAAACTCCTACTATCGGTGTAAGTACTAAGCCTGTTGCTTGATTGGTAAATCCAGCAATACCCACTAATACTGCTGAATTAGTTAGTTGATAAACCATCCATACTAAAGCAAATTGTGTCATCCAAGAACCAAAAAAAGATACACTTTCTCCAATGACAAAACAGCAAACATTTGCAGATTTCAGCGCTGGGGGAATCTGGAAAAAACCAAACTTTAGTTTGTGTTTTTCAGAATTTGCTTGATGAATTTGCGCCATGAATTTTTCCTTTTTTGAAGATAGATACAACCCTTTATGTCAGTACAATGGCTGACGTAAATTAATTAGCAACAATTTTAGATAAGCTGAAATTTAGCTCAACATAAATTTAGGATGCTTAGTATTTGACGATAAAAAACTGACACAAGCAATAACTGGCTAGAGTTAAAGATCGTGTCACTAAACTACGTTAATTTGGTAGATATATCGTAGTATTATATAGGATATCTTCAAAAAATCTCAACTAAGACTAACTATCTGATATGCACCTATAGCCTATAAGAGTAGGCTATACAAACTCAGCCTAGTTACGCAGAGTAATAAACTTATTTTTTCGTCTTATTGCTAAAATAGGATGTTTATTAAAAACTTAACAACTCAGTATAAATACTTTTAATCAATATGTGAGCGCCCCAGGAGGGGGAAGTCAAGAGTCAAAAGTATTCAACTACTCTTGTAACAAATGAAACTAGCACATTTTTATTGTTTGCCTAAAAACCTTGCTAGATAACGGTTATAAAATCTGTTAGTTAGGAAGTATTGTTTTTTGTTGCCAGCGATCGCAGTAGGTGAGAAACTGTAACTACATACTACAGCGAAGATCCGCGATCGCAATTTTTGGGTAAGAGCATCAACATCACCCCACATGCCAAGATTGCGCTAATTCAACTGATGCTTGCACGATAATTGCTTGTATATAAATTTTAGACAATTGCTAGCTCCAATCAGGATTTATTGCTTAGGGTAGACTATAAATCTGAATAGCCAACTCTATTGGTGGAGTGAAAATAATTTTTTATTAGTTATATGTATTATAAGGCTTTTAACTTAATTGCCTCTGCTAAATAGACAAATCTGCGTTTGCATAATTTGAGATTTATCCCTGATTTACCAACATGTATTGAGCGGAGATTTTCCACTTGAACTAATATCTAATTGGAGAAAATGAAAAATTCAGTATTTCTAGGGTGTGTTAGATGTTGCATGTAAGTTAACATCGCAATATTGAGGAGCATTACAACAGTAATAATCCACCCAATGATATGTATAAAAATCAAATATGAATGCAACGCCTAATTTTTCTTTAATTAGCGAAGTCTGACACATTTAATTTCCCGTATTAGTCAATACAAAAATATCTGTTTAACAATTATATAAATATAACCGAGAACAATTTATATGCAATTTAGAGAAGTATGGCATAAGTCCCCTGATATAGATATATTCTCCGAGCAAAGTCCCTTTAACAAGGTTCAAACTCAACCTGTAAAAACTGATAATTTTGTGTTCAATGACGCATTAATAGCCCAGTCAGGAAGTTTTCTGGCTTTTATAGTTTTTTGGGGTGGAATCTTCATAATTTGCACAAAAAAACTAAAGTTATTATCTGAGAATAAGCTAACTGAACCAATGAATGATTGTGCTAACTTACCCTGTATAAAATGCCATTACTTTGCGAGAAATCACTATTTGAAATGCGCTGTACAGCCTGGAATAGCGTTGACTAAAGAAGCAAATAATTGTGCTGATTATCATCCCAAGAAGGAAGTGATAGCTAATGATTAAAAATTAGCACTAAATTTTGATTAATTTGTAGTCAGAATCTTAGTAATGCTGTAATTCATCACTAAAACCCTGACTACAAAATTATTCTTGGACAACAAAGCGTAAATAAAGCTACTATTTAAAACAGTCACAAGCCTTGATTTATTAACTTGTTGACTGTTGAATGTTGAATGTTGACTGTTGACTGTTGACTGTTGACTTCCGCTTGGTTTGCATATATTATTTACACTTGAGGACACGGAATTTCCTGATTAATATTTTATTTTCACCCGATTGGGCGATTCGTTGAACTATATTGCTGCTTTTATTGCCTAAATCATCAATAAAAAGATGTAATTTCATCCTGATTTCATTTTTGCCTGTAAAACTATGTATGGGAGTGTAGAAGTCAGTTTTTATGGCATTATCTGGGGAATTGTTTTATCTAAGGAAAAAATCAATTACTCAAAAGCTTGACTCTCCACTCGACTAGAGATTGCTTAATGAAATTAGGAACCTATTGAAATTATCTTTATGCAACTGCCTACTCGGAAAAATAGCGTTTTGGCATTTACTTTAATAGCGATCGCCTCTGTATCTGGTAGCCTATTAACAGCCTGTACTACCAGTACTTCTCAAAGCCAAGCGCCAAATCTGGCTACTGATGCTAGCGACAAGCACCAAAGTCACCAACATGCTGGGATGGATCATAGCATGGCTATGGATTTAGGCCCGGCTGATGCCAACTATGATTTGCGCTTTATTGATGGAATGATTCCTCACCACCAAGGCGCAGTTCTCATGGCTCAGGAAGCGCAGCAAAAATCAAAACGCCCAGAAATTAAAAAGCTAGCAGACGAAATTATTAAAGCACAGAATCAAGAAATTACTCAGATGAAAAGCTGGCGCACAGCTTGGTATCCCAAAGCTGGGGATAAACCGATGGCTTATAATTCTCAGAAGGGTAAGATGATGGAAATGTCATCTGAGCAAATGCAAGCGATGATGATGAATATGGACTTAGGTAATGCTGATACAGAATTTGACCTACGCTTCATTAATGCAATGATTCCGCATCATGAAGGAGCCGTAACTATGGCTCAAGATGCTTTACAAAAATCTCAGCGAGCGGAAATTAAAAACTTAGCTCAAGCAATTATTAAAGCACAAGATACAGAAATTCAGCAGATGAAACAGTGGCGAAAAGCTTGGTATAACAAATGAATAAATGGGGAGCATCCCAATTTTGACGCAATACCCTAGAAGGGTATTGCTATACCAACAAAGCCTGCCTTCGCAGGCTATCAAACTTTTAGCCTGCGTTCGTCGAAGACGTTCCCGAAGGGTAGGCAGGCTTCGTATTTCTAGCCCCACCCTTATAGGGTGAGGGCGTTTTTGCACATTTGGGATGCTCCCAATAAATGTAGGCAATGTCCACTAAAATTTAGATTTTGTGGGCATTGCCAACCCTAAATATACTTTAATTTGGGATAAAAATTTAAGATAATACTTTAGGATTAGAAGAGAAATTCTGCCAATCAATAACTAAATTATTCCACAATTTACGAATATCTTGAGGATAGGAATTAGGTTGATCGCCATGCTTGCGAGTAATATAAACCATTAAGTTATAACAAGTAGTAACTTGTCCGGCAATCAGCAAATTATCTAGTTCGTTATCTTCCATAAACCAAAGTGTAGTCGGCATACTTGCAGCAGCATCAATAATTTTGAGAATTGCCGATGATGGTGGTTCGACTCCTGGTAATTGAGTTAATTGGCTACCTGTTCTTAGTTCATAAATCAGGTTAGAAATTAATTTTTGGCGAGTTGTTTCATCATATTGTTGATAAATAAACCTAAAGCCAAGACTGCGAATACGTTGCATAAATACGGAGCCAGCCATTGCTTGTAAAGAACTTAAACGTAAATAAATCCCATTAACTACTTGATTAACTGTGAGATTTTTTAAATCTTTCCATGCAAGAATGCCAACTTGGGGGATTAAAGGGAGAATTCGCTTTTTAATAATATTGCGACTCCAGACTAAGATAGAAGCGGTTGTAGCTGCAAGTAAAATGGGGATAATATATAGGAAAAAATCTAGCCAAATAAATTGACCATTGATATAGTCTTTAATAAATTCATAACCAATTGTTACCAATGTAAAAGCACAAAAGCCAATTAGTATTTTTGAAATCCAATCAATTGCTTTTAAAGTTAGCGGACTCACTTTAAAAGGGGCGGGAAAAGAATATAAACTACCCGGTCTTTGATCGACATCAGAAATAATAAATAAATCCAGCTTCACCTCACTGCGTTTTTCAGCTAGCCATAAACTTTCAATTCCCTGATTATCGTAAATTCCTCCATCCATCAAAGCAATATCTGTATCTTTTTGACCAGAAATTATTGGTATATTGCTATCTACCGTTGCTAATTCTTCATCTGATGCAAGTGGGTTTTCATCTGCTATTGGTTGTTTTAAATCCACTTTTGGAAGTGTTTTAGCTACTGTTTTTTTAATATTATTTAATGCTTGGCTATCTGACCAATTAAAATCTCCGGGAAAGGCTAAAGGTTCAAAACCACCAGGGAAACAAGAAGAAGCAGCAACAATATCAGCAACTCTAATATCTTCAGCATCAGACCGATCTATTGATATATTGCCATTACCAATTCTGGCTTTAGGGTTAGCACTACGCTGAAACCTAAAAGCTAATCCACTGCGAAATTCTGTAGCGTTAAAAATGACTTCTTGGAGAGGAATGTTAGCATTAAGAATATGCCCAAAGCGGTAGGGTTTACCATCAGCATCTTTGAAGAATTTTTCTGCATAAACTTGAGCGCTAGCAGTAATTAAGTCAGTTCTTGATGAGGGTATGTTGATTTCTTTTCTATTAAGCTTATTTAAAGCTAATTTTACTAGTTTGGTATTTTTGAGCAAGGCATAATATTCTTGATAAAATTCTGGAAATGTTTGCCCAGCAACTAAAGATAAAGTGTATTTTGCCCCTGTAAATGTTCCCCCAGAGACGGTAGATATCATTCTCACTTGCTGCAATAAATTGACGCGATTTAAATAAGATAATAATCCTAAATGAAATCCTGCTGCCCGATAACCACCTCCTGACAATGATAAGCCAATATGCTGAGGTAAATTTGATTGCTGGTGAGTTTGAGTCATGGATTTTTCATGAATAAACTGAGTTTACTTAGCTTGTGAAATTGCTACCTTAAGCGCGATAGCTTGGATTAATAGCCCAAGAAACCGAGCATAAATTTATATAAGTCCTGAAACTGCTGTAAAAAGGGCTATATTTCCCCAATAGGGATTATTCTACTTTAAATAAAGTGAGTAAAAAATATTACTTAACATAAAAACAGGGAAGTTACGGTGCTGATTTTAGACCTTTTCTTCTCAATACTTAGAGTCTATCATTGATTGATTTCATCTTAATTTCATATTTAGATGAAACACTGGAAAATATAGCTTTGTTGATAGCGATGTCTAAACCTCTGCGTTCCCAACCACCTCAAGCAATTCGCTCTGTTTCTAGCACAATCGTCAGTATACTGATATTTACAAATCCCGCAGTAGTTTTAGCTCACGGCGGGCATGGTAATGAATTTCAAGGAGGAAGTCAAGCAAATTCCTCTACCACAGCGATTAAAGTTGATGCGCAAACAGCGCAACGCTTGGGTATTAAAGTTGAGCCAGTGAAAAGCCAGGCGTTAGCTGTAGGAATTAAAACTACGGGACAAATTGAGACTTTACCCAGCCAAAAGGTAGAAGTAAATACACCAATTGCTCAAGCGAAAGTAGTGGAGTTGTTGGTAGAACCGGGTGCTACAGTCAAAAAAGGTCAAGCAGTAGCGGTGGTATCTAGCCCGGATTTGGTGGAATTGCGGGTTAATTCCCAAGAAAAACTGGCAGAAGGTCAGGCGGATTTACAACAAGCTTTAGCTGATTTAAAATTAGCTCAACAAAATCGCGATCGCTATCAACAAATAGCCAATGCAGAAATCGCTCAAGCGCAAACACAAGTAGCATTCGCCCAAGAAAAATACAATAAAGATCAGCAGTTAGTCGCTGCTGGCGCTTTACCCCAACGTACAGCCTTAGAATCGCAAACCCAGCTAGCGCAAGCTAAAGCCGAACTCACTAAAGCTAATAGTCGCCGGGAAGTAATTGAGGCGGAAAATCAGCTAAAACGCGCTGCTTCCGCCGTTGAAGTGGCAAAATCGCGCATTCAACTAAGCAATACCACTTATCAAACTCGCCTCTCCCAATTAGGAACCCGCGCCAATGCTCAAGGATTGGTGACGGTGGTATCCCCGATTACTGGTAAGGTAGCGGATAGAGAAGTTACCCTCGGTCAATCCTTTGAGGATACGGGCGGTAAATTGATGACGATTGTCAATGACAGCAAGGTTTTTGCCACCGCAAATATCTATGAAAAGGATTTAAATCAAGTTAAGACTGGTCAAAGGGTAATTGTTAAAGTTGCTGCTGTGCCTAACCGTAGTTTTACAGGCAAAATTACCCGCATTGGCTCGGTGGTGGAAGGAGAAACGCGAGTTGTTCCCGTACAAGCTGAATTGGAGAACTTCGGCGGATTGCTCAAACCGGGAATGTTTGCAGAACTGGAAGTGTTAACAGCGCAAACCGCATCGCCTAGTTTAGTGATTCCCAGTGCGGCGGTAGTGGAAGCCAATGGTAAAAAGCAGGTTTATATCCAAAATGGTAACGCCTATCAATCTGTGGAAGTGACTTTAGGGCAAACCTCTGGCGATATGGTGGAGGTAAAAACTGGGTTATTTGCTGGGGGTTTAATTGTTACCCAACGCGCTCCGCAACTTTACGCACAATCGCTGCGGGGGAGTGGTGCAGTAGAGGAGCATGGACATGGCACTTCGACTTCGCTCAGTGCCCAAACAGAAGAGAAAAATTCTAATTCCTTAATTCCTTTGTGGGTGGGTGTAGGGGGAGGTGTTGCACTTTTTAGTGTAGCTTTTATGGGTGGTGTTTCTTGGGCTAGTCGTCGCCGCAAACATCAATATCAATTGAATACAGCATCAGCAGATATATCCCCAGAATGGGTTGATAACCATTACGTAGCGAAGCAGGATTCAGGTGGTTTGAATAACGAACCGCATTCGGCGAAGCCGTTCCCGCAGGGTAGGCGCGAAGTACACAAAGAAGAAGTTTTTTGAAAGAGAGAAGTAAAAAAGATAACAAAATCTCGCCAATGTTCAATGGGCAGGATTTTTAATCCAAAATCTAAAATCTAAAATCTAAAATTCTCAAGATGCTTAGTGCGATGATTAAATGGGCGATCGCTCGCCGTTGGCTAGTGGTTTTGAGTACAATTATCCTGATAATTTGGATATTTCGTACAATTATCCAAATGCCTTTGGACGTTTTTCCTAGTTTTGCGCCACCACAAGTAGAAATTCAAACGGAAGCGCCAGGACTCGCACCGGAAGAGTTGGAATCTTTGGTGACTTTACCGATTGAAAGTGCAATTAATGGTACTCCTGGGGTGACAGCAGTGCGTTCATCTTCCGCAGCCGGGATTTCTGTGGTGAAGGTGATTTTTGATTGGGGGAGTGATATTTATCAAGCGCGTCAGTTGGTAACGGAAAGGTTACAACAAGCACAAGGTAAGTTACCTGCTGGGGTGGAAACGCCACAAATTTCTCCTACTAGTTCCCCAATTGGTACTGTATTACAATATGCTTTTACTTCTGATATTACACCTTTAATGGAAGTGCGGCGAATTGTCGATTGGCAAGTGACAAATCGGCTTTTGGCTGTGCCGGGAGTTAGTCAAGTTGTTGCTTATGGTGGTGATATTAGGCAATATCAAGTATTAGTCGATCCAGAAAAATTAAAAGCTTTTAATGTTACTTTAGCTGATGTAGAGGAAGCAACGGCGGCTGCAAATATTAATGCTCCTGGTGGTTATTTGATTACCCCAGATAGAGAGAAATTAATTCGGGGGATTGGTAGAATTGAATCTGTTGAGGAATTACAACAATCTGCAATTACTGCTCGCAATGGTACGCCAGTTAAAATATCTGATGTGGCTGATGTAAAAATCGGCGCAGCAATTAAAAGAGGTGATGGCAGTTTTAACGGGAAACAGGCTGTTGTTGTCACAATCAACAAGCAGCCGCAAGCAGATACACCAAGCGTTACCCGCGCTATTGAACAAGCGATCGCAGAAATTAAAGCTGCTTTACCAAAAGATATTCAAGTAACGGCGACATTTCGCCAAGAAAACTATATTGATGCTGCGATTGAAAATGTCCGCGCAGCTTTAATTGAAGGTAGTATTATTGTTGCTATTATCCTCATTCCTTTTTTAATGAATTGGCGGAACCTCGCCATTTGTTTAACTGCTTTACCTCTATCTTTATTAATCGGTATATTTCTCCTCAATTGGTTAGGACAAGGTTTAAATACCATGACTTTGGGAGGGTTAGCTGTTGCGATTGGTTCGGCGGTTGATGATGCAATTGTTGATGCAGAAAATGTTTACCGCAACTTACGAGAAAATAAATATTCTCCCCATCCTCGCCCAGTTTTAGATGTGGTATTTGATGGTTGTCAAGAAGTAAGAGATTCGGTATTTGGCGCAACTATCATTACTATCGTTGTCTTTGCTCCTGTATTTGCTTTAACTGGGGTAGAAGGTAGCATTTTTATCCCAATGGGGTTAGGCTATATGGCGGCTGTGATTGCGTCGAGTCTGACAGCTTTGACGATAACTCCCGCTTTATGTGCAATTTTATTACCTCACGGTCACTTGCCAGAAAATGAACCTTGGGTAGCGAGATTTTTTAAGCGGTTGTATTATCCTCTGTTGGGGTTTTCGCTGCGAAATTCGGGAATTATTTTAGCCTTAGCCCTTGCAAGTATAGTAACTGCGATCGCGATCGCTCCTAGTTTTGGTAGAGTCTTTTTACCAGAGTTTCAAGAGCAAACCTTGGTAAATACCCTGACACTCTACCCTGGTGTTTCCTTGGAGACTACCAACGCTGCGGGGGAAGCAATTCAGCAAGCACTCAAAGGCGATCCGCGATTTCCTTATGTACAGTTGCGTTCCGGGCGCGCACCAGGTGATAGCGATGCAGGAGGGGTAAATTTAGCACATTTAGATATTGAATTGAGCCGGGAAGCCCTAGAAGACAGGGAAGGGGCGATTAAAAAGCTGCGGGAAGAAATGGCGAAATTACCAGGAGTCGCGCCCAATATTGGCGGTTTTATCTCCCATAGAATGGATGAGGTATTATCTGGGGTAAGAAGTGCGATCGCAGTTAAGATTTTCGGCTCCGATTTAGCACAACTCCGCACCATTGGGAGTCAAGTAAATGAGGTAATGAAAACTGTAAATGAGATTGTCGATTTACAACTAGAACCGCAAGTACCCATCGAACAAATACAAATTAAATTTAATCGCACAGATGCTTCCCGCTATGGTTTAACAGTGGGTAAAATTTCCCAAATTATGGAAACTGCTTTAAATGGTAAAGTAGTTTCACAAATATTAGATAAACAACAAACCTTTGATTTAGTAGTTTGGTTAAAGCCCGAATCTAGGCAAAATTTAGATACAATTGGTAATTTATTAATTGATACTCCTGCTGGACAAAAGATACCATTAGCCCAAGTCGCCACAATTGAAAATGGTACAGGGCCAAATACCATTAATCGGGAAAATGTCTCCCGGTTAATTGTCGTTTCTGCGAATACTAGCGGTAGAGATTTACGCTCCGTTGTCAATGAAATTCAAGCAAAAGTCAATCAACAAGTACATCCCCCATCTGGTTACTATATCCAGTATGCAGGGCAATTTGAAGCCCAAGAAAGAGCCACACAAAATATTTTAATTTATAGTGCGATCGCTTTTATTGCCATTACAGTTATCATGTACATTTCCGTCAAATCTATTCCTTCAACCGCCACAATTATGATTAACTTACCCTTGGCATTAGTAGGAGGAGTATTTTCTGTAGCTTTATCTGGCGGAATTATTTCTATTGCTTCTTTAGTTGGCTTTGTTACTCTGTTTGGCGTGGCGACTCGTAATGGTTTATTACTAGTAGATAATTACAATACCAAGTTTGCCGAAGGAATGCCTTTGAAAGAAATTTTAATCAAAGGTTCAATGGAAAGATTAAACGCCATTTTAATGACAGCCTTTACCTCTGCTTTAGGTTTAGCACCTTTAATAGCTGACAGCGGCCCTGGTAAGGAAATATTACAACCGCTTTCTATAGTTGTCTTGGGTGGTTTATTTACATCTACAGCATTGACATTGGTAGTAATACCTGCTTTATATGCTAAATTTGGCAAAATTTTGCTGCAAAAATGATAAATTTTATTGAGGATTAAATCTATGAATTCACTCAAATCTAGCTTACTAATTATTAGCAGTATTAGCTTATTATTTTTAGGTGCTTGTAGTAACAATCAACAAGCAGCAAATACAGAAAATAATCAAGCTAATTCTAGTCCTAATAGTCAAACATCAGCCGCACCCATAGCGAAAACAGAACCACAACATGGTAAAACTCATGGCGGACAAGTTGTAGAAACAGGTGCTTACCATTTAGAGTTTGTTCATGTGAAAGAAGCCAGTGGAACGCATCTAGATTTCTATTTACAAACAGGAGATAATCATGAAACAATATCTAATGCTAAAGTGACAGCGCAAGTGCAATTACCTGATGGTAAACAGCAGACAGTTCCTTTAAGCTATGATGCTAAAGATAAGCATTATGCAGGTTTATTAAAAGAACAATTAACAGGTCAGTATCAGGTGAAGATTAATGCTGATATTAACGGTAAAAAAGTAGATGGACGCTTTAATTTTAATCGGTAGATGTTTATCGCCCTGCGGGTAAATTCGTCTTCCCGTTTTCGTGTTTCGCGTAGTCTGGGAACATCCAATTTTTTAAATACCCAATAAATTTGTAGTGCGAGCAGCGCTCAGTCGAACGCTGCTCGCACTACGAAATATGGGTAATTTATTTTTTGTAAGTCCCCTGTAGCAACTTCAGGGTTCCTTGAATCAACTTCAGGGTTCCTTGAATCAACTTCAGGGTTCCTTGAATCAACTTCAGGGTTGACGTTTCCGTGTTTCGCGTAGTCTGAATTAACTTCAGGGTTCCTTGAATCAACTTCAGGGTTGACGTTTCCGTGTTTCGCGTAGTCTGAATTAACTTCAGGGTTGACGTTTCCGTGTTTCACGTAGTCTGTAGCAACTTCTGGCTTTACCATATGCGAATATTACTAGTAGAAGATGAAGAAGATTTAGGCGGTGCTATTAAGCGAACTCTTACCCAACATAAATATTTAGTAGATTGGGTAATTGATGGTGATGATGCTTGGGCATATTTAGAAAATAGTTGGACACAATATACCCTAGCTATTTTTGATTGGATGATACCGGGAATATCAGGCTTAGAATTATGCAAACGCCTACGCCAGCATAAAAATCCTTTACCCGTTTTAATGCTCACAGCCAAAGACAGCATGGAAGATAAAGTTGCTGGCTTAGATGCAGGTGCAGATGATTATTTAGTCAAGCCTTTTGGTATGGCAGAATTATTAGCTAGATTGCGAGCATTACAAAGGCGATCGCCCCAATTTCAGCCACAGGAATTAACTGTTGGAAAATTAACTCTCGATTATGGTAACAATTTAGTTGTCAGTCATGATTCTGCGGGAAACAAACAGGAAATTCCTCTAACAAATAAGGAATTTCAGCTACTAGAATATTTTATGAAACATCCCAACCAAATTGTCACCACAGAACAAATTCGCAATCAACTTTGGGAAGTCAGCGCCGAGCCAGTTAGTAATGTAGTAGCAGCACAAATGCGATTGCTGCGACGTAAATTAGCTCATAGCGGTTGCGAGAATATGATTGAAACTTTGCATGGTACTGGATATCGTTTGAATCTTCTCAATTAAATTATTTTGGATTTACTATTTCTTTCTTGTGCAAGTCATATCAAAATCTTCATGATGTTCTTATTTTTAAGATTCCCAAAAGTCACATTTTAATATCACACTCTACTTATATTCTCCAATTTTAAATTTTATTCCATAGGTTTAAAATGCTTAATTATGAATCAAAATACACTATTTCAAAAAACTCGCTTGCGTTTAGCGCTGTGGTATGCCCTGGTTATGGCTTTCATTTTAAGTATTTGTGGGTTTGGTATTTATCAAGCAATCTCTCATGCTCACTGGATGACATTAGATAGAGAACTGGAATCTGTAGCGGGAACTTTACACGATACCATCGAATTAAAACTACATCAACCTGCGCAATTAGAACCAGTAATAAACAGAATTTTACCGAATATTTGTGTAGTTGGTGAAAGTTGCATTCAAGAAAAATCCAACTCTAAACGTCATATTTTAAGCGCCATTAATCAAAGCAATTACTATGTCCGATTTTTTGATAATTCAGGACGTTTAATTGCTATAGCGGGGAATCATCCAGCAGGATTAACCACAGCCTTTAATAAAGAACTTTGGCAAACTCTTAAAGATAAAAAAGGCAACTTATATCATCAAATTTCTTTTGTTTTACATACCCAAGATAATCGCGATTGGGGTTACATTCAAGTAGGGCGCAGTTTGGCAGATTTTAATAGTTATCTGACGGGGGTAAAACTCACTTTAATTTTTGGATTACCAATTGTCATGCTTTCGGTGGGGATTGCTAGTTGGTGGTTAGCAGGATTAGCAATGCAACCGATTTATCGCTCATACAGACAAATTCAACAATTTACAGCCGATGCAGCCCATGAATTACGCACACCTTTAGCTGCAACTCAAGCCACAGTAGAATCAGCATTGATGTTGTCTCACCTGGATGAAGCAGAAGCGCGGGAAATTCTCCGCACTACCCAACGTCAAAATCAACGACTAACTACTTTGGTAACAGATTTACTGCTATTAACTCGCTTAGATCGTCAATCAGTACCAATGCAACGGGAGATTTGCGGTTTGGATGATATTATCAACGATTTAATCGAAGAGTTTGCAGCTTTGGCGATCGCATCTCAAATTAAACTCACCGCTTCTATCTCAGTTTCCCATCCCCTAAATGTCATTGGCAATCAAGATCAGCTTTATCGCCTATTTTCTAACTTAATTGTCAATGCCATTCACTACACCCCAGCCGGCGGAAAGGTAACGCTTTATGTAGATTGCAATGATTATTATGCTGTAATTCAGGTGCAAGATACAGGTATTGGGATTTCCCAACCAGAGTTGACGCGCATATTCGATCGCTTCTACCGCATAAATAGCGATCGCTCTCGCAGTACTGGCGGTTCTGGGTTAGGATTAGCGATCGCCCAAGCAATTGTACAAGCACATCACGGTAGCTTAGATGTCAAAAGTGAATTAGGTAAAGGTAGTACTTTTACTGTTAACTTACCCTTTAATGTTGGCTCAATTGATAGCGTTCGCTCAATTTACCCCTTAAAAAGATTGTATCGCTGGTTACGCCATATTAATAAAAATTAAACTTGCCAAAACTTGTACTTTGCTCTCTTGATTCTTGGCGGATAAGTTTTCTGTGAGCATCATTAGTGGGAGTTTAAATCCCCCCACTAACAAATTTAAATTTTGAATTTTGAATTTTGAATTTTTAAGCTAATCCGACTAATTTGGCGCTTAAATCCCACAGTTTTTCTGCTTTTTCATCATCGCGGGCTTGGGGAGATACTTTTTGCACAAAGGATTGGCGGTCTTTCTTTTGGCGATTTCCCCAGCTCCAGTAAGCACCAGATTGCTTATACTCAGGATCGGCAATGACTGATGCAACTCTTTCCCCAGACAATTCCTGAGATACATAGCCGCCGGTAATGTACTTTTGGAAAATGGGGAATATTTTTTGGAATAGGGGATAATGGTTGCGGAATAAAGGCGTTTCAGCTACACAACCGGGATACAGAGAACTGAAAACAATACCAGTTGAATCGTGATAACGGCGGTGTAGTTCCCGCATAGTTAACACATTGCAGACTTTGCTATCTTTGTAAGCTTTGACAGGTTCAAATTTCTTACCGTCAATCATCGTGATTGGTTCTTTAAATCCGTTAGCAAAACCTTCGAGATCTCCTAAATCTGGGCGTGGGGGAATTTTACCGCCCAATTCATCGGGGTTATGGGTGACAGTTCCTAAAATGACAAGACGGCGATCGCCATGAGGTGATTTTTTCAAATCCTCAAGCAGGAGGTTACACAGCAGGAAATGTCCGAGATGATTAGTAGTCATCGTCAACTCGTAACCTTCTGGACTGCGCAACGGTTCTTTAATTAAAGGCATATAAATTGCCGCATTGCACAGCAAAGCATCTAGACTTTTACCGCTAGCGCGAAAGTTATTCACAAACTGCCGCACGCTATTCAAGGAGCCTAAATCGATATGCAGAACAGTATAGCTATCCTTGGGTATGCCTACAGATTGGGCTGCTGCTTCCGCTTTCTCTAAATTACGACAGGCCATCACTACGTGCCATCCCTTGTTAGCCATCGCCTTCGCAGTGTATAAACCCACCCCTGAAGATGCACCTGTAATGATAACTGTTGACTTCCCAAACATTGTGTTTAACCTCCACATAATCTCTAGACTTTATCTAGAATCTCATGCATCATGACTTCTATTAACAAATGCTATCTCTAATGAAACAGATTGTTATGTTTGCAGCCACAAGCTAGACTCTTTACATAGAGAGACTTTTATGCGTTATATAGATATTCTTTTAAGCTGTTGACTGGTGTAATTAATATGTTTAACTACTTAACAGCTTAACGAATCAAAATAAGTGTACCAGTTAAAATCAAGCCAGTCCCTAATATCACTTGCAGCGTTAGTTGCTCCTTGAGAAAAAATACCGAAAATATCAGCACCAAAACCAAGCTCAATTTGTCTAAAGGTGCGACTAAAGAAGCTTTGCCAAATTGTAAAGCCCGAAAGTAAAACAACCAAGAAAAACCAGTTGACAACCCTGAAAAAACAAGAAACAGTAGAGTTTTTGGGCTAATTGTCAGTAATGTATTGAGTTGTCCTTTAGCGAGAACCCAACCCCAAACAATGATGAGAATAACTACTGTACGGATTGCAGTTGCTAAATTGGGATTAATCGATTCGACTCCAATCTTGGCAAAGATGGTCGTCAACGCTGCAAAAAATGCCGATAACAGGGCATAAAATATACTATTTACTTCGTTATCTAGCATTTTTATCCTTAATACATAAATCCTTATTGAGAAATAATATCACTAATTTTACTAGATACTATTTAAAAATAATCTAGATTGCTTGACTAGATGTTGCTCGTGAGATGCTTTTGCTTTTTTGAGCTTTATGGGAGGATTGCTGGCTACAAAAGACGAAAAAACCCCTGGTAGGCAGGGGGGGTATCAACTCTAGGAGGTCGTATTATGTCTACCTATCATTCCTTAGATAGAAGATTATGCAATTTTGCAAAAAAATTTGGGGCATTGGGCATTGAAACAATTTTGGATTTTGGATTTTGGATTTTAGATTTAGATTAGAATCCAAAATTGCAAATCTAAAATCTAAAATTCTTTGTCTTCCTTGTCCCCTTCCCCTACTCTCCTTACTCAGGCTTTCTCGCCACAATAGTCCGATGGCGAGGATCGCTAGCTACTGTAACTGGTGGCGCGAAACCTACAGCTTGCAATGTAGCTTCAATATCAAAGGTGTAGTAATCATCGCTCCAGGGTTCGGTGCTTTTCATTAATGTAAATAGCACTGGTGGCAGGTTTTGGATTACCTGGGATTTGGGATTATTATCTACAATTGCGATCGCACCACCAGGTCGTAGTAATCTTAAAGCTTCCGCGAAAATTGCTTGACTAGCATACCCTGGCAATTCATGGGTGACAAACTGAAGCGTTACCAAATCAAAAGAATTATCAGGTAATTTTGTATTCTCTGCTTGTGCGTGAATCCACTCTGTTATCTCACCCTTGGTATCAAGATTGCGGGCAACAGTTAGCATATAGGGTGATAAATCTAGCCCTACTGTACGCACAGGATGACTCTGCTTTTGTTGATAATAGCGGTGTAAAGCTAAAGTAGAAACCCCTACCGAGCAACCAATATCTAAAATATCTCGGACTTCCTGAGGTGCATAAGTAGCGAGAACTTGATGAAAACTACCTCTGAGGCGTGCATGGGCGACTTCCCAAGTTAAGTTTTCTTTCGGCCATACCCGTAACGCCATTGAATAGGTAGCGGACTCAGTTTCAAAAGCCGCATCCCAGCACAGATTACCCTCACTGTAGGCGTGAAACGGTACTTTATAATAGTCAGGATAAACAACATCGGGGTTAGTCATCTTGGTAATTTGCTCTGTGATTCCCGATGATTTCAGCGTTTGATAGTTTTTCCGCCAGGGAACGCCGTTTTTCTCAGCAGTGTTGATGAGTACTTTCCTGGCTTGCTGCTTCATCAATTGATAGATGGGTTTAGTCTGTATCAGGAGATTGACAAACTTGGAAAGCGTATCTTCTCCAGCCCAATCCGGTTTTAGCTTAGTGTTCATCGGCTTGCAAAAATCAAGGCAAGATAACTAATGTAGATAGGTCGAAACCAAGATAATTATCAGGTCTATCTGTTGCCGATTCTCATTAAATTAAAATGAGCAACCTCAATCCTCAAAGCGATCGCCTGAATTTTAATCGTTTCATTCCTATATATTGATATAGTACAGTAATGAATGCCCCAACTCCTGACCATTGTACAGACGCGATTCATCGCGTCTCTGTCTCTAACAAAAAAGCGATCGCACCAGAAGAAATGCGATCGCTCATTATGAGATTAAGGAGTGAAAGTAAATTAAGCAGTCGGTTCTAACAACTGGATATTAGAGAAGATAAATTCCTGAGTTGTAACTTTTCCTTCAATCTCAGTCTTAATTTCCCGGCGATTGAGAATGAAATACTGACCAACTTTTTCATATTCATCGGTAAACTCACTTCTACCACCCTTTTGTTCACCTGTTGCCGGGTCATGGTATACAGAATCGTAGGTGTGAGACAAATAGCCTTCGCCAGTTTGGTGACTGCTAAAGGTATCAATGGTCACAAAAGTACCGTGAACCAAACGATGAACGTGGCTAACTTCATTATTGCGGACTTTATATTTATCGCCCTCAGCCTTACCACCAACTAAAATTTCTACAGAACCATCAGCTTCGGTAGCGCCATAGCTGAAAGTATTAGCACTGTGGGTATCTTCAAAAGCACGGCGGACACGGTGAATCGCGATTTCCCAAGCTTGATATTGAATCGCTTGCTTGGCTTGATCGTCCGATGCATCTGAAACTTCCGCCTTAAGATTAGCGCTAACGACTACCTTAGCTGTAGCCACTTGAGCGTCATTTTTCAAGGTAACATCAGCTGTATAGCCAGGAAAATCCTTGTCCCAAGTGTAACGATTTTCATAAGCAGCCCGGAAAAGTTCCTGAGCAGAAATTTGTGTAACTGTCATGTGTTTACCTATAGCCAGTAGTGATATTAGCGTTTTTGCTTTCCTTGGTATTAGCATAGAAGTAATTGTGAAGCTCCGCATAGTCCCCAACTGGGTACACTTTATGACTAATTCTCTTCATGCTGCATTTGCTGCGATCGCTAACGTCGGCAATGAGCAAGAGCTAAAACTCGCGCTCACGGACAAAATTAGCGAACATTTTGGCGTGCAACATTGGGGTATCTCTTTCATAGATGACCAGTCAAAGACTGAGATTGATGTTTCCGATATTCCCGCCGTCTGCTTACAAGGTAATCCCATCGGACGCTACGTAGTTGAGCGTCATGCACCTGCGCACGAGCAATTAATACTATCAGAACAAGATTGGAAGCATATTTGTCCGCGTCACGATCACGAACATGTAATGACAGGCCCCATAGTCTGTGACGGTCGTCTGGTAGGAACCCTCAACTTAGCTCGCGCTCAAGGTAGTCCACCCTTTGACGGTAACGATTTAGCCGATTTGAGTGCTTTATGCATTCACATTTCCGCAAAAATTGCCACCTTGCGGGCAAAACCTCAAATTATCAAACCCTCATTACCTAACCCCCTCACACCAAGGGAGTTAGAAATTGCTGAATTAGTCGCTCAAGGCTTAACCAATGGGGAAATCGCCGCTCGGCTGTGGATTAGCCAAAATTCTGTCAAGCAAGCCCTCAAACGCATGTTTCGTAAGCTTGGGGTATCAGCGCGGACAGAAATGGTGACAAAGCTACATTCAACAATAACTCGTAATTTATGAAAATCTATCGTTATGGTTTAAATTTAAATCCATATCCATTAGGACTTACGCACATTCTACGAACTCTTGGCGTACTTGGCGTCTTGGCGGTTCCATAAATTAAGGATTTGGAAAATTTTTGCGTAAGTCCATATCCATAACGGAATAAAAAATTTGGCTGATGCTTTTATGAACCGCCCGTGCATTCTGCAAGCAGGTACAAGTGACACATTTAGTAAATATTTTGAACTGCCTTATGCACCAGCTGAGATTCTTGCAGAATTTAATTGTACTTATCAACGTCAACGGCTGGATTTACCAAAATATAGAGATAAACTTAATGGTTTAGACTTTTTAAGCGGCTACTTGTCAAGAAATTTAGCCTACGTTAACCCCATAAGTGAAATGGCAAGAAGAGAGGTATTAATTGCCCCCACTTTATTAGAAATTTGTGCAGAAACCCAAACTCAATTAAATATTGAATATCCCATTAATGTTAACGAACAGTTAAAAGGTAGCTTTGATTATTACATTAACAGTGATGCGGGAATATTAGTAATTGAAGCCAAGCAATCTGATTTAGGTCGAGGATTTACTCAATTAGCAGTAGAATTAATTGCCCTTGATCAATGGACACAATCACCAACACCTCTACTTTATGGCGCTGTCACCACAGGAGAAGATTGGCGATTTGGTATATTTCACCGTCAAGAAAAACGCATTGTTCAAGATTTAAAACTTTATCGCGTACCTGAAGAATTAGAAGAATTACTGCGGATTTTGGTAGGAATTATTGTTGCGCCTATATCATTAACTGAGGAGAAGAGTTGAGTTATCGAAAAAGTGCGATCGCATCAGAGATTGCTAAATTTCTGTCAACAGTCAACAGTCAACAGTCAACAAATTAATTGTTTTTTTAGAGTTCGCTAAAAGACAGGTGGTATCATTGCCTCTGCATATGTAAATTAAAAGCTGTAGAGAACTACTTAATCATCATCTCTACGTAAAAACCGAACAATATTTATGCCTACTACCACCTGGAATCGTCATCACATTCTTTCCCTTAACGACTTTACTACCGTTGAATACGATGCTGTATTGCAAACAGCTGCGAGTTTCCAAGAAGTGCTATCGCGACGCACAAAGAAAGTACCAACTTTACAGGGACAGGTGGTGGCGAATTTGTTCTTTGAACCTTCTACCCGCACTCGCAGTAGTTTTGAAATCGCTGCTAAACGTCTCAGCGCAGATACCCTCAATTTTGCCGCCGCTACTTCTTCCATGACAAAGGGCGAGACAATTTTAGATACAGCGAAGACTTATTTGGCGATGGGAACTGATATTATGGTGATTCGCCATCGAGAAGCTGGAGTACCAAATGCGATCGCACAAGAAATGGATCGTTTAGGTGTTAAAGTTAGCGTACTCAATGCCGGTGACGGTCAACACGAGCATCCATCCCAAGCATTGCTAGACTTATTCACCATCTGTACTTTAATCGATCCAGCCAATCCCCACATAGAATTGTTAAAAGGTAAAAAAATTGCCATTGTTGGCGATATTCTTCATTCTCGTGTAGCGCGATCGAATATTTGGAGTTTAACAGCCAGTGGTGCAGAAGTTCATTTAGCCGCACCCCCAACCCTCTTACCCAAAATCTTTGCCGAGTATTTCTCAGAAGAAACAACTTCTCCCCAGCGTCAGCTATTTTTACATTGGGAACTAGAACCTGCTTTACGCGACGCTGATTTTGTCATGACTTTGCGCCTGCAAAAAGAACGCATGACTGCCCATTTATTACCTAGTTTGCGAGAATATCATCAATTATTTGGCATTACTCGCGATAAATTGCAACTTTGCCAACCTAATGTCAAAGTATTGCACCCAGGGCCAGTCAATCGCGGTGTGGAAATTAGCTCCGACTTGATGGACGATCCAGAATTTAGCTTAATTCAAGCACAAGTTACCAGTGGTGTAGCCGTGCGGATGGCCTTGTTATATCTCATTGGTAGCGGTAAAGTCTCAGCCTAATCATAAAACACACCCGTAGGGGCGGGGTCTCCCCGCCCTTAGTTTCTATTGAGCATGAGTTGACAAAACTATTATTTCGATTATTCTAGAAATATGGCAATAAATAATGAAGACACAGCTCGCTATGCAGATATCTTTGCTGCATTAGGTTCAGAGCCACGTTTAGAAATTATGCGGTTGCTGTTTGCGAGTTATCCAGATGGAATGACAGTAGGCGAGATTCAGGAAAAGCTGAAGATTCCTAACTCCACCCTATCGCACCATTTGGAAAAGCTGAGAATTGAAGGATTAGTTAATAGCCGCAAAGACAAGCAATTTTTGTGGTATTCCGCCAATGCAGAGACAATGGAAGATTTATTGTCTTTTTTGTCTACCGGAAGAACAAAACGCGATCACAATCTTGATGCAATCAACAATATATCCCAGCAGGAGGGGTTTATGTTGGAAAGATTTTTTGAATCGATTTTTGAAAAAATCTTAGGATTTACATCTAATAGATTCCACCTCAGAGGTTTTGAAAGATTCACCCAAAAAGCCTTGATAGCTATATCCATAGCGCAAAGTGAATCTCGCCGCTTAGGACATCGATACATTGGTACCGAGCAAATATTGCTAGGACTCGTTGGTGAAGGTAGCGGTTTTGCAGCACAGTTTCTCAACTCTGTAGGGGTAAACTTAGAAAATGCTCAAATTGAGGTAGAAAAAATTATCGGTAGAGGTCGGGGATTGACACCCCTGGATATTCCATTTACATCCAAAGCTCAGAAAGTATTACAACTAACGGTAGAAGAATCGCGCCAATTAGGTGTGAATTATATTGGCACAGAACATATTTTATTAGGTCTGCTCAAGGGAAGAGAAGCAGATAGAGAACCAGGAGTAGCAATTAAAGTTTTACAAAATCTTGGAGTAGACCTCGCTGACTTAGAACAACGGCTGCGCAGGTCTTTAACGTAGAATTTTGTTAGTTATTTCCAGGGGTATACTCTCAGCATTAGTCAGAAGCTAACTGTATCTTTTGTTCGACACCCGAAAAATTATATTCATCTCTATCTCCCACCTTAAACCTCAACATCCATCAAACAGAGATTTTTCGGGTGTCTTACTCTAACCCAGGTATGAGTACGTAGAAAATATTCGGGTAGTAAATTACGCCAATTGTATGAAGACTTAATTTGAGAATTTGGGAAAATGAGATTGTAGGATTAACAGGAGAAAATCATTATGAGACAGACATTGTTGACAGCAGTAGCTTTATTCAGCACCCTCGCTTTAGCTGCACCAATTTCTGCTCAAGCTAGCGCCAACCAAGCGCAAGTAAAACGCTTGTTAGAAACTGGAGTATGTGCTGGATGTGATTTAACTGGTGTTAATCTTAGCGGTGCGCACTTAATTGGCGCAGATTTGAGAAACGCTAATTTAAAAGGTGCAAATTTAGCAGGTGCAAATTTAGAAGGTGCTGATTTAGCTGGCGCTAATTTGGAAGCTGCTAATTTGAAAGAAGTCTTTGCCAGTGGTACAACCTTCAATAATGCTAATCTTACTAATGCTAATTTAAGCGGAGCTAGTTTACACAATGCTCAAGTAGATGGTGCTGTGATGATTGGAACTAATCTTAATGGCGCTGAGGGATTTGATATTAATCTAGGTATTGGCGGTGAAGAATAATAGTGAAGAGTTAGAAACTAGTATTAACTCTAATTTCTAACCCCCAACTCTTAAATCTTAATCACCAGTAATCGAGAGTTCATTCACCCAAATGCGAGGACAAACACCACCTGGTGTTAACTCAGGCTCTTTTTCTACGCAAATAATCGATTGCAAAACTTCTAAGAAATCGCCGGCGACTGTTGCAGATTCAATACTAGTTTTCTCACCTTTATTAATTAACCAACCATCAAAAGGTAGAGAAAAAGAACCTTGTAAAGCCTTCACGCCCGCATGTAAAGCTTGTAAATCATCAATCAAAATTACATTTTCCGCAGTCTCTAAGCTTAATTCTTGCTCAGGTTCGGCGGCTCTAAATACATGAAAAAAGTTAGGACTAACGCTAACTTTTGCACCAATACTTGCATTACCTGTTGGTTGAGCATTCATTCTTTTCGCAGTTCCCGCACTGTGAAGGAAGCCCGCTAAAACGCCCTTTTCAATCAAAGAAACCTGACGAGTAGGTGTACCTTCACCATCAAAAGTTTCTGCACCAATATTAGCAGGGTGTAGTGCATCATCAACTACAGAAAGTAGGGGCGAAGCAATCTGCTTACCGATATCATCAGCAGTTGATAAACTTTGATTATCGAGAATATTTTGGGCATTATATAAATTAGAAAAAGCACCCAACAAACTTAAGAAAGCTTCCGGTGAGAACACAACTAAATATTTACCAGACTTGATTTTTTCATAATTCAAGTGGCTGATAGTTTTCTCAGCAGTTTCTTGAATACAACCATTGATGTCTAATTTTTCTACACCCCGGTTGACTCTAAAAGCGCCAGCACTGCGAGGTTTTCTTCCTTCCTCTTCGGTTTTACTGTAAAGATATACCGATGCGATAGAGTGTGATTCTGTTCTGACTGCGCCTGCACTATTGAGATAAAATCTGTCAATATCTCTTTGCGCCAAACCATTATATGGTACACCGTTAATTGCGGGATGAGCTGATAGTAATTCTTTTTCAGCTACCAATAATTTTTCGATAAGTTCCGAAACAGGTGCTTGAGGTACTTTGTCATGAGGTGTATTTTCAATAGGAATAGTAGCCTCTGGACTAAAATCAGGAACATTTTCCTTAACACCAAAAAAACTAGCTTCATAGGCAGTTTTTAAAGCTAATTCTAATCCTTTGGGGTCTACATCCGTAGTGCTGGTGACACCCATTGTATTCTCTTCATTCCAGACACGAACTGTTACACCAGAACGATTAGAAGCTTTAACTTGTTTTGGTTCACCTTGGTCTACCTGGACGCTAGTTTCGTCTACAGTAGAACCATAAATATCGAATTTTTGAATACCAAGTTTCTCAGCATTTTCCTTGGCATAATTTGCAATCTCATTGATAGTTGGCATAGTCAATTTTGGATTTTGGATTTTGGATTTTTAACCCATGAATGACACAAATATATATCTTTATCTGTGTTCATTGATGGTTCTAATTAATTGTGTTTCACCACAAGAATACCTAAGTAAAGTGTTGCCTTAATTAATCACAACTTCTCTTCATAAAAACTCCGCGTACCTTTGCGCTAGACTCTGTGTTCCTCTGCGTTTAAAAACTCCAAAAGAGTAGCCGTTACCGCAGGCTAGAACACAAAGGACGCAAAGAAAGAGATAGGTAATCTTGTAACGAGGAGAAATTAACTATTAGCGTCCACCTACGGTAATAGAATCAACCTTAATATGAGGCTGTCCTACTGTAGTGTAAATACTGCCGCTAACAGAACCACAAAAACCAGGTGCAAGTTCTAAATCTTGGGAACACATGGAAATTTTATTCATAATTTCCTTAGCTTCACCAATTAGAATTGCGCCTTTTAATGGCTTAGTAATTTTGCCATTTTCAATTAAATAAGCTTCATCAACGCCAAAGTTAAATTGACCTGTAGCACCAACGCTACCACCACCCATTTTTTTACAGTAAATGCCTTTATCAATGGAGGCAAATAAATCATCAACGCTGTATTCGCCAGGTGCAATATAAGTATTCCGCATCCGGCTAGCAGCAGCAAAGGTATAATTTTGGCGGCGTCCGCTACCGGTTCTGGGGTGTCCAGTGCGCCAAGAACCTGTTCTATCTGCTAAAAAGTTCTTAAGAACACCTTTCTCAATTAATAATGTTCTTTGCGCCGGCATACCTTCATCATCCATGTCTATGGTACCAAAGGCATTGTCGGCTCGTCCTTCATCCCAAGCTGTTAGGCTTTCGTGGGCAATTTTTTCGCCTTTTTTATCAGCAAAAGGTGTGGTATTTTTTTCTATTTGTGTGGTTTCTAATAAATGTCCGCAAGCTTCGTGGAAAATCACGCCACCAAAGTGATTCGCCATAATAATCGGGTAAGTACCAGATTCCACATAATCTGCATAAAGCATTTTACCAGCAGATTCGGATATTTGCTCGGCGGCTTGTTGGTAATCCCAAGTTCTTAAGAAGTTAGCATCGCTGGTATTACCTGCACGTTCGCCAATAGAGGCGCGATTAGCACCATCGGCACAGAGTAGGTTAAAGCCTACAGATTGGGTGAGGCGGATATCACGGGCAAAAGTTCCATCACTGGCGGCGACTAATACTTCTTGCCAATCGCGGAAATAGCTGGCACGACGGGATTGCACGTGGCTGGCTTTTTTCTGGAGTTGGGCAGTACCATCAAGTAGAACTTCTCCCATTTCGCGGATAGAACTACACAGTGGTAACCAACCATCTTTACCGCGTTTTGTAGCGTAATCTCTAAGTAATTCTAAATTGATTTCGGGGATAAAAGCTGTGGGTGCGGGTAATTGCAATCCCAGGATAGAAAGACCTTTTTCTAAGGCTGCTTTCAACCCAGAGAAGGAAAGGTTATTGGTGCTGACATAGCAATCAGCTTTACCGCGAAATACTCTTACGCCTGCGCCTGTGGCAAGACTGGGTGAAATACTGGTGATGGCGTCATCTTCAGCTAGACAGCTGATATAGTTGCGACGTTCTAGGTAAAATTCGATAAAGTCGGCACCTGCGGCGCGTCCTAGTCCCAAAAGGGTAGCCAGAGGGGCTTCCCAAGTGTCATCGAATCGTTCCGATGTGGAAGAATATTGTAAGGTGGGGAGCTGGTTCGAGAGAAGTAGAGTACTTGTAAGCATGAATAGCCTCGTCTGCTGGCGTGTTCAGAGATTTGACCGAAAATTCCTAGTGTGCTTAGTCTAACAAATCAGTAAAAGCCACAGTTGGTGGTAAATTGGTAGGGTTTTCCACCATTTAGCTTTTGTTTTTGGGTTAAAATTGGCGCGACCAGTTGCTAGGCCAGCGTTCGACTACGACTTTGGTTTGGGTAAAAAATTCGACGGCGTGATTGCTTTGACCGTGTAAATCGCCAAAAAAGCTTTCTTTCCAACCGCTAAAGGGAAAAAATGCCATTGGTGCAGCTACACCAATATTGATGCCAATGTTACCAGCTTCAGCTTCGTAGCGGAATTTACGTGCAGCTGCACCACTGCTGGTGAATAGACAAGCCATGTTACCATATTGACCGCTATTAACTAAGGCGATCGCATCTTCAATACTATCTAAATGAATTAAGCTCAGTACAGGGCCAAAAATCTCTGTACGGGCGATTTCACCTGCGGGATTGACGTTTTCTAAAATTGTTGGGGAGATAAAATTACCTTGTTCGTAACCAGATATCTGTGGTTTTCGTCCATCAATTAACAAATTTGCTCCTTCTTCTACCCCTTGCTGAATTAATCCCTCAATTCTGGTTTTACTCCTGACATCAATTACTGGCCCCATTTCCACGCCTTTGTCTAAACCGTTACCTACCACCCGGTTTTTGGCAGTTTCGGCTATAGCTTCGGTAAACGAGTTACGTGCATCAGCAACGGTAATGGCTATCGATGCAGCTAAACAACGTTGTCCCGCACAACCAAAGGCGCTATCTGCTGCAATGCGTGTAGTCATGTCTATATCTGCATCTGGTAAAACAATCAGGGGGTTTTTCGCCCCACCTTGACATTGCACTCGTTTACCATTGGCGGCGGCGCGGCTATATATATATTTAGCCACTGGTGTGGAACCAACAAAACTAATGGCTTTGATTTGCGGATGATCTAAAATGGCATCGACAGCTTCTTTACCGCCATTAACTAAATTAATTACCCCTTTAGGTAAACCTGTTTTATCTAGCAGGTGGAAGATTTTTTGCATTGTCAGGGGTACCTTTTCTGAAGGTTTGACAATGTAGGTATTGCCAGTTGCGATCGCATAAGGTAAAAACCAAAAAGGAATCATCCCCGGAAAATTAAACGGACAAATCACCGCCGCCACTCCTAAGGGTTGGCGAATCATCATCTCATCAATTCCTTTGGCGATATCTTCCAAATTCGTCCCTTGCATCATCATGGGGATTCCGCAAGCAACTTCCACATTTTCAATCGCCCGTCGCATTTCCCCCTGAGACTCAGCTAAAGTCTTACCGCACTCTCTGGTGATGGTTCGCGCCAAATCTGCAAAATCTTCTTCCAACAGATTTTTCAGCTTAAATAAATACTGTACCCTTTCCGTCGGTGGAGTACGTCGCCATGTCGCAAACGCCGCCACCGCCGCCGCAACTGCTTGATTTACCTCAGACGCAGGTGATAAAGGTACTTGCGCTAATATTTCTGCGGTTGCTGGATTGATGACATCTAAATATTCTGTAGCGTTTGTTGATGTACACCACTGACCATTGATGTAGTTGGGTAAGATTGGCATTGTACTCATGGGGCAAATTGAGATTTTTCAGTGAATAGATGCAGCAATATGGTTATCGAAAATTTGGGTTTAAAACCTCCCCCTTCCAGGGGGACTTTACATGAGTAGGGATTCATTTTACCATAGAAGCTATAGTTTGGTAAGCACAATGTTGAAAGCCTACAAATACAGAATCTATCCGACTGGTGAGCAGGTAGTATTGCTTGCAAAGTCGTTTGGATGTGTACGTTGGTTTTACAATTTTGCGC
>NZ_CAWPNJ010000050.1:0-60350 GCF_963889195.1 Calothrix sp. FACHB-168
TGGAACCACTCTGACCCCATCCCGAACTCAGAGGTGAAACGCTGCTGCGGCGACGATAGTTTGAGGGTTGCCTCCTGCTACAATAGCTCGATGCCAGGTCTGTTTTTAAAACAAAAAGCCGCTCCAATAAACAAAGGAGCGGCTTTTTGTTTGTGGCAATTTTTTAATTCACCCAATCATACCAATTCAAATAATATTTGCGACACATCAAAATATTCTATAGGGCATGGCAGTGCCAGTGCCCCTACAATCTGCCGCATTCTTTTTTCCAATTGGTATCACTTTTAATTTCAACCTTTAGAAACCTGGTTTTAGTAAGTCGGCACGATAAAACAAAGATATAAGGTATATTAAGTTTTGTAAAAACCCTGGAACGATTGATTTATATCCTCTGTGTAGATTTTATATTTCGTTATATAGGTTTATTTTTCAACGCCGACTTACTTTTTCTGTTTCTACAATATTCCCCTATTCAAGTAGTGTGGATGGCAGATTATTGGAGTGTTCTGCCAGATCAAAACATTATATTTGGTTATGATGTTCATCTTGAAGGAGGTAAAGTGATGGAGTTGGAAACCCTACCTACATTCAAAGCTTATTGGGATAGCAAAGGCGGATTAGCAGAATTTCAAAAGCATATTTTAAAAATTTTGAAATTAGGTTAAAAGTAGCAATCGATACCTAATCAAGATTAAACGATCGCACTTTAGCCTTAAGATTGAGAACCTTCAAAAGTAACATCTTCATACACATCTGCGATCGCGCAATTAAAATCAACACTTACCAAGTGTATATTATCACCTGGACTATAAGTATAAAGTACCCATTGTCCCTCTGGGTTGCGGCGAAAAATCTCTATGTTCATCCGGGTTTGACTGACAAGCACATATTCCTGAAGGGACTCAATTTTTCGGTAGTCAGCAAATTTATCACCACGATCAAAAGCTTCTGTTGTAGGTGATAGAACTTCTACAATTAAGCAAGGATAACGTAAAAAGTTGTCAAATTCTCTATCTCGCCGATCGCAACTGACTATGATATCAGGGTAGTAATAGATATTAATTGATTCAATATGTGCTTTGGTGTCTGATATGTAAGTTTGACATCCACTCCCGCGCAAATGATTTCTCAGCATTGAAGCCATGTTGAGAGAAATAACTACATGAGCGTTACTTGCTCCTGCCATTGCGTAAACAAATCCCTGTCTATATTCGTGTTTAATGGGACTGGTTTCTTCTGCTTTAAGATAGTCTTCTGGGGAAATATAGGTAGAGTTTGGAGTTGCAACCATGTATAGTTACCTTATGATGCCTTATATCTAGTTTAAGAGAAACTAACGGCTGTTTATAAATCTAGCTATTGCTAGATGCGCTAATAGTCTCAAAAGCTATAGTCTACCTCTGTTGGTTAGAGAGATAAACTTGTGGATGCAATCTTAGAGCGATCGCACGCACTCAAACAAGCTGTGGTAGATTTTGTTTTGGACGCAGAAGGTGATTTAGCACAAGCCTTAGAAACCTATGCTGCGGGAAAGCTACGTAGTGGTAACGGTAACAGTACACAGCAAGATTTAGTTATTGATAGCTTTATTACAGAAGGCAAAGTAGGCGATAAGTCACCGCTAGAATTATTTATCGATAGCCATCCTGATTTACCACAGAGCGATCGCAATTTAATTAGCTCTTGGCATCAGAGTTTCATGGGCTTATTTGCTATTACGAAAATATTAGCTGATGGCTTTGAGTTAAGGAACTGGTTGACGGATAAATATTACATCGTTAAACCCAATAATGCTCAAATATTGCAAGAAACATCTCGGTTTAAAGAAGGAGAAATTTTGTTAACTCGGATTTCTCCTGTTACCGATAGTTACTGGACATTTTTTAGCAACTATACAATTATGGGTAAATTGGGTAAACCTAAACTGGCTGTAGCTATTGGTAATTTTAAAGAAGAATATAAAAATCATCTTTACAGCGATGCACCAGATTTATTAGCAGAAGCTTGGCAATCAGTTGTCCAATATAATCAGCAGTTTGTGGAATTTTTTGGTAAAGATGAAATTACACTACCAGGATATCAACTAAATAAAAAAATCGCTGAGTTCCAAGAATTAATTACTGAAAAATATTTAGCAGCTACAGGTATTGATACTTCTAAACCTCTCAATGAATTAGTAAAAGAAGCTGGAATTGATGAAGAGGAAATCAAAGCAGCAGTACAAGAAATGGGTGCTGATGCAAATGTAGCATCAGAAATATTTAAGAATAATGGCAGTAGTAAGATGGTAATGCCAAAGGTTGATTTACCTGCTGAATTGAAGAAAGCAGAACAGGTGACAGCTATTTCTCATCCTCGTTGGGGACAAATGTTTTTACCAACATATAGTAAAGTAAAAACTATCTTATCAACAGCAGATTGGCAAAATATTGAAGGTGCGCAAAAACTAATTCGCTTTTATTTAGAAGATAAAAGTATTAATGCTTTTATTTGGTATCGATTAGCCCAAGAGTATCCCCATACATTAGAAAATGTACTGCAAATAGTTTTGCAACGTAGTGATTTTCAGTTAAGTAGGGATTTAGATTCTCTGTTACAAGAATTTAACAAACCTCTAGAGCCAGATTTACCAGAAATTGCTAGCGTTCCTCTACATCTGCATAACTTATTTCAAGCAGCTTTAGGAGAAGTGCAAAAATCTAAACCACAAGGTAAGGTACAGAAAAAAGTTGCAAAGGGTTTTAAATAATTGACTAGGGGGAAAATGGGCATGGGGCATTGGGCATTGGGGAGCCAGTGCGTTGCGCGGGTTTCCCGCGTTGAAGCAACTGGCGTCATTGGGCATGGGGAAGAGAGATTTTCAGGTTTGGTTGTGGGATTTCACCGTGATTAGCTAGCTTGACAATAGCGTTGACTGTTGACTGTTGACTGTTGACTGGGAAGAAAGAGAAATTTTCATGTTTGTTTCTGGGATTTTCTCGTAAATAGCTAGCTGGAAATGAGGCTGAAAAATCTAGAGCTACGGTTCTGGTTAAGAAATTAGACTAACGACTCAAAAACATTCTTAAACATGCGTAGATTATTAAGAAATTTAAGTATATTTTTTCCCTATTTGGCGGCACAGTAGTATCATTTGAAGCGTCCATTATCAAAACTATCCAATTTGGCTGAGTAATAATATGACAAACTCCAACCAAGTTCTCCCCAGTGAAGGTGTTTTGAAAACTAATACTAGTAACACGAAGGTGGTGAATATTCGTTCTGCTCCTGTAATTAAGGAAGGTAATATTATACGCCAAGGAAAAGCAGGCGATCGCGTGAAAATTTTGGACAAACAAAAGCCTTCAGGCGATCCTCGTACTTGGTACAAAGTGCAATTTGGTACACAAGCGAAGGATGTTGGCTGGGTAAGAGAAGATGTAATTACCTTGAGCAAACCCTCACCAGATAAAAATCCTACAGATGCACAAACTTTAGTGTATTTTGTGACCGATACGAAGACGGTAAGAATACACAAACAGGATCAGGTATATATGAATGTGTATGACAACAAAACCGAAGTTACAGAACGCGCTCCTGCTGCCAAATTACCTAACAATGATACTAAGAATTACTGGATAACATACATTGCCATTAAAGATGGCTCTACCTATCAAGTGAGATTTATTCCTGGGGCTGATACGGAACTAACAATTCTGCGTGATAATCAGGTGAAATTGCAAGAAAAAGGTTTTCGTGCTGACGGTACTGAATACAGACCAAAATCATAACAAGCTGCTGATTTAGGGGTGAGGGCAGAACGTTGTCGCCAAGCGGGTTTCGTCTTACAGCAGTTTTCACCTATTTAAACCACATCTGTCGTAGGGGCACGGCACCGACAATCTTTTGGTACAGACAATAATTTTACTAGTGCCGTGCCCCTACAGCGTGGTCTATTTACAGGAAGATGCTGTAAGTTGACACCAATGGGCAATGCTGTGCCCCTACAATTTTTAGCAATCGTTTTTTCAGTTGGTATGAGTATCTCGGCGTTAATTACAGCCCCCGGATGCATCCAGGGGCTGATGGTTATTTTTCAGCTTGAGTTGCAACTGTTAATACTTGCGGTGGGGAAGCATCGGGGGGATAGATAAAGTCTACTTGTACTAGGCGGCGATCGCCTGCTGGCATATTTAATGTAGTTAAGGGTTCTCCCGCTTTACCTCTAGTTTGCATTAGGTGAAAAAATTGGGTTTGCGCCTTACCTTGATCATCTTTGTAACGCACTCTTACTGTACCCCGGAAAAATACCTGCTTGGCTGGGGTATTAAAAAAGCGTAATCCTGATTGAACTAATTGATCCTCTTTTATCGGTGTTTGAAATGACACCGTCACAGTTTTTGGACTTTGACTATTATTATATAGTGGCAATTTCAAACTATATTGAATCCCATAGTTGCCATGAGCGCGATATGCGGTGTCAGGATAGCGCACCAACATGGTTGCACTTTGAATTTGATTAGTTCCTAAGCTACCCCCATGCACTGTGCTTAAAGCGTAAGAGAAGGCTTGTCCCGGTTGAGGAATTGTGAGGTATTTGGCTTTGGGTTC
Organism: Calothrix sp. FACHB-168; assembly: GCF_963889195.1. Taxonomy (NCBI): domain Bacteria; kingdom Bacillati; phylum Cyanobacteriota; class Cyanophyceae; order Nostocales; family Calotrichaceae; genus Calothrix; species Calothrix sp. FACHB-168. The sequence goes on from NZ_CAWPNJ010000050.1 coordinate 4,591, forward strand.
ATCTACCAATAAAGCACGCCACTGAGAACCACTGGCGACTCCAGATACTCTTCCGTAAATCCGGGGTTTACCAGTCTCTTCTAAAGGCGTGGGGACTTTATCTCTGGGGCCAGCCACATCACTATTATTCAGTAAATTTTGCCACTCTGCTAAAGTTGGCGATCGCTCGCTACCATCGGGATTAGTTTGTGCAAACATGGCGAGGCTAGCTGCATAAACTGTACCATTACTGCGCAACCGCATTAAAGTAGAGCGTCCATTCAGGGGAGGGGTAAGTCCTTGCACCGGAATTGGTAAATTTAGTAACATCTGACTTTCCCTGGGGGGAATGATTATTTGCGCCGGAAAAATTTCTTGTCGCTTACCTCTAAGTACTTCATTAGTAATGCGATCGCCTGGGCCAGAAAAAACTGTACCTAAGATATTCTTACTAAAGGATGGTACCTGAATAAAAGGTGCATCTGGTTGACTCAAATAACTAGCTGCTTGCAATACATTTATAGTTACTGGAGTCTCACCAGGATTATGCAATAAGATACCTAAATATAAAGAGCGTAAATTATCTGCGGGTTCAGCTTTGGCAATATGGTGAGCAAACACATCAAACCTGCCTTGAAAGGGAAAATTTAAATGCGCTGTTGGCACTTTTTTGCCATCTGGGGGAAATGTAGAAAGTAAAATTCCTTCCTTCAATACTAATTCTGGACTGTTGCTGTTAAAAACTGGGACTGAATCAAGTTTTCCTGGTAAAGGACGGACAATTTGTGGTTGTACTACTTCTGCTGGTGGTTGTGTAGGCGAAATTGATTGAGCCAGACTCAAACTTAGTAACAATGGCAACATAAATTTAACTATTTTCTCCCTCATCAAGACGCTGACAAATTTATGAAAGTGCCAGTTTGTTAATTATTAATACGAAATCTGCCACAATGTTTACCAAATTTTCTGGCTGCAAAACTGGTACGTGAACAAAAATGCAATTTGATCGGATTTGGGATTGACGCAGGTGATCTAATACGGAATAATAAAGACCCTCGCAAACAAATTTTCCGCAGTCGTGGCTAATCTCAATTCCCCTAGCACCAGCCACTAATTGTTCTAAATCTACTTTTGTTTGCAAAACTCTTTCTTGACAACTAGCACAAAATTCGACTGTTAATTGCGTCCGGCTAGCCGCCATCCCGCAACAGACAATGCAATCTGGTTGGATTTCGGTGATTTTTTGAATTACGCGATCGCTAGCTAGTTGCACATCTACAGGTAACTGACGTAAAAAAGTCAAATGATGGGGTAGATTGTCAAGTTTAGCGACTTCTAGTAATAGATCGTCGGAAGAATTTGATAGTTGATCGCTTAACCAAGTGTCAAAAGAAGTTAATAGAAATCTTTTCTTCATAAGAAATATTATTTAAAATAGAATTAGCCTCCATAATAAATTTACAAGGAGCAGGTCAATGCCAGTGATTGCGGTCGTAGATTATGAGATGGGAAATTTGCATTCAGTTTGCAAAGGCTTGGAAAAAGCTGGAGCTACTCCTAAAATCACTCATTCTTTTAAGGAAATAGAACAAGCAGATGCAGTTGTTTTACCAGGAGTAGGCGCTTTTGATCCAGCTGTCCAACACCTGCGATCGCGCGGTTTAGAACAACCTATTAAAGATACGATCGCATCTGGTAAACCATTTTTGGGTATCTGCTTGGGGTTGCAAATTCTCTTTGAATCGAGTGCAGAAGGTACTCAACCAGGGTTGGGAATTGTCAAAGGAAAAGTCAAACGGTTTATTCCCGAACCAGATATCACTATTCCTCACATGGGTTGGAATCAACTAGAAATAACTCAGCCAAAAAGTATTATGTGGGAGCATTTACCATCCCAACCTTGGGTGTATTTTGTTCACTCTTACTATGTGGAACCAACCGAGGAGCAAATTCGCGCTGCAATAGTTACCCACGGTACCCAAACAGTGACAGCTGCGATCGCTCGTGATAACCTGATGGCAGTACAATTTCACCCCGAAAAATCATCGAATATCGGATTGCAAATATTGTCTAATTTTGTTGCTCAAGTTCGAGAAGAAGTTGCCGCATAATATAATTTTATTTAGGTGTCAGTTGTCAGTTGTTAGTTGTCAGTTGTCAGTTGATAATTCTTGCTGCTGACTCAATGACTAATGACCAATTAACCGATGACAAATGACTAATGCAAGATGAGTCTGAGAATTTACGGAAATCGTCAGCTAAAAACATTACCTGGTAAAGATACCAGACCCACGAGTGCGCGGGTACGAGAGGCTGTCTTTAATATTTGGCAGGGAGAGATAGCCGGTTGTAGCTGGTTAGATTTGTGTGCGGGTAGTGGTTCAATGGGTGCAGAGGCTTTGTGTAGAGGAGCCAGCTTAGTCATAGGTATTGAACAATCGAGCCGTGCCTGTAATATTATTCAACAAAATTGGCAGCAGGTAGCGCAGGCTAACCAAGAATGGAAAGTATTGCGCGGAGATGTGCTACAGCAGCTAAAAAATTTATCAGGCAAACAATTTGACAGAATATATTTTGATCCACCTTATGCTAGTGGATTGTATCAGTCGGTATTAGAAGCGATCGCAGATTATCAACTTTTAAATTCTGACGGCGAACTCGCAGCCGAACACAGTTCCCAAGATTGGGTGATTCCAGTAATTGCCAATTGGGAAATTTGCCGTCAGAAAGTTTATGGCAATACAGGGTTGACATTTTTTACAACTTTTGAGTGAGGGGCAGAGGAAGCAGAGGAAGCAGAGGAGGACAGTTGCGTGGGCGGGTTTCCCGACTTGAGCAAACTGTCCGTGAAGCAGAGGAGAAAACTTATTTTAGATTTTAGATTTGCGATTTTGGATTCCAATCTAAAATCCAAAATCCAAAATCCAAAATTGTTTCAATGCCCAATGCCCCATGCCCCATGCCCCATGCCCTAATCCTAGCCTCCTAGCTCAGTGGGGCGCTTATATTGCTTATAGGCAGCGTAGAACAGGCCAGAAAGGGTAACCACAATCAAACCAAGGACAATACCTGACAGCAGGGGTTCAACCACTGTAAATCTCCTCTTTGCAATTATTAAACATTCGTTTCCTGTTTTTGATTTTACCAAATCGGGGTGAATCCGGCTGCCAATAGGATTTTAGACAGGGAATGTCCCCAAAAAAATTGTGCTTTGTGCTTGCAGACAGCATCAAGAACTTTTAAGCTATGTGTAGGAAAAGAAAAACTTTTAGCACACCTCGACTTTAACTACAAACCTTTTGGATAACCAGATTACCAAACCTGAAAATCTAATTCAGCAGATGGCTTTGCTGGCTCTGGCCATACTGCTAGCAATCTCATTGTGCATTTTTGGTGTTCAAATGGTTCAAGCTGCAGATCCCTATGTCAAGAGTGTTTTCGCCTTAAATGGCGACCCCGTTCAAGGGAATGCTATTTTTCAAATTAATTGTGCCGGTTGTCATGGTTTGCAAGCAGATGGGCGAGTCGGCCCTAGTTTGCAAGGTGTTCCTAAGCGTAAATCTCGGTATGGATTAATTCATCAAGTAATTAGTGGAGAAACGCCACCAATGCCAAAATTCCAACCTAGCGCCCAAGAAATGGCAGACCTTTTGAGCTACTTAGAATCTTTATAAAGTATTGATAATTTAATATAACGCCACGGTTCTGTATCGTGGCTTTTTTATTTTCTCCAGTTTCCTCGGTAGATAAGAGAGACAAGGGAGACAAGGGAGACAAGCGAGATAAGGGAGACAAGGAGGACAAGCGAGATAAGGGAGACAAGGAGAATAACAAATGACTATTGACCATTGACCATTGACCATTGACCATTGACCATTGACTAACCAAAAAATCACTGAACTTTTTTGGCTAATTTTCGTCCCCATCTTCCAAATGGGTGAAAAATCGCTTTATGACTGCGAAGCCGAAATTCTTTGTCATGTCGCTGTTAATTTTAATACTAGGAGTTACGCCTAGTAATGCAGCATCTCAACCTGTTGACCCGAAGATTTTACATTTAATTAACCGCTTGAGTTTTGGGCCTAGCCCTGGAGATGTGCAACGAGTTAAGTCTATTGGTGTAGACCGCTACATTCAAGAACAACTCTCGCCGCAGACTATCCCAGAATCAGCCAGTCTCGAAAATCAATTGGCGCAGATGGAAACTCTCAACCTGAAGCCGATGGAATTGTTAGCTTATGGGAAAGTTGGCGAGAAACTCAGCCGCGAAGAGAAAAAAGCAGCTGACCAAAAAGCTAAAGCAATTGTGCAACAAGCAATGCAAGCACGTTTGTTAAGGGCGACACAAAGTCCGAGACAACTGCAAGAGGTGATGGTGGACTTTTGGTATAACCATTTTAATGTATATGCCAATAAAGGACGCGATCGCTTCTGGGTAGGAGCCTACGAACAACAAGCAATTAGACCTCATGCGCTGGGGCGCTTTCGCGATTTGTTAGGTGCAACGGCGCACCATCCGGCGATGTTATTTTATTTAGATAATTGGCAAAGTTCAGCGCCTAGTAGTCCGAATGCTCGGCGGAAAACTCAAGGTTTAAATGAAAATTACGCCCGCGAGTTAATGGAATTGCATACTCTTGGGGTAGATGGTGGTTATACTCAGCAAGATGTGATTGCTCTAGCGAAAATTTTTACAGGTTGGGGAATTCCTAGCGCCAATCAGCCCAATATTAATAGTGATGGATTTTACTTTAACCCCAAGCGCCATGATGGCAGTGACAAAGTTTTTCTCGGAAATACAATTAAAGGCGGTGGTGAAGAAGAAGGAGAACAAGCTTTAGATATTTTAGCCAGGAGTCCGGCAACTGCTCGGCATATTAGCTACAAATTAGCACAGTATTTTGTGAGCGATCGCCCGCCTACAGCTTTAGTTAATCGTCTAGCCCAGCGCTATCTGGCTACTGATGGAAATATTCGCGCTGTTTTGGAAACGCTATTTAAAAGTTCCGAGTTTTGGGACGCAAATAACTTTAACGTTAAATTTAAAACACCTTATCAATATGTAATTTCCACAGTCCGGGCAACGGGAATGGAAGTTAATAATACAAAACCTCTCGTGAGTTTCCTGCAACAGTCGGGAATGCCGATTTATGGTTGTCAAACTCCCGATGGCTACAAAAACACAGAAGAAGCATGGTTAAACTCTTATGCTATGACTCGTCGCTTGAACTTTGCAACAGCGATCGCTAGTGGTAAATTAGCCCTATCCGGTTCGCCAGAGCCGAGAAACCAAGCTAATAATATACCCAAAGGCGATGTATTAACCGCCAAAGTCAAACCAGCCCCCATTGATAGCGGACAACTCAGCAATACATTAGGTAATTTATTATCTAGCAAAACCCAAAGCGCGATCGCTTCTAGTCCGCCACAACTCCATGCAGCTTTAATTTTAGGTAGTCCTGAATTTATGCGTCGTTGAGAGGTTAGAGGCTAGGAGTTAGAGAGGACAAGGGGCAGGGGGCAGGGTGCAGGGGTGCAGAGGAGGCAGAGGAAGCTGAGGAGAAAGAATCTGCTGCTATGAAAATGGGATAATTTATTTTCTGGAAGTCCCTAAGAGGTGATTGAGAAGATAAATAACTCGACAATCCGAGTCAAAAACACCAACCTTCGTCTTCCGAACTCGACAATCCGAGTTAAAAACACCAACCTTCGTCTTCCGAACTCGACAATCCGAGTTAAAAACACCAAACTTCGCCTTCCGAACTCGACAATCCGAGTTAAAAACATCAACCTTCGCCTTCCGAACTCGACAATCCGAGTTAAAAACATCAACCTTCGCCTTCCGAACTCGACAATCCGAGTCAAAAACCTCAACCTTCCATCTTTACCATCTGCCAGATCACTGAGCCTGTCGAAGTGCTGCCATCTGCTCTCTGCCTTTCTACAAAAAAACTTCAACTTTCCACCTGATAACTAAATTTATATGCAAAGACGCAACTTTCTTCTCCAAGCAGGAATGTTTTCCGCCTCAGCATTAGTCGCCGTCGGAACTAATGCATGGGTAGCTAGATCTGCTAACAATAACAGCAATGCAAAACGCTTGATAGTAATTTTTCTGCGTGGTGGAGTTGATGGTTTAAATGTGGTAGTTCCCTACTCAGAAACAGCTTATTACCAAGTAAGACCGAATATTGCTATTCCCCAACCGGGTAAACAAGGGGGAGTGCTGGATTTAGATGGGCGTTTTGGCTTAAATCCCGCTTTAAGTTCCTTAAAACCTTTATGGGAACAAGGTAGTCTGGCGTTTATTCATGCTTGTGGTTCTCCCGATCCCACTCGTTCCCACTTTGATGCCCAATATTACATGGAAAACGGTATTCCTGGGACAAAAAATACTAAAGATGGGTGGATGAATCGTTTATTAGCGAATATCTCCAACAAAGAACCGATCCAAGCAATTAATGTCGGAGAAACTATTCCCAGAATTTTGTACGGTAAGATGTCTGTAGCTAGTTTACCAACGGGGAAAAGAATCAATAATCCCTTGTCGGTGGATCGTCCCCAAGTAGGCGCAGCATTTGACAAACTTTATGATGGTAATGATACCTTAAGTCAAAGTTACCAAGAAGGGCGGATGGCGCGACAAGCGATCGCCAAAGACTTAGCCGATGAAATGAAAATGGCAAATAATGGCGCACCTTTACCTGACGGTTTTGCCAGAGATGCCCAAAGATTAGCGCGATTAATGGTCAAAGACTCTAAAGTAGAATTAGGGTTTATAGCTTTAGGTGGTTGGGATACCCACATCAATCAAGGCGGTAGTCAAGGACAATTAGCCCAACGCCTAAAAAAATTAGGAGATGGTTTAGCTGTAATGGCGCAAACTTTGGGGCCAATTTACCAAAACACAGCGATTGTTGTTATGTCTGAATTTGGGCGCACAGTCAAAGAAAATGGTAACCGTGGTACAGATCACGGACATGGAAATGTCATCTGGGTATTGGGTGGAAAAGTGCGCGGTGGTAAAGTTTATGGAGAATGGCCGGGATTAGCCACAGAACAACTTTACCAAAAGCGAGATTTAGCGATCGCTACCGATTTTCGCGATGTCATTTCTGCATTGTTAAAAGATCACATGCAGCTTCCTTCAAGCACCATCAATCAAGTTTTGCCCAGTTATACCCCTACACAAAAAATAGCTTTAATTAATTCGTAATACTTCGACAAGCTCAGTACAAGTTCGTAATTCGTAATTCGTAATTATCCCCATGCCCTATGCCCCATGCCCTATGCCCACTTGAGTTTGTTTTGATGGACATAAATGCCACATCAAACGATAAAGTTGTAAAGGCTGGTCTTGACCTTTAACTTGTACTAATGGCATTTTTCCTAAAGGGAAATTTCGCGACTGTATGCGCTCAAATGTAGTTTGAGATATAACTATTTCACCAGCTTGGGCAACATTACATATTCTACTAGTGACATTTGTTGTATCGCCAATAGTCGCGTACTGAATTAATTTTTCTGAACCAATATTACCTGCTGCTACTTTACCTGTATTCAAGCCTATATGAATTTGAATTGGTTGTTTTCCTTGCTGAATCCATTTTTGATTTAGTTTTAACACAGCCCATTGCATATCAATTGCGGCTTGTATTGCCAATTCTGGATCGTTTGGTTTGCGATAAGGCGCACCCCAAATTGCAAATAAAGCATCGCCAATATATTTTTCTAAAGTGCCTTCATGGCGAAAGACAATTTCCTCCACAATTACCTCAAAATATTCATTGAGCATCGTAATTACTTGACGAGGATGCATTGTGGAAGACATTTTTGTGAAATTACTAATATCAGCAAATAAAGCTGTAACTTCTGTATCAACAATACCTAAAGTGCCTTCTTCCCTGAGCTTTTTTCTCACAGCTTCGGGGAAGAAACGCTCTAATTTATTGCGCATGATAGCTTCGGCTTCAATTTGCTGGTAGAGATTGGCGTTGTCAATTGCGATCGCCGCTTGGTTGGCTAACGCCGTTAAAAACTCGACATCTTCATCCGAGTAAACATCACACATGGATAAATTATCCACGTATAATACACCAATTACCTCTTCTCTGGGTTTGAGGGGAATGCAAATTGAAGCCCGAATAGTTTGCACAAAAATCGACTCGGAATCATTAAATCGATTATCTAAGCAAGCATCAGTAGTTAAAATTGCTGTGCCATTGACGTAAACATAATTCGTAATATTCTTACTATAAAAAAATTGGCTGTCTTGAGGTATTCCTGGACGTAGTTTCACAGCTTTATGCTCTAGCTGCTTGCTAGTTTTATTCACCATCAAAATAACTGCTCTATCTACATTCATAATCTCAAACAGTAGATCGAGAATTTTCTCTAATAGGCGATCGGGTTCCTCTGGAGAAGACAGCTGTTTGCTCACTTCTAAAAGAATTTTTAACTTATCTACCGTCCGTTGATTACTCGCTCTTTGTGATATTCTCAGCAGAGAATCGCTTCTGCCTGGATTATCGAGTAAATCCTGAATTTTAATGCTACTTGGCCCGGTAGAAAATTGTTTAATAATGGTTTCTGCAATAGGTGCTTCCTCTTTGACATCCTCTACTGGTGGTTGTGGGGGATGAGGAGGATTTGTGGTTTTGGGTGTGGTATTAACTTTTTGAACAAACTTGAACTCTACATTCCCACAATTAATCAAGTCGCCATTTTTCAGTTCGCATTGATCGATTTTTGCCTTATTCACGAAAGTGTGGTTCAGGCTTTGTAGATCTTTAATAACTAGCCGCTCATTAGTGACTGTAATTTCTGCGTGAGAACGAGATAGGCTCTCATCTGCGAGGGCGATCGTGTTTTCGGTAGAACGACCAATCGTGTTGACTCCAAACATCAACTGATAGGTTTTTTCTTGCGTAGTGTTAGGAGCATAGATTAAATAAAACATATTCCACCCTCACATTTCCACCTAGCTGGAAAATTGCTTTTCTGACTGAAAGAATTAAGGGAACTCCAAAAAATAAATTATTCCGTTAAACGTTGACAGTTGACAGCGCTGCACTGAGCTTGTCGAAGTGTTGACGGTTCACAGTTAACAGTCAACCGTCAACTGTGAACAATAGCAATGGAATATTTTTTTACTTGGAAGTCCCTAACTTTCATGTCATAGATATAACCTTGCCATAGTATGTGCAATCTCCAGTCAGTATAATCACTGATTATTAGCATTTCTACCTGTCTGAATAAACAAGAAGTCTTTCAGCAGATATTGTATAATAAATTACTAATAGCCAACGCAAATTGGATTGCTATCATATAAGATTCACAATCCTAACCATAGATTTCGCAATTTTACCAGTCTGGCTAAAAAATTTGATTTGTGGAAATGATGAGAGTGCGATCGCACTTATGAGACGAGAGTGCGATCGCGGAATTTTCACACCTGAATCACATAGTAATTGTCCGCATCACTAGTTCCTGAGCCATTACTGCGAATAAAGTGTTTTTGGACATATGGCTGCCAATTCCAATTTTGATCCCAGACGTAAAAACCAGCTACTCCATACTCAACTCCATAACCAGCAAAGATTGCTGTGTGCTGGCTACTATAATTTGGTGGCGTGTCATAGGTGTGATTGGGGCCGAGGAAAGTAGCGATCGCTGTACCAATAGCGATATTACCATTCGCCATCACATTCTCGCCGCATTTCCAGTTATAGGTTGATGTGTTATTACCCGTCGCATAAGCCACCAAATCCCAACATTGAGCGCCGCAATAGCCATCCACATCCAAAGATACACCATTCAACTGCCCATTAATTAGTGCCGTTAGTTTCTGGGAACTAGTCATCAAACCTAGAGGAGCTATCAAATTAACAGGAGTGAGTTGCACTTGCCAGTCAACAGGAGCATTTCCTACCCTCGTTGTGGTTGTAATTTGAGCATGACTATTGACTAACCAAGCATCAATACTTGTGCCATTACGTAACAAAATACCAGAGACGCGATCGCCGTTGAAATCGCCTGTACCTTGAATTTGCCAGTCAACAGGAGCATTTCCTACCCTCGTTGTGGTTGTAATTCGACCATTGCTATTGACTAACCAAGCATCAATACTCGTGCTGTTACGCAACAAAATATCGGAGATGCCATCCCCATTGAAATCACCGGTACCTTGAAATTGCCAGTCAATAGGCGCAGATCCCGTCATCGTTGCTGTTGCCAGTTGACCATTGCTATTGACTAACCAAACACCAATACTCGTGCCATTGCGGAACAAAATATCAGAGATGCCATCGCCATTGAAATCACCGGTACCTTGAAATTGCCAGTCAATAGGCGCAGATCCCGTCATCGTTGCTGTTGCCAGTTGACCATTGCTATTGACTAACCAAACACCAATACTCGTGCCATTGCGGAACAAAATATCAGAGATGCCATCGCCATTGAAATCACCGGTACCTTGAATTTGCCACTCAACAGGAGCAGATCCCGTCATCGTTGCTGTTGCCAGTTGACCATTGCTATTGACTAACCAAACACCAATATTTGTGCCATTGCGGAACAAAATATCAGAGATGCCATCGCCATTGAAATCACCGGTACCTTGCACTTGCCACTCAACAGGAGCAGATCCCGTCATCGTTGCTGCTGCCAGTTGACCATTGCTATTGACTAACCAAACACCAATATTTGTGCCATTGCGGAACAAAATATCAGATATGCGATCGCCGTTGAAATCATCCTTGTTGGCTCGTTGTTCAACTTCCAAGAATTGACCGTTTAAAACAATGGTTGTAGAGTCATCTTCAGCACGTAGCTGGGTTAACTCATCTACAGTTAGTTGCTGACCAGAAATCAAATCTGTGAGAATTTCCCCTTCATCGCCTGGGGAATCAATATCGCTAGCGTAAGCATCGAGGAAATGTCCTGCTTCTTCCACGAGAATTTTCGCGATCGCAATTGGATTATCTGAACTCTGCGTCAGAAAATCTCTATTAATGTAAATGGTGTTTGTACTGTTAGCATATGCACCTAAGGCTCCATTCATATTTGCATCAGAGAGAAATTGTAAATCTGGCAGTAAACCATAATTTCCCCCCAAAATTTCTGCACCTAATGCTTCTGCTTGATTTACATCAAAAGCATCGCCAAAAGCGATTTGAGCATTAGCAGCAAAATCACTTTTAAAAATACTCCCAGCCGCATAAACTAATGCTTGGCTTGGCTCATATTGATTTTGCCATCCTTGAATGAGAGTTTCGCCCGCTAAACTAAAAAGTTGCTGGGAAGTAAATTCTTGCCAGTTTGCTAGCAAAGAATTAAAGGAAGAAGAATTGATAAAATTGGCAGCACAATTTAATTCCCCCAATAGGGAATCGATGCCAGATTCAGGGTTTTCAAACATAGTTAAATTGGCTCCCACTCTGGGAACTCAACAGAAATTTTTAATTAAAAAATCAAGATTGAATAGAATTTGCGGAATGATGAACCCTGAAATGATCTTAAAAAAATCAGCCAATTAAATTGATAATTTTTTGGTTGTAAAAGTCAGTTTTCGGTTGTTTTGATTCATCCACGTTCCTGGGTACATAAATCAGGACATCCAAAAATTAAAATCACCAAGTATTTACGTAAATTAAATTACTTATGCAACTAGAAAATATCAGTACATGACTGTAATTTCACCCTCCATAATCAACAGTTTCAGATGAATCGCAGTATGATTGGTTAAGTTGAATATGTAATTCAAGTTACTTGAATATTTGTTAACTACATCATGACAAATGAAGTTGAAATGTGACTATCGTGCGATCGCGTAAATTATGCTGATTCTGCGGAATTTGATTTTTGTGTGTTGCTGGCGAAAAAGCTGCAAACCCAAGATGAGACGGACATGAGCCGCACAAAATTAGTCGCCCACAAGCTTTTATGGCAACTTTATAGAATCATATTTGACCGAGAATATACTTAGGGACTTCCAACTAAAAAAATATTCCATCGCTGTGTATGCAGAGGAGGCAGAGGAGGCAGAGGAGAAATAATTTGCCACTATGAAAATGGCATAATTTATTTTCTGGAAGTCCCTTAATTAACAATTCAAAATTCAAAATTCAAAATTAAAGACATTTTCAGTCGGGATTTAAACCCGACTGAAAATGATACTACGTATAGACGTAGGGATCTTAAACCGTTTGATCTACGATAAATTGCTACTTCACCAGGGAAAGTGATAATTTTGTGAAAAACTTTCTCCCATTTGTCAACCTAAAATCCAAAATCCAAAATCCAAAATTGTTTGACCATTGACCATTGACTCTTGAGTCTTGGTATAATCGCCAGTCGAGCCACTATATAGTTGCAAGAGAATAATCATGGCAGATTGGCAGGAGATTACTGGTGGAATCACAGCACCAAGAGGTTATCGGGCCGCAGGAATTACCGCAGGTTTAAAGCCTTCGGGATTACCCGATTTAGCTTTAATAGTATCTGATGTAGAAGCGATCGCAGCTGGTGTGTTTACTACCAGTCAAGTTAAAGCCGCCTGCGTAGATTATTGTCGTCAACGTTTGCAAGCCAAGCATAATGCCCGTGCTATTCTTTGTAATGCCGGACAAGCGAATGCGGCTACAGGTACTCAAGGTTGGTTTGATGCTCTAGAATCAGCTATGGCAGTAGCGCAAGCTTTAAATATTCCCAGCGAATCGGTGTTATTAGCTTCTACTGGGGTAATAGGGCAGCGTATCAAGATGGATGCACTCAAAGCCGGAATTCCCTCATTAGTAGCGGCGCTTTCAGAAACAGGTTCCGATACAGCCGCAGGCGCAATTATTACTACAGATTTAGTCCCTAAATCAATTGCCTTAGAAACCACTATAGGCGATCGCCCGGTGCGGATTGGCGGAATTGCTAAAGGTTCGGGGATGATTCATCCCAATATGGCAACGATGTTAGCATTTGTTACCTGTGATGCGGCTGTATCGCCAGCTTTATGGCAACAAATGTTAAGTCGCGCTGCCGATAGAAGTTTTAATTCGATTACAGTTGATGGCGATACCAGCACCAATGATAGTTTAATCGCCTTAGCCAATGGTCAATCCCGCACCCCAGCGATTATTGAAATGGGTTCAGAAGCGGAGAAACTAGAGGCCATGTTAACAGCAGTATGTCAGCATTTAGCAAAAGCGATCGCCCGTGATGGTGAAGGTGCTACTTGCTTAATCGAAGTTCAAGTTACTGGCGCACAGGATGAAACCTCCGCCCGTCAAATAGCCAAAACTATTGCCGGTTCATCCCTAGTTAAATCAGCGATTTTTGGTCGCGATCCCAACTGGGGACGCATCGCCGCCGCCGCCGGGCGCGCAGGTGTACTCTTTGAGCAAGAAAATTTGCAAATCAAATTAGGCGATTTCTTATTATTAGAAAATGGTCAACCTTTAACATTCGATCGTGCAGCCGCCAGCGCTTATTTAAAACAAGCCTCAACAGGTGCGTATCTCAAAGAAGATACAGTATTAATTTCTGTTAACGTTGGCAATGGTCACGGTACAGGTAAAGCTTGGGGTTGTGATTTAAGCTATGACTACGTAAAAATTAACGCCGAATATACAACTTAATAATTCGTAATTCGTAATACCCTACGGGAAGCCGCTCCGCGTCTACGTAATTCGTAATTAAACTCTACTTTTCATGTCGCCAAGAAATACAGCATATTTCAGGTACATGAGGTACGCGCTTCGGGGCATGGCAGTGCCAGTGCCCCTACAATTAACGATAATCTGTAACTCACCAACTGGCAATCTGCTGTAAATTCTCAGGCGGTATATTGGATCGGTATGAAAAGTATGTACATTACAATTGAACTGAGAAATCAACCATTTAAAATAGGGAGATTTTCAAAATTTGTGAATCTAAATGACAAATGACAAATGACAAATGACAAATGACAAATTAAATAAATATGGCTGTTGCTTACTTTCACTTTTATGCCGAACTCAATGATTTTCTCCCTCGCCATAAACGCCAGGTGCAAATCATCCATAATTTTTCAGAAAGAGCCTCAATTAAAGACACCATTGAGTCTTTAGGCGTTCCTCATCCAGAAGTTGATTATATAAAAGTTAACGATAGCTATGTAGATTTTTCTTATATTATTCAGGATGAAGATAACATTTATGTCTATCCAATTTCTGTTATTGATATTCATCCGCCAACAGTTTCAGTGCGTCCGCAACCTTTAAGCGAGATGCGCTTTGTGCTTGATATTCATTTAGGTAAACTAGCGACATCATTAAGGTTATTAGGTTTTGATACTTTATATCGCAATGACTACCCAGATGAAGAATTAGCAGAAGTTTCTCATACACAATCAAGAATTTTGTTAACTCGTGACAAAGGTTTATTAATGCGGAGTTTAGTAAATTATGGCTATTATGTCAGAAGTACTAATCCTCAACAACAAATAATTGAAGTTCTCCGCCGCTTTGATTTATTTAAGATAGTATCGCCTTTTCACAGATGTTTGCGTTGCAATGGATTATTACAACCTATAGCCAAAGCACTAGTTATAGACCAATTACCAGAAAGCGTGCAATTACAAAACGATGAATTTCATCGCTGTCAAGAATGCCAACAAATTTATTGGAAAGGTACCCATTACGAACGCTTACAACAATTTATTGATGGCGTACTTCAGCAAAAAGCATGAATCAATAATTCTCATCCTCTTCAATGACGAATTACGCATTACGAACTTGTACTGAGCTTGTCGAAGTATTACGAATTAAAAATTCTATGTCATTAATATTAGCCCTTGATTTTGGGGGAACTAAATTAGCCGCAGCAACCGTAAATGTCGGTGCTAGAGAATGGTTGAGTTATGAACGCCGCTTATCTCCCGCGAATGCAGATGCTAACACGGATTTAGAAATAATGCGATCGCTCATTCACTCTGTGCTGCAAGATACCAAACCAACGGCGATAGGTGTCAGCTTTGGCGGCCCTGTAGACGCGACTACTGGATGCGTGCTACTTTCCCATCATGTTGCTGGCTGGGAAAATCTTCCCCTAAAACAATTGTTAGAAGCCGAGTTTGGCGTCCCCGCTTATGTAGATAATGATGCTAATGTGGCAGCTTTAGGGGAACATCATTTTGGTGCAGGTCAAGGATACGATAGTTTGTTTTACATCACCATCAGCACTGGTGTAGGTGGTGGTTGGATACTCAATCATCAACCTTGGCGCGGTTCTGGGGGAATGGCTGGGGAAATCGGCCATATAGTTGTAGATCCCAATGGCCCTGTATGTTTGTGTGGAAAGCGGGGATGTGTGGAACGTTTAGCCTCAGGCCCCTATATGGCGCAAAATGCCAGGGAATTATTAGCAAGCGATCGCTCTAGGGGTAAAATCTTGCAGAATTTAGTCAACGATAATTTAGAATTACTCACAGGACAGTTAATCAGTCAAGCTGCCGCCGCAGGTGATGATTTAGCACAGGAAATTATCCAAAAATCAGCTTGGGCTTTAGGTGTAGGTATCGGTAATGTCGCTAATTTAGTCAACCCGCAATTATTTATTTTAGGCGGGAGTGTCACCAAAGCCGGTAATCGCTGGTGGGAAGTTGTCCGTCAACTAGCGCGAGAAACAGCATTACCAGAAGTTGAATTTCAAATTCTCCCCGCAGCTTTAGGAGATGACGCGCCATTGTGGGGTGCTGTTGCACTTACTCAGTTTCAGTAGGTTAATAGTCAATAGTCAATAGTCAATAGTCAATAGTTATAACCATTCGGGTTGTGATACGTAATTAAAATTTTCGTAGGGGCGGGGTTTCCCTGCCCTTGTGTGTGTTGTTAATACCTGATACCTAAAATATTAAACCAAATTAATTGCAGTTTATAGTTATCCACAACCCAAAATTATTAGTAAATAATCGATAAATGCTGAGTAAAATTGTCATGAATTATGTATATTTACAAATTACAAATGACCATTGACCATTGACCATTGACCATTGACAAAATTCACCCATCTTACACCGCTCTCAACCTTTAGATAGCACCATTTATCTCAAATTATTAGTAAAAGCCAAATATATCCCAGAAAATCACATAATTTGAGGTATATTTTAATTATTAATAAACCGACAGCGATAACTCTATGATCTGCTGCCTCAACCCCGACTGTCCAAATCCTCTAAATGCTGACGGTGTAAACTTTTGTCTCTCCTGTGGAACCGGTTTAGTATCGCTGCTGAGAAATCGTTACCGCATTCTCCAGCCAATCGGTAGAGGTGGGTTTGCGCGTACTTATCTAGCAGAAGATGTAGACAAGCTAAACGAACCATGTGTAGTTAAACAGCTAGTGCGCGGTCAATTTTATGGTGGTGGTGGTAGTGAAGCCCAAAAAAAAGCAACTGAGTTGTTTGAACGAGAAGCAAAACGCTTACAAGAACTAGGAAAACACGATCAAATTCCGACTCTGTATGCTTATTTTAAAGAAAATGACTACTTATATTTAGTCCAAGAATTAATTGTCGGACAAAATTTATTACAGGAGTTAAAGCAGCAGGGAGCATTTAATGAAACAAAAATTCGCCAACTATTAACCGATTTGTTACCTGTGCTGGAATTAATACATCAACAACAGGTAATTCACCGGGATATTAAGCCAGAAAATGTTATTCGCCGTCAAAATGATGGAAAGTTTGTGCTGATTGATTTTGGTGTATCGAAACAAAAAACCGATTTGATTAACACTTCTCCAGGTACTATTATTGGTTCTTTAGGATATGCACCAATGGAACAAATCCAGCTTGGTCAAGCTTATCCTGCTAGCGATTTATACAGTTTAGGAATAGCTTGTTTTCACCTATTAGCTGATTTTCCGCCATCTCAACTATGGTTAAAACAAGGTTTTAGCTGGACTAATAGTTGGCGCAATCAAATTAATCAGCCAATCAGCGATGGATTAGAGCATATTCTCGATAAATTATTGCAAGAAACCCCCGAAAAACGCTATCAATCAGCTAGGGAAGTTTTACAAGACTTAAATTCCCAAACGGCTGCGCCTTGGAATGTACCCCACACCATACTTTCGCCGCAGCCATTCTCAACGCCGCAACCACAACCGCAGCCATTCTCAACGCCGCAACCACAACCACAACCATTCTCAACGCCGCAACCACAACCGCAGCCACAATCAAGACAACAGACTTATCTGTCCCAATTATCGGTGAGTCAACTACTACCTGGAATTGTCATTACTAGTATTGGGGGTGCAGTTTTAGCTATTATTTTATTGAGCTATTTAGGCAGTAGTATCATGAGTTGGGGATTATGGCTACTCATCTTAGGAGGTGTCATATTAATTCAATCTCGGTCTTTATTTGAAAAGGTTTATTTATTAGCGATCGCGATCGTCACAAATTTCTTCATCTTTTCTGTATTTCACTCTTTGAACCTGAAAAATCTGTGGCAATCAGGAACAAATGGTTTTATTGTTGTATTCTTATTAATCGTACTGGCCGGTTTATTGGCATTTATGCTGATGGTAACATCCCTGCTTGTGGACAAGTTAATTGCTAAATATTTTTGAATTTGTCAAATAGTTGTAAATAAATTTAAACTTTTACAAAGCTTCTTCAATAAATTTTATTTAATTACTAGGGGTAATCATCTATGGCAGCTAAGGACGAAAACATTCGCTTACTAATCTCTCTAGGAATTGCTGGAGTGATGGTAGCCGGGATTTTATGGTTGGTGAGTAATTTTTCTTCTAAAACAGCTAGTCAACCAAAAACACCTTCAATGGTTTCACCTGATTTCAACATCCCTTCTTCTCCCGAATGGATGAGTAAAGGCGAAAAAATTTTAGTAACTGCAGATAAAACAGCAGAAAAAGAAGCCGGAATTAACGCTTTTAAATCTAGCGATTATGGGAAAGCGATTATTAACTTTCAAGCATCCCTACAAAAGCAGCGCAACGATCCAGAATCATTAATTTATTTGAATAATGCCAAAATAGGCAACTCTAAAGCTTTAAAAGTAGCTGTAATTGCACCGATTGGCACTAGTTTAAATGAAGCGCAAGAGACTTTACGCGGGATAGCGCAAGCTCAAGAAGAAGTTAATCTTAGTGGTGGAATTAATGGCGTACCGTTACAAGTTGAAATTGTCAGTTTAAATAATGTTGGACAGATAGAAAAAATAGATACTGAATTAGTCAAAGATAGTAGTCTTTTAGCAGTAGTCGGATTTGGTCGCAACGAAGAACTTTATAGAAAAAATAGTTTGGTGAGAATTTCCCCCAATAGCGGTAGAAGAAGTCAAGACGGACAAAATCAGACACAAATGTTAGGGGATAGTAAATATGTGTTTAATATCAGCCCCAATCGCAATATATTTACTCAAGCTTTAGCAGAATATATTGTCAAAAAAGAACGCCGGACAAATATCGTCATTTGCCGAGATTCTTCATCGAGTAATAATCAACAAACATCTAATACAGAAAGATCAAATCAAGAAGTTGTCAAAGAATATAGCGATTTAATCGCTCAATTTGGAGGTAAAGTTACTAGTACAGAATGCGATTTAGGTGCGGGGAATTTTAGCGCGAGTAATTTTCTTTCTCGCGCTACTAGTGATGGTGCAGAAGCTATACTGCTGATTCCCAGATTTACTAATATTAATCCGGTGATTGATATTGCTAAAGAAAATCGCGGCAGATTAGCGCTATTTGGTTCGCAACAACTCTACAGTGCTAGGGTGTTAAAATTTGGACAAGGTGATGTCAAAGGAATGGTGGTAGCTGTACCTTGGCATCGGGATGCTAACCGGAATATGAGTCCGGGTAATTCCTTTGCGGAAAAAGCCGCTAAACTCTGGGGTGGTGAAGTAAGTCCGCGCACTGCTACAGCTTATGATGCGATGCAAGTCATTATTGCAGGCTTAAAAGAAGATAGTACCCGCCAAGGTTTACAAAAGGTATTGTCTAATGAGAATTTTTCCGCGATGGGTGCTACAGGTAAGATTGAGTTTACCAAATCAGGCGATCGCGAAGGTGGTGTCTTTTTAGTCAAAATTGAACCTTGCGATCCCGCAAAGCCTTGTCCCTCTGGTACTGGTTACGATTTTGTCTTAGTTCAGTAAATTTTGTTTTTGTCGATGCAAAACAATACTAACTGGAAAATAGCGTTGACGGTTGACGGTTGACTGTTGACTGTTGACTATTGACTGTTGACGGTTGACTATTGACTATTGACTCTTCAAACAAATTTTCATGTTTGGTTGTGGGTGTCTTGATAGACACCTTTTTTTATTGAAAAAATATACTTTTAGAGATAGATAATTATATGTCTATTGGAAGATGCAAAAATTTAGTTATTTGTATAAATACAGCTACTTGCTGCATATATGAGAATTACCAAGTTTAACAATATACATCTGCTCAATTAAGCACTAAGATACTAAATACACAATCAGTAGCCATTGGGTGCATCAGATATCTCAGGAACAACAAAAAGTCTCAAGGGTGTAAATTCAGCAAGCTCAGATTTTTTGGATAATTTGTCAGCAGATTACAAAAATCTTCTAAGCCTGAGTATCAGCTAAACCTCGTCCATTTTGAAACCAAGAGTAGTGCGGGCATGTTGCCTGCTACTACCACCAGGGAGCAAGATGCTCCCACTACTTTTAAAACTATGGTTCTCAAAATAGATGTGGTTTAAATAGGCTTATATGCAAAAGTCTGATAGATAATCATCAGGAAAATTTGGGCTTTTTGAACTCTACCTTTGACTAAGCCGCAGTCATAGTTAAGTGCGCTACCCTACCAACTTAGTTAATTAAATGAATGTGGCGAAGAATGTTTTTGATAACAGAAATTCTGTAGCACCATCTGATTATAATTTATGACTCAGTCTTCTCGTGGAAAGCAAGCAGGTAACGATAAAAATCAGTTACAGGGTAGTCAGCCAACTGTGGGGAAATCAACTATAGATCATGCAAAACTGCCGACAATCATTCAAGTTCCTTATCGTCAACTCGGAGTGAGCAATTGGAGTTTGAAGGCTAAAACTACAGTTTGGTCTTGCGCTATTAGTATGCTCCCATTGTTGACAATTGGGGCTGCAACTTATTACATGGGTAATCAGCTAATTAACGAGCAAATTCCCGATACCAAACCAGCTAGCAATGAAAATTTAACTGTCAGTAAAGAAGAACTGCAACAACAGCTAGCAATGTTGTTACTAGCAACGGGGGTAACAACTGTATTAGCAGGTGCGATCGCAGCAATTTTGGCTAATCGTGCCATTCGTCCACTGTTAAATGCAGCTGCTCTATCTAATAATATTGTGCAAAGGCTAATATCAGACAATGCAGGGATTCGCAGTGCCGAAACCAGCAAAAATGAACTGCTAACCTTAGAGAAAAATATCAGCTTAATCACAAAACAGCTACCAGATTTGCTGTGGAAGCAAGAAGCGGAAGCAGAACAAATCCACATTGTGATGGACATTACCCACCGGATTCAAGAATGCTTAAATGAAGAAGATGTCCTGAAAACTACCGTTGAACAAGTCCGCACAGTTTTAAGTTGCGATCGCGTCACCATTTTTCGCCTCAATCCTCATGGTGAAGGTACTTTTATTGCTGAATCTGTAGCATTTGGTTTGCCAAAAACCTTATGGGCTACTGTCAAAGACCCTTGTTTTCAAGGGGATTGTATGGAAAAATACCGCGATGGCTATATCTTT
Source organism: Calothrix sp. FACHB-168 (assembly GCF_963889195.1). Lineage (NCBI taxonomy): Bacteria > Bacillati > Cyanobacteriota > Cyanophyceae > Nostocales > Calotrichaceae > Calothrix > Calothrix sp. FACHB-168. The sequence goes on from NZ_CAWPNJ010000050.1 coordinate 25,334, forward strand.
GCTATAGATGATATCTACCAAGCAGGTTTAACTGATTGTCATATCAACTTGTTAGAAAGATTTGCGGTGAAAGCGAATTTAGTTGCACCCATTATCAAAAAAGGGCAACTATTCGGCTTATTAATTGCTCATCAATGTTCTAAACCCCGCTTTTGGCAGAAGTTTGAGATTGATTTATTCTCTCAAGTAGCTAGCCAAGTAGGATTTACGCTCAACTATACCCAGCTACTCGCAGAAGTCGATACCAAAGCCAATCAAACTCAGCTATTTGTCGAAATTACCCGCCGCATCCGCGAATCTCTGAATGAAGAGGATGTACTAAAAACCACGGTGGAAGAAGTCCGCAAAACAATTAGTGCAGATAGAGTCATAGTTTATGGCTTCGATCCCGATTGGTATGGTACTGTGATTGCCGAATCAGTTTTACCAGGCTTTCCTAAAGCTTTGTGGGCGAAAATTAAAGATCCTTGTTTTGCGGAAGGTTATGTAGAAAAGTACCAAGCAGGAAGAATTCAAGCTATTAGTAATATTTATGAAGCTGGTTTGAGTGACTGTCATCTTCAACAACTTGCACCCTTTGATGTTAAAGCTAATTTGGTTGCACCAATTCTCAAAGATGACAAGTTATATGGCTTATTAATTGCCCATCAATGTACTAGTTCCCGTGATTGGCGACAAGGTGAGATTGATTTATTCGCCCAAATCGCCATGCAAGTAGGATTTGCTCTCGATCATGCAAGACTGCTGCAACGAATTGATGCTGAAGGCGTGCGCACTCAGTTGTTAGCAGAGTTAACGCGCCGGATTCGCGAGTCCCTGAATGAGGATGATGTCCTGAAAACCACGGTGGAAGAAGTTCGCAAAGCCATTAGTGCAGATAGAGTCATGGTTTATGGCTTCGATCCCGATTGGTATGGTACTGTGATTGCCGAATCAGTTTTACCAGGTTTTCCTAAAGCTTTGTGGGCGAGAATTAAAGACCCCTGTTTTACTGAAGGTTATGTAGAAAAGTATCAAGCCGGCAGAGTCCAAGCTATTAGTAATATTCATGAAGCTGGTTTGAGTGACTGTCATCTTCAGCAGCTTGCACTCTTTGATGTTATGGCTAATTTAGTTGCGCCAATTCTCAACGATGGTCAGTTATATGGTTTATTAATTGCCCATCAATGTACTAGTTCTCGTGATTGGCAACCACATGAAATTGATTTGTTGGCGCAAGTCGCTATGCAAGTAGGCTTTGCTCTCGATCGTGCCAGAGTTCTCAACCAGATAGATCGCGCCTACCAATGTGCCTCAGCAACTTCTTTGCAGGAGCGACAAAAACAAGAACAGCTGCAATCGCAAGTTGTACAACTTCTCAAGAATAGCAATCAAGTGGTGCATAATTTATCTACAGAAATTGTACCACAGCAGATGCAATCGATTAATTCTATTTGCCAGCAAATGCAAATATTAGGTGATTCTGCGACAGAATTAATTGTTTCTGCCCAAAAAATCGAATTTCAAGAACAAAATCTTAATCAATGGGTAGAAACGAAAAATCAATCGATTAACGAACTTTTAAATAATATATGTACTATCCAAAAAACAATTGTGGAAGCTGCCGAAAAAGCTCACCGGATAGAACAACCCGCACAAAAGCTAGGTGAGACTGTCAATTTGATGAGTAATGTTGTTTCACAAATGAAACTCCAAGCTATGCAGACAGCATTAGAAGCTTCGCGTGCTGGAGAAGTTGGGCAACAATTTGCAGCGATCGCGCAAAAGGTACTGTCTTTAATTCAAGAGTTAGACTCAGATATTGCCGCAGTGCAACCACTGGTGGGGGAAATTCAAACAGAAACTCACCAAATCATTGCGGCGATTGAAACCAAAGCCGAACAAGTCGCCAGCGACTCAACATTTATCGAAAAAACTCAACAGCAACTTCATCAGGCGATCGCAATCAGTCAAGAAATGAAAACCCTGGCTGCTGAAATTACTCAAATCGCTACTCTCCAAGCCCAAACTTCATATTCCGCAAATCAACAAGTTTTGGAAGTCGCTAATATTACTAATCAAGTTTCCGAGCAAGCCTTAGAATTAGCAGAGTCTTTAAGCAATATAGACATATTTACACAAGACATATAGAGTATTTTATCTTACTAAGATATATATAGGGTGGTAGGGAGCAGGGAGCAGGGAGCAGGGAGCAGGGGGAGAAATAGCAAATGATCGTTGACTATTAACCATTGACTGTTGACTGTTGACTGCGCCGCACTGAGCTTGTCGAAGTGTTGACTCTTAAGAGATATTTTCTCGCGATCGCCTGATTTGCAAGATTTATATCTCCCTTCCCTTTCATATATGTGATGAAAATTTTTTTATCGAGACTACCTGTTAAATAATTTACTGAATTTTGCCATTTTACATAAATACAGGAACATAGCTATGGTTCTTGACTTGGGTATAAAAAGTAATATTAATCCAGAATTTGTGCAAGAAGCTTTAGGGCTGCTACAGCAAATTCACAATGGATTGTTAGAACTACCAAATAACTATTCTCCAGGCAAAATGCGGACTCTGGTACGAGTTGCGCAGCTAATTAAAGATGTCAGCGCTCAAGTTGATTTGGCGGATATCCAAAATTTAGCTTATCGTCTTGAGAAGATTTTTCGGCTTTTATCCCTAGAAAATCAGATAATTGACGCAAATATTACAGCTTTACTCATAGAAGCTAACGAAAATCTCGGTTTATTATTAATTGCCCAAATTCAAGGTAAAACTGATGACGCAGTTAATCTCTTAGCAAAAACCGATTCTGTGTTTGCTAATTTAGAAACGAGAAATTATCAGCAACCAATAGCAATTAATTCACTTGCTAAATTGAATGTAGAACCAGGGTTATCTCATTTGATCGATACAGCAGAGGTGACTCAAGCATTAAACAACTTAGAAATGATTCTGGCTCAATCGGAGGCTGATAATTTAGTCGAGAAACTGAAATTAGCCGCCAATATATTTTTAAGCTTTGGCGATCGCTTAAAGATAACTGAATTTGTGGCGATCGCGCAAATAGCGATCGCTTGCCTAGAAAATAGTCCCAAAGCTGCACCAACTATCGGACGTATCGCCTTAGCAGGTTGGCGCACAGCCTATGAGGAGATATCAAAACCAGTTATTTCTTCTAATGGTAAGTCAATTAATAGCGCAATTGCTATTGTTAAGCCAAATAGCGATCGCCCTAACCAACCAAGAACCCTGAAAACTTCGCAGTTATTTGTCTGGACTGCGAGTGGTAATATTTTTACCATTAATTCCAACAGTGTTAAAGAAATTTTAGTTGCTCAAGCCGATCAACTTATTTATTCGCAACAACAGTGGTTTTTACATTGGCAAGGTAAAATTATCCCTACCTATGGAGTTTCGCAACTGCTGAATGCCGAAAATTTACCACCAGAAAAAACTCAACCAGAACCAATATTTATTATTAGCTTAGGGCAGCAAATTATCGCTTTACAACCACAGATTGAGTCTTTAATTGCTGAATTAGAGTTACCAATTCAACCTGTGCCAGCGTCAGTCAAACTGCCTAGTTATGTGTATGGTTTGACGACTTGGAAAGATAAACCACTGCAAGTCATCGATTTGGCTGCATTGTTAAGCGAAACCATTGCTCAAAATCCCGATATTTCCGCAAATCCTAACTTATTCAATCCAGCCGACACTGCAACAGCTAACAGAGAATCTACCGTGCTGATCGTTGATGATTCTAATAGCGTGCGACATTTGATATCGATGACTTTGCAAAAAGTCGGTTACAAAATTTTACATGCCCAAGATGGACAAGAAGCGATCGCTCAATTGCAGCAAAATTCCCAGGTGGAATTAGTGATTTGTGATGTAGAAATGCCAAAAATGAATGGCTTTGAGTTTCTCAGCTATCGTCTCAAAGAGCAGTTTTTATCGACAATTCCTGTTGTGATGCTAAGTAGTTGCACCACCAATAATCACCGCCTATTAGCAATGCAATTAGGTGCTACTACTTACTTTACAAAACCTTACATAGAGCAAGAGTTTTTAGCAGCAATTAAGTTGATTATCGAACACAAAGGTTAGTGATGGGGCATGGGGTATGGGGCATAGTATCAACTTAATGTGAAACCCTTTTGGTGGACAAGGTTTTGTCCTCACTCCTAACCCTTCGCTTACCCGATAAACCGCCGTCACCCTTGAAGGGTGCGGCTAATTGAACAAAGCCCACGCAGGTGGGCTAAATTTTCTTAGCCCACGCAGGTGGGCTTTGTAACGTTAGCCCCAGGCTTACAGCCTGCGGGCGGTACGTCGGGTAAGCCAGAGAACTTATACCAATTCAAATAATGTTGGCGACACATCTATATATTCTAGTAGTCTGTCAGGGTTGAAATGAGGGACAGTAGTGTGAGCGTCTCGCTCACGCGGGCAAGATGCCCGCACTACCAAAAACCCCTCAAAACAAAATTGACAGATTGTAGGTTCACGGCAGTGCCATGAACCTACAATCTGTCGCATTCTTTTTTCCAATTGGTATTACAGCATCTTCCTGTAAATAGACCACGCTGTAGGGGCACGGCATCAGTAAAATTATTGTATGTACCAAAAGATTGTCGGTGTTCCCTACGATAGATGTGGTTCAAATAGGTGAAAACTGCTGTAAGTTGACACCAATGCCCAATGCCCAATGCCCCATGCCCCATATCTTAAGTCAAAACTAAATTATCACGATGAACTACAGTTTCTGCACCGCCATAGCCTAAAATTTGGGGAATTTCGCGGGAATGACAGCCGCGAATCTTTTGGAGTTCTTCGCTGTTGTAATTCACTAATCCTCTAGCAATTTCATTACCTTCACGATCGCATATTTGCACGGCTTCTTGAGTATCAAATTCGCCTTCTACGGCTTTAATACCCGCCGCTAATAATGATTTTCCACTTTGGGAAATCGCCGCGATCGCGCCTGGATCTAAATATAATTTTCCCATCGGTACAAGACCGTAAGCAATCCAGCGTTTGCGGGCTGAGGTGGGTTCTGGTTGGGGTTCAAAATGCGTACCGATGTCTTCCCCGGCGATGATTTTTTCAATATTGCGGGGATATCGCCCTTGGGTAATGACAGTACGCACACCAGCCGCGATCGCAATTCTGGCGGCGGAAATTTTCGTTACCATTCCCCCAGTACCCCATTGGGAACCTTGCGCACCTGTTTGTATCTGTAATTCGGCTAATTCCTTAATACTGCTTACCAAGGCGATGGGTTGAGCATCGGGTACGGAACGGGGATCGGCGGAGTACAATCGATCCACATCTGTCAGCAAAAATAGCCAGTCTGCTTCAACTAAACTGGCAACTAAGGCTGAAAGGGTGTCATTATCGCCAAATTTTAGCTCATCCACCGCCACCGTATCGTTCTCATTAACTACCGGAATCACTCCCAATCCCAGCAATTCCCGAAAGGTGTTGTAGATGTTGAGATAGCGACTGCGCTGTACTAAATCGCTACGGGTTAATAGAACTTGGGCGATAGGTTGTTGCAAGGTAGTAAATAAATCATCATACACCCGCATTAACCGCCCTTGTCCCACAGCTGCTACTGCTTGTTTAAGTGCGATCGCTTTTGGGCGTTCCGTTAAACCCAACCGCGCGCAACCCACCCCCACCGCACCAGAAGACACCAAAATCACCTGATGTCCTTGGCGTCTTAAATCAGACAGAGTTTCCGCCAAGGTAGCAATTGTAGATAGTGCTAATTGTCCCGTTTCCGGTTGAGTCAGGCTAGAAGTACCGATTTTAACAACAATAGTTTTGGGCATGGGGCATGGGGCATTGGGCATTGGGCAACTGACAATTGTACAGACGCGATTCATCGCGTCTCTAACCACTGACTATAAAAATTGTAAAGCGCCAGGTCTTCTATAAGTGAAGTCTGACGCTTTACGGTTTTAAATTTATTTGTTATCGGCTTGGGTCTTTTTTGGCTGACCCGATGTTATTGATACTTATATTCTCAGATTTTTTTCATTGCGAAAGATTCCTTAATTATTTTTTTAGATTTACTTTTCTGTCAGATTATCAATGTTTGCGAATTTTTGTATACTTGGGGCTGATGGAGGCTCCTAAGGCTTCTGATACCCAGACTTCAAAGTTTCTCACGGGGTGAGTACGCAGTAGTTCTACATCTGGGTGAATCATCGGTTCGACTAGGATAGTGAACATACCTAAGCGATTACCCGCTAAGACATCGGTAAATAAGCGATCGCCTACCATCCCTACTTGATGTACTGGTAAATTCATCGCTCTGAGTGCGGCTCTAATTTTGCGTCGTGAAGGTTTAGCAGCACCCAGGTAATAAGGTAAGTTTAAAGAACGCGCAATTCCGCCAATCCGCATTTCGCTTAAGTTATTACTCACCAACCATAAGACGGTATGGGCGCGGATTTGTTCTACCCAATCGCGTAATTCTGGCGAAACTGCGCCAACTTTCATCGGTACTAAAGTTTCATCTACATCTAGCACCAATCCCTTCAATCCATATTCCTGGATAATGTCTGGTGTCAGGTTTAAAATCGAACCTGCCAAAATCAAGTCAGGTTGCAAAAGGTTATTCCAAGCCATATTTTCGAGTTAAGGATGTGATAATTTACTAAAGAATAAGTAAATACTGTTTTACTTTGTAAATTTCTACAACAAATAATTTATATTTTGTCATAAATAACAAAGCACACTTGTGCTATGATAACCTTTCACAAAATACAAATACCTAGTTTTTTTAGAATATAGCTTGCCTGGTAACCTTGCCAAGCAGTAATTTATTATCGGATTTTAAATAAATGCGATCGCTTCAGGAATAAGATGATGGGAATAAAAAAAGCGATCGCAAATTGTAGGGCTGGGATAATCCCAAACCTATGACTGGTACGATGGGTAAGATGATGATGGGGTTCTTGTTTGACAGTTTTGAGCAAAAGCAATTTAGCTACAGGTTAAATTTGCCTAACCTGCCAACATATATTCCTTAATTCTTGCCAAAAAAGTTTTTTTCGCAATTTATGTAGCTGTAGCCAGATAGATTAAGACATCAAGCTAAGATAAAACCTTGACAATAAAAGGCTTTTAAACCAGTCAACAGTCAACAGCTATCATTCAGGAATTTAATTATTTATTGCTATCTATCATTCAACTTCATTAAACAAATGTTCTTCTAACAATGGTTGTACCTTACGGAATTCCTCTGGAGAAAGGAGGTGCGGCTGTCCATTTTTAGCGATCCGAGCAAAAAATAGCAGGGGATCGAGGGGGGTGTAAATGGCGTATTCCTGCTCTTCATCGTAGAATCTAGCTAGAAGTTGTAACTGCTCTGGTTCTAAATCTGCTTCATCATCTTCAATTTCTAAAGTGAAGAGTTCAGATTCTTCTACAGGGGGTAAATCACCAGAGACGGTGAGAGCATAAGCAGTATTTTTTAAGAATAAATTCTGCTCGGATAAGACAGCTTGGGCTGTAGGAAAAATCTTATCAATTGTGAGATCGTCTTCTACCAGAACAGCTTCTTCTTCCTCATCTTCACCTTGCCAAGCAAAAATTTCTACAGGTGAATCGACGGGTAGTAGTAAAACATATTCTTGCCCATCTACTTCCAGGGAATGCTCAATATAACAATCGAGAGTGCGCCCTTTTTCGTCAGTTAAACTGATGGAGCCAGTGCGATCGTTATCGTTGTCGTCGGAAAATGGAGAAGAAAACATAGCCGAGGTGTGGAAACTTTTTTTATAACTACCAGCAAATGTGAAATTTGCATTTGCTCAACTATTTAATGAAATATATCTCAATAAACAGGTTGAGTTTTATATACAACTGCCGGGTAACAGTTTTCAGAATATCATGTTAAAAGGTATCAATACTCAACAGCTACCGCCGAACTGCGAGATTGAGCGCGGCGAGTATCCAGCCATTGTTGCAAAATTAAGGCGGCGGCTTTTCTGTCAATTAAGGCTTTGTGGCGTGATGGCGAGCGATTTTCCGCTTTGAGCAATTCTTCTGCTTGATATGAGGTTAATCGCTCATCCACATATTCCATCGGTAAATTGAGCGCTTTCGTCAGCCTATTAGCTAACTTTTGCACGTGACGCGCTTGAAAGCCTAAGGAGCCATCCATTGAATAAGGTAAGCCAATTACTAGCACCTGCACTTGGCGCTCCTCAACGATTTGTTTGAGTTGCTCCACATCTTGAGCAAAAGATGCGCGTTCAATGGTGGCGATCCCCGTAGCGATTAAGCCGGTACCATCACAACCTGCTACGCCAATGCGCTTACTCCCTAAATCTAATCCTAATGCTGAAATCAATGGCTGTGGTTGCTCCTAAGGTATGACTTACTGCTGTTGTTGTGTATCTGCTGATTCTGGCGGGGAAGATGCTTCAATATTCGCGGGTTTATTACCAAAAGTCGGAGGTTCCGATTTTGTTGGTAATGAGATATCATGCGATCGCTTTTGGAGTTGTTGCGTCCATGACATACCCCCTGGGATGGGTTTACGCGCAGGTTGTAAGCCTTGCAACACTTCTGGCCATTGAATTCCCTCTAAAGAGACAAATTTCGACTCTCTTAGTTTATGCCAAACCGAACGCGACATGATTAAAGTATGTTCTATCCGTTTAGCACCAATGCGTTCTAAATACTCTTCTCGCTCTGGTTGATAATCAGAAGAAGCTAGTTGCAAGCCTTGCTGGGGAAAATCTTGGACAATCCGCGCTAATTGCGACAGCAACTCAGGATATAGCCAAGTATAGGCGGGGTGAACTGTCAGCGTGGCGATGTGCGGGGTAATTCCCTGGCGATCTAGTTGCACCTGAAAATGTCCAATGGCGGCTTTGCGTTGGGGTTCAAATACGTAACCACTGACTACTTCGGTTTTTGTCACCCATTGCTTCACAGCATCGCTTAAGGCTCCAAACAAACTTGTTTTGAAGTCGCGGGTATTGCGATCGAACACCTGACGCACCAAAGGCGGCATAGATGCTGTATCTAGTTGATAAAGCAATTGGGCATCAGCATTACTAATTGGTAATAAATTCGGTAAATCTGGTTCAGCTTGCGCCAATTCGGTTAATAATTGGGGTTCAATTTCCCAATAAGTCATTTCCGCTAGACGCTGAAATCCATTTTGCCGATATAGTGCTAGCGCCTCTAAATCGTTGACATTTACTTCCAGTACCCAAGTACGCGCCTCAACAATCGACTCAAAGCAATGGCGTAGAAGCTGGGAACCAGTTACTTGCTTGTCAGTAGCTCGGTCAAGGATTACCTTATCAACCCGCCAAGTACTGCGCGTGCGGTTAAACGGCGATACTTGAATCATCCCTAAGAGCGATCGCCCTTGCTCTGCCACATAGGAACAAAACAGGTATTGTAACGGGTTAGGGAACCAACTTAAAAATTTCAAAAAGCCATACCAGCGTCGCAGCCATTGCATTTGGCGCGTGGCAGAACCTGCTCCTTTCGGGGTTTGGGCTGCGAATGACTCTTGAGTTAGGCGTTCGATCCCATCCAGATCCCGGTATTGGACTGGTCGAATGATAACGCTGAGATTTCGAGGAAGTAATGAAGTCATTTTAGTTTCGAGCCGCCATTAAGCCTTAATTAACTGCTCTTGCTGAGTAAGTGCTGTAATAATAATATTAGCGGCTTTCCGCCATTTGCTAGCTATCCCTAAGAGCGATCTTATTAAATAAATACGTAACTTCAATAAAAAAAGCAGATTTGATGATAACACCAATAGCATTAATCAACAATATCTGCTTTAATTTTGTGTAAATTTTAATTTAAGATTTAGCTAAATTTACAAACCTTGGCGAGAAGCCAACTTTTCAAAGTGTGCTTGGGTTTGATGCAGTAATTGATCTCGGCTATCTTCAAGATTTTGCTTCATGGGTGGAACCAGATTGCGAGCTTGTAAAGTCATGTGTAGCTGGAGGTGGGCTACATACTCGCTAAAATCTTCATTGACTACACTTGTGTCTGTTAAGAGATTTGATTCCATTGCCACTGGTATTCTCCTTTAATTAGTCTGGTGCAGTGTTTTCCATTAAACAAAACCTATCACGTTGTTTTGCCCTACTTTTTATTTTGCAATGAAGCGTAATGGTTCTTTGGATTTGGGCAGGGGGCAGGGGGCATGGGAGCAGGGGGCAGGGGGCAGGGAGAGCAATAGCAATTGACAATTGACAATTAACAATTGACCAATGCCCAATGCCCAATGCCCAATGCCCAATGCCCAATGCCCAATGCCCAATGCCCTATTTATTATGCCTCGTCTAAAGCAGCGATACCGGGTAGTACTTTGCCTTCGAGTAACTCCAAGCTAGCGCCGCCGCCGGTGGAGATGTGGCTCATTTGCTCGGCTAAACCGACTTTTTCCACAGCCGCTACAGAGTCGCCGCCGCCGATGATGGTGGTTGCGCCTGTTTTGCCAATTTCTGCTAAAGTATGAGCGATCGCTTCTGTACCCTTAGCAAATTTATCAAACTCAAATACACCCATAGGGCCGTTCCAAACTACTGATTTGCAATCTGCAAGAGCTTCTTGGAACACTTTAACTGAGTCTGGGCCAATATCTAAACCCATACCACCATCGGGAATATTTTCGATGCTGACGGTTTCAGCATTAGCATCAGGCGCAAACTTATCTGCTACAACTACATCTGTAGGTAACAGGAAGGTAACACCGCGTTCTTTAGCTTTAGCTTCTAAAGATTTTGCTAGTTCTATCTTGTCTTCTTCAACCAAAGACTTACCAACACTCAAACCACGGGCTTTGTAGAATGTGAAAATCATCCCACCGCCGATGATCAGCTTGTCGCATTTCTCTAGCAGGGTTTCAATAACGCCAATTTTGCTAGAAACTTTAGAACCACCGATAATTGCTGCCAAAGGACGTTGGGGACTTTCAATCGCGCTTTGCAGATATTGCAATTCCTTTTCCACCAAATATCCAGCCACAGAAGGGCTGAGGAATTTAGTTACACCTTCAGTAGAAGCGTGGGCGCGGTGTGCAGTACCAAACGCATCATTGACATAAAAATCGGCATTAGCTGCTAATTTTTGCGCAAATTCTGGGTCGTTCTTTTCTTCTTCCTTGTAGAAGCGGACGTTTTCTAACAACAGCACTTGGCCATTTTGTAAAGCTGCAACTTTAGCAGCTACTTCATCACCGATAGAATCATCAGTTTTTACCACTTCTTGTCCCAGTAATTCCGACAGACGTTTAGCTACTGGAGTCAAACGCAATTTGTCATCCACACCTTTAGGACGACCAAAATGGCTTGCTAGAATTACCTTAGCGCCCTTCTGCGTTAAATCTTGGATGGTTGGCAAAGCTGCCCGAATCCGAGTATCGTCTGTGATGTTGCCGTTATCATCAACAGGCACGTTAAAGTCCACCCGTACTAAGGCACGTTTACCAGATATCTCAGCCGCAGATAAATTTGCTAAAGTTTTTTTGGACACAGCCAGACCCTCCCGATCGCCTTTTTGTTATTGTTTTGAAAGTATAACCATCCAGATTTTACCGGAGACTGGGGTACGCAGGTGAGAGATATGTTCAAGACAGTTTTATTTCCCATCGATCAAAGTCGCGAAGCCAGGGAAGCAGCTGATGTGGTTACCAACGTCGTCCAAAAATATGGTAGTCGTTTGGTAATACTCTCCGTGGTTGAAGAACCGCCAAAAGACGCGCCTGTTGCCGATCCTATGGTGTCACCGGAGGTAGTTGCAAAATTACTCGAAAGTGCCCGCGCCTTATTTGAGCAACAAGGAATTAAAGCCGAAGTTCTGGAAAAGCAAGGGAAACCAGCTTTTACCATTTGTGATGTAGCTGACGAAATCGGGGCAGATTTAATTATTATGGGTTGTCGCGGTTTAGGTTTAACTGAAGAAGGTGCAACAGATAGTGTCACTACCCGCGTGATTAATCTTTCACCTTGTCCAGTTTTGATTGTGCCGTAATTGAGTATGGGGCATGGGGCAATTCAATTTTGGATTTTGGATTTTAGATTTTAGATTGAAATCCAAAATCGCAAATCTAAAATCTAAAATTCCTTGTCTCCCTGCCCCCCTGCTCCCTGCTTAACTGGATGATTAATCATGTGTCAAACTGGGCGCACTTTGTTAATTGTGGATGATTCCCCAGAAGACCGGGAACTTTATCGGCGCTATTTACGACGCGATCGCGAATATGCTTACAATATTTTCGAGGCGGAACTGGGGCGACAAGGATTAGAGCTATGGCAGCAGCACCAAATCGATGTGGTGTTACTTGACTATCGATTACCCGATTTAGATGGGTTGGAATTTCTCAATCGCTTACAATCTTTTTCCAAACAGCCTTGCTTACCAGTAATTATGGTAACCGGGGATGGGAATGAGGCGATCGCAGTCCAGGCGATGAAAGCCGGCGCACAAGATTATCTGGTGAAGGAGCAAATTACCCCAGAAGGGTTACAACTGGCGGTAAATGGCGCAATTGAAGCTGTGCAGTTACGCACGCAATTGCAACAGCGTATTGAACGAGAGCGTTTAGTCTGGCAAATTACTCAAAAACTCCATCAATCTCTCGATTTAGCAGAAATTTGGCAAACAACTGTGTCCCAGGTGCGGCAGTTTCTCCAAACTGACCGGGTTTTGATTTTCCGCTTGCAGTCCGATGGCTGGGGTACAGTGGTGACGGAATCTGTTGGTGCAGGTTGGATTTCCCTGCTCTCTACTTCACTACACGACCCTTGTCTCAATCAAGACTATCTGGAATATTTCCGTCAGGGACAAGTGACGCAGAAAGCAGATATTTATGATGGTAGTATTGATATCTGTCACGTTGAACTGTTAAAAAAGTTACAAGTCAGGGCAAACTTGGTAGTGCCAATTTTGCAAAATGGTAAATTGTGGGGGATGTTAATTGTCCATCATTGTCAAGCGCCCCGACAATGGCAAGCCTTAGAAGTTGATTTACTCAGAGAACTTGCTACTCAAGTAGGTATTGCTATCCAACAAGCAGAACTTTATCAACAGGCGCAGAATGAACTAGCGGAACGCAGGCGAACTGAAGTAGCTTTGCGAGAAAGCGAAGAACGCTTCCGCCAGCTAGCGGAAAATATTCAGGCGGTATTTTGGGTGACTGAACTGCCAGAACGGCATATTAGCTATGTTAGCCCAGCTTATAACCGCCTTTGGGGATTGGATGCCCAAGAGTTATATGATAGTCAACAAAGCTGGGTAAATTTGTTGCATCCAGAAGACCGGGAAGCAACGGAGAAAGCATTTCAACAGAAAGCAGCTGCGGGACTATTTGACCAAGAGTATCGGATTATTTTGCCTAATGGGAGGATGCGCTGGGTACGCGATCGCTGTTTTCCCATTCGTGATGATTTAGGTACAGTATATCGGCTTACAGGTATTGCTGAGGATATTACTGAACGCAAACACCAAGAACTTAACGAGAGATTTATCAATGAGCTAGAAGGGCGGCTGCGACAACTCACAGATGCTCAAGCAATGGTGTGGGAAATTATCAGCAGTCTCGGTACATATTTCCAGGTAAATCGCTGTACCTGGGGCGAGATTGATTGGCAACAGGGTCTAATTACTATCGAGCGAGATTGGTGTCCAAATGGCCCTAGTATGTCCGGTACATATTCTCTATCGAATTATATTACCCCAGAATTTCAAGCCACCTTTGCGGCTGGTAAGTTTGCCGCGATTGAAGACATCACAAAAGACCCCCGCACATCTGCTTTTGCTAGCAATCATCAGCCATATAACGTGAGAGCCTTGGCCAGCGTTCCGGGTATCTACCAGGGGCAGTGGGTAGCAAGTCTGACAATTTATTCCGCAATACCACGACTATGGCGCGAGGATGAAATAGCACTTTTGCAAGCAACTTTGGCTCGCGTCTGGGCGTTAATTGAGCAAACCCGCGCAGTTCAAGCATTACGCGCCAGTGAAACCCGCTTTCGCACTTCAGTGGAAACGATGTTAGACTGCTTTGGGATTTACCAGGCTGTACGCAATGACCAAGGCGAAATTGTTGATTTTCGGGTAGATTATATCAATAATGCCGCCTGCATCCACCATCAACAGACTTGCGAGCAATTACTGCCGGGATATGATGACCAAAGCTTATTTCGTGAATATTGTCAAGTGGTAGAGACTGGGCGATCGCTCATTAAAGATGATTTGGTTTATGCAGAAGAATCCGGACAAAAGCGCTTAGTCAGAGCATTTGATATCCGCGTTGCAAAATTTGCTGATGGCTTTATTGCTACTTGGCGTAATATTAGCGATCGCAAACTCTCAGAGCAAGCCTTAGAAGAAAGCCGAGAACGTTTTCGCTTGGTAACTAACGCTGTCAATGGTTTGGTATTTGACTGGAATTTAAAAACCAATGAAGTATATCGTTCGGAAAAACTTTTCGATTTGGTGGGTTTTCACCCGGAAGATGTGCCGGCTAGCGCTAGTTGGTGGCAAGAATTAGTCGATCCCGTAGATGTTGCCCGTTTACAACCACTAGTACCCAAATTATTTGGCAGTTCCCAACATCTTTATGAAGGTGAATATCGCGTGCGCCATAAAAATGGACATTGGGTAAATGTGTGGGAACGAGGCTGTATAATTCGCGACGATCAAGGACAGGTAATCCGCGTAGTTGGCTCTACGGTGGATATTAGCGATCGCAAACAAGCAGAAGCCGCATTACGCCAAAGCGAAGAACGCTATCGCTGTTTAGCAGAATTAATTCCCCAATTAGTTTGGACAGCTAACGCTCAAGGAGCCTTACTTGATGTCAATCAACGTTGGTTGGAGTTTACAGGATTAACCATAGAACAAGCCCGCACCGTTGGCTGGAAAGAAGTTGTGCATCCCGAAGATGTACCTGTGATGGCGCAAAAGTGGGTTGATTCTGTAAAAAAGAATACTCCCTATCAAGCAGAAGGTCGGATGCGGCGAGCAGATGGAGTATATCGCTGGCACTTACACCAAGCAGTCGGGCAAAAGAATGAGCAAGGTGAAATTATCAAATGGTTTGGGACTGCAACAGATATTGAAGCTCAAAAACAACTAGAAATTGAACGCGATCGCTTATTACAACTAGAGCAAACAGCTAGAGCAGAAGCCGAACGCGCCAACCGCATTAAAGACGAGTTTTTAGCGATTTTATCTCACGAATTGCGATCGCCCTTGAACCCAATTTTAGGTTGGGCAACGCTCTTACAAACACGCAAATTAGACGAAACCAAAACCCAACAAGCCCTAGCCAGTATTGAACGCAACGCCAAGCTGCAAACCCAACTCATTGATGATTTGCTCGATGTAGCCAAAATTTTGCGCGGTAAACTCAGTATGAATGCCACTCCCGTCAATCTCGCATTTGTAATTGAAGCGGCGATTGACACCATGCGCACCGCAGCCGTTGCCAAATCAATTTTGTTATATCCCGTATTATCACTAGTAGGCAGAGTATCGGGCGATGCTGGGAGAATTCAGCAAATTGTCTGGAATCTGTTATCTAACGCTATCAAATTTACCCCCAACAACGGACGGGTAGACATTCGCCTAGAACAAGTTGGGAATTCTGCCCAAATTACAGTCAGCGATACAGGTAAAGGTATCAACCGCGAATTTCTCCCCCATATCTTTGAGTCCTTCCGTCAAGAAGATGCTTCCACTACGCGCAAGTATGGGGGATTAGGTTTAGGATTAGCGATCGTTCGTTCCCTAGTAGAAGCGCATGGGGGAACGATTTGGGCAGAAAGCCAAGGTGAGGGACAAGGCGCAACATTTACAGTCCAATTACCCTTACTAGATATTGAGCCGCAAAAAAGCCAGTCTTGTCAATCAACCAAGCAAACAGTAGACATTAGCGGGGTTCGCATCTTATTGGTTGATGACGAACCAGATACCCGTGAATTATGCACCACCCTGCTGACTCAATACGGTGCCGAAGTTCTCACCGTCACCTCTGCCACCGAAGTTTTAGCCGCCCTGGAATCCTTTCAACCAAATGTGTTAGTCAGCGATATTGGTATGCCTGAAGTTGATGGTTATACCCTAATCCAAAAGATTCGTTCTCTACCACCAGAACAAGGCGGACAAATTCCCGCGATCGCCCTCACAGCCTACGCCAGAATTGAAGATCGGCAACGTTCCCTACTCGCAGGCTTTCAACAGCATATTTCAAAACCCATTGATATTGAAGAATTGCTACAAGTCATATTTGACATTATGTCTAATGGGGTTGACGGTTGACGGTTGACGGTTGACGGTTGACTATTGACCATTGACCATTGACTATTGACATTACCCCAAAACCTTCTTTCCCAAAGCTAAACAAATCGCATCATTTTGTGGGGTATGAATGCGGCTGCAAAGTACATCACGGTAATGTCTTTCTAAGGGGTTATGGCGCGATAAACCAGGATTGCCGATTAATGATAATCCTGTTTCTACAGCCCGAATTGCATTAGATGTAGTGATATATTTAACAGTCTGCGCCTGTAAACTTACGTTTTTATCATAATTTCCGTCATCAATATCATTGGCTAAACCATAAATTAGGCGATCGCTTGCATACAATAACGCTTCAATTTCCCCCATCGCTGTTTGAAAGCGGGGTAAACTCGCTAAACTCGCACCTAAATTACTAGGCGATCGCTCATTTAAATAACTTACTAGCCAATCTCGCGCTGCTTTGGCTACGCCTTGATATAATGCACTCAACCATAGACTATTAAGCGCTAATTGCAAGGGATCGGCAGACGACCAACCTGATAATGGACGCACATCCAAAGCATAATCTCTAGGAATTAAGACATTTTCTAAAATTAGGTCGTGGCTACCAGTCGCCCGCATTCCCAAATGATCCCAAGTTTCTTGAATGCAGACACCAGCAAAATTACGGGGTACAAGAAAATTACCTACACGGGGTTCTGCTTCTGTAGTGCGTGCCCAAACTACAAAGTAACTTAAAATTGGGCTACCTGTAGTGTATATTTTATGACCATTTAATAACCAACCATCAGCAGTATATTCCGCAGTGGTTGCTGGTAATCCGCCCCTTGCTGGTGTACCTAATTCTGGTTCCACACGCGCCGCATTTAATAAAGCGATACCTGCAACCGATTCCGCACACAACCGTTGATAAATCGCTTCCGGCCAGCGTCGGTTACGTCCAGCATGAGTATGTTGTAAATAATGCATCGTCAAGACTAACGCCGTAGCTGCATCCCCAGATGCGATCGCTTCAATTACCCGACAAACAGTAGCAAATCCCACACCTTGTCCGCCAAACTCTTGGGGAATCGTCAAATTCAAGAGTTGTGCTTGCTGGAGGGCGGTGAAATTTTCAAAAGGAAAAGAACCTTCGCGATCGTGAATTGCCGCGCGAGTAGCAAAATCAGCAGCCAAAGCAGCGACACGCAAAAATAAATCGCTGGTAGATATGACTGGAGATGTATTAACTGTGACCATATTTACTTATTTTGTGTCAGCAAAGAATGGTTGAGCAGATATCTTTACGTAATATATCTGTTATTGTTTCGTTAGATTTAGGACTTATGCAATAACTCTCTGAAACTCTTATTCTCTTGAAATTGTACAGACGCAATTCATCGCGTCTCTATCGCGTCTCTAAATAATTATGAAAAAACTAATTAACAACCCAGAAGACTTTGTCCGAGAAAGCTTACAAGGTATGGCTGCGGCTCATAGCGATTTAATTCAAGTGAGTTACGATCCTACCTTTGTTTATCGAGCCGATGCACCCGTACAGGGTAAAGTAGCCATTATTTCTGGTGGTGGTAGCGGACACGAGCCGATGCACGCGGGTTTTGTGGGGCGGGGAATGTTAGATGCAGCTTGTCCGGGAGAGGTTTTCACTTCACCCACGCCCGATCAAATGTTAGCAGCCGCCCAACAAGTAAATGGTGGCGCTGGTATCCTTTATATCGTCAAAAATTATAGCGGTGATGTGATGAACTTTGAAATGGCAACGGAATTAGCCCGCAGTGAGGGTATCCGGGTGCTGAATATTTTGATTGATGATGATGTGGCGGTGAAAGATAGCCTTTATACTCAGGGCAGGCGCGGTGTAGGTACAACAGTATTAGCAGAAAAAATTTGCGGTGCGGCGGCGGAACAGGGTTACGATTTGCCGCAAATTGCCGATTTATGCCGTCGGGTAAATTTGCATGGACGGAGTATGGGAATTGCCTTGAGTTCTTGCACAGTACCCGCTAAAGGTTCACCAACATTTACATTAAGCGATCGCGAATTAGAAATTGGTATCGGCATACATGGCGAACCCGGTAGAGAACGCATTTCCTTACAATCCGTAGATGAGATTACCGAAATTTTGACGCGATCGCTCATTGAAGATACAGGTTATCACCGCACAGTCAGGGAATGGGATGAAAACCAAGGCGAATGGGTAGATGTAGAATTAACAGATCCACCATTGCAAACAGGCGATCGCATTTTAGCATTCGTCAATGGTATGGGTGGTACTCCCCTTTCTGAACTATATCTGGTCTATCGCCAACTAGCACAAATCTGCGCCCAGCAAGGATTGCAAATCGTCCGCAATCTTATCGGCTCTTATATGACATCTTTAGAAATGCAAGGATGCGCAATTACCCTATTAAAATTAGATGATGAAATGCTCCGGCTATGGGATGCACCAGTTAAAACACCAAGCTTACGCTGGGGAATTTAGGGGACAGCGATCGCGCTAACGATTTTTTGATAAAGTGATGCTTTGTCAACGCTCTTCATCTCTATGTCGTCCCAGGTATCGCTCCCCCAATCGCTTCAGAAAGACCTACCGCTCACCGCTCTTGCGCCTATGCAGGATGTGACAAATCTCTGGTTTATGAAGGTGATTGCCCACTATGGTAGTCCTGACTACTTCTTTACTGAGTATTTCCGCGTCAATGATACCTCACGGCTCAATCGTCACATTTTGGCAGCAATCACCGAAAACGACACCGATCGCCCTGTTTTTGCGCAAATGATTGGCGAAAGCATTCCCGACTTAGTCAGAACAGCAAAGGAACTCTGCGGCTATAATATCGCGGGAGTTGACTTGAATATGGGCTGTCCAGCACCGCGAATCTATCGCAAAAATGTTGGGGGTGGATTGCTGCGAGAACCGGAAAAAGTGGAGCGGATTTTGGGAGAACTGCGACAAGCAGTCAACGATCGCCCTTTAACTGTCAAAATGCGCGTAGGCTTTGAAAATACAGATAACTTTGACAAAATCCTAGATATCATCAATCGCCACAGCATTGATTTGCTCTCTTTGCATGGTCGCACGGTGAAAGATATGTACCACGGGGTAGTGAAATATGATTTGATTGCCGAAGCGGTGAGAAGAGTTGATTGTCCAGTGCTGGCTAATGGCAATATTAACTCGGCGACAACAGCTATGGAAGTGCTGTCTCAAACAGGGGCTGCGGGTGTAATGGTGGGACGCTGGGCCATCGGGAATCCTTGGATTTTTCATCAAATTCGCCAGGTTTTGCGAGGAGAAGCGATCGCGCCCGTTCCTTTAGTAGAGGTACGCAACTATATTGATCGTTTATGGCAAACGCCCACAGCGTCAACTATGCCAATGCGATCGCGCGTAGGCTACTTGAAAATGTTCCTTAACTATATTGCCCTGAGTGTTGACGCTGAAGGTCATTTCCTGCGGCTGATGCGACAAACCCAAACCGAGGTAGAACTGTTTAATCTGTGCGATCGCTTTCTCCTGACTGATATTACGAAAACTTTAGCTCTAGCACCCTACGCAGGCGTTCCCTAAAAGCAAAACTAGGTGGAACAGTGTACTAGGGTCGCTTATCGAAGCCGCTATACAGCACCAAAGCACGCCCGTTTGCAGTCATTCTGCTAGGAATATCGTTTCTTTTGAGGATTTTGGTATTACTACCCCTTGTTTCTTCAACCCAAATTTCATAAGTGTCTTTATCAAAATATGCTTCGCCTACTCCAGCAAAACTAGCACTAGCATTATTGATTCTGAACAGGGGAACTTTTGGATCTTCTTTAGAAGTGGCATAAATCAATGCACCTAAAAGTTCAGTCAAGCCGCCATTGGCAGTTTCAATTTTTGTTTGAGCTTTCTCGGTTTTCATGCCCAAAATCCACAGTTTAGCGCCATTATTCACCACATTAGTTGCTGAACCACCTTCAGGATTAATCTGGCGTGCCCAAATGCTTTGCTTGGGATTGAGAAATCTCAGTTGTCCCATACTTGCATCATCAATGAACAGATCCCCAGTACCTTGACTTTCTAAATCAAGGTGCATCATACTGCGGAAAACTACAGTGCGATTAGCAACACTTTTCCACTTGAGCTTGGATTTATATCCTACAAAAAAGTTTTCGACAATCAACGTTGGTTGGTTCCCATTATCTGCAACTATCTCTCCATCACCCTCAATGATTCCGCCAGTACTGAGAAATCTTTGTACTTTTCCTCTGAGTTTTAGGGAACCGTCAATTGTAAACCTACCCTTATTTGGCACAAAGACAGTAGTAGCACCAGAATCGATGGCGGCTTGAAAAGCTGCTGTATCATCCTTTTTATCTTTGGGATTTGCGCCAAATTTCTCCACACTCGCCCAATTTTTGCGATCTTCCCATTCCAGCTTAGGAAATTGCTTAATTGGTAGTTGTAAAGAACGCTCTGGTGAAGGAAAGTTAGAGAGGATGGGACGGGAAGTAAATTCATCTACAGCCGCATTTTTGAGATTTTTTTCGGCTTTACGGGCATTACTGGTGAAAATGTTTCTATAGCCTGAAGATGTTACATTTCTGGCATAGACAAACCCAGCCGAAGAAATTGCCACAGTCTTGTTTGCTTTGCCACGTCCAATGAGTTTGGCATTCACCAAAGTTAATATACTACCTGGCTCGTTACCTTTATGAGGGTTTTTACCATTAATAATTGCAGGTACAGAATTAAAACTACTGAAACCCTCAAGACTCATTACCTGTCCGCCATTGTAAATACCTGCGCGTTTTTGGTCGCGGACTGTAATATTTTGCAATGTCACGCTATTAATCCCGTTATTTGTCAGGATTCCGTTGTCAAATCCGACAATTTCCACATCTTCTATTAACAGCGGCCCAATTTCGCCATGAGTTAATGCTAGGCCTGTTGTTCCTTGTCCGTCGGGAGAGATAATTTTCACACTGCGGACTGCGCCTTGATTATTAGCGGCAAAATTCAGTCCTTCTGCTCCCGGATTTTTATTGCCGATATTAATAGTCAGATTTCTCACTGAATTACTAAAACGTTGCGCTATCTTACTGGCTCGGAAATCTTCAGATTTAGGATTTTCATCGGGGTCAAACCCTGTAGATACTACTGGCCTTGGTTTTTCAGGATTTTGGAAATTAGGAGAGTTATCTTGGAGTTGAATAATTACCCCTTCTGTGCTTTGTCCTTGGAGTATAGTTCGCTTGTAATCAGAGCGGAAACGCTTACCTTTAGGCCAGTAGAGGGAATTAGAGATGTTATAGACTCCATTGGGTAAATAAATTACTCTGCTACCAGCAGGATACCGACTCAGCGCTTTTTGAATAGCTGCGGTATCATCTTGACTATCGTTGGGTATGGCTCCATATTCTGGTGCAGTTACATCAACGACAGTTGCATTTTCTGGATAAACAATATTTTCTTTAACTGATGTGACTGCTGCACCTAAAGCAACAATCTTACTTTCACTAGTTTGGCTGGACTGAGCGCAAGTAGTAGTTAAAAAAGCGATTAAAAATAATAAAGGGAGTAGTTTTAAGAATAATGCCCGAGGACGAATCATAAATGCATACTCTCTTGGCTAATTGCTACTTCCTACTCTTACACGAACTTCATCAACATAGCCGTACAAATTCGGATATATTGCGGCGTTACCTTATTTAATATTACCAAACTCAACAGAGGCGATAAATGGTCAGTCAAGAGCAGATTTTGCAATGGTTACAGCTATTTGCTAGGGAAATAGAGCAAAATAAAGCATATTTAACCGAATTAGACGCAGCAATTGGGGATGCTGACCACGGTATTAATATGGATCGGGGTTTTAAAAAGGCGATCGCTCAATTACCAACTGTTGCTGACAAAGACATCGGTAGCATTTTCAAAGCCGTCAGCATGACCTTAATTTCTACTATTGGCGGTGCGAGCGGCCCCCTTTATGGTACTTGGTTTCTCCGTGCAAGTACAGAGGTTGCAGGTAAGCAAGAACTAAACGAGCAAGATTTACTGAAATTACTGCAATCTGGTTTAAATGGCGTACTTAGCCGTGGTAAAGCTCAATTAGGAGACAAGACAATGATAGATGTCTTATCTCCTGCCGTAGTAGCTTTTGCACAAGTTGTCAATGAAGGTGGAGATACAGTCACAGGTTTGCAACAAGCAGTAACCGCCGCCGAACAGGGAATGAAAAATACTACACCGATGTTAGCCAAAAAAGGACGCGCCAGTTACTTAGGAGAACGCAGTATTGGACACCAAGATCCCGGCGCTACTTCTGCTTATTTGCTGTTGAAATGTTTGTTAGTGGTAGTCAATGGTTAGAGACGCGATGAACCCTTGTCTGTACAATTATCATTTGTCAGAGACGCGATGAATCGCGTCTGTACAATTGTCTCCCTTCCTGCTATTTAACTAAAATATCCGGTGTTGCAAAGAAGGCATTTGTCGGCGGACTTGTTCTAGGCGAGTGGGTTTAATTTCCGCGATCGCAATTCCTGGTTGTTCGCCAGCATCAGCTAAAATTACCCCCCAAGGATCGATGATTGTGGCATGTCCGTGGGTTTGGCGTCTGGCGTAATGAGTGCCGGTTTGGGCGGGAGCAATGACGTAACAGGTGTTTTCAATTGCTCTAGCTTGGAGTAATGTTTGCCAATGATCTTTCCCCGTGAAGGCAGTAAAAGCGGCTGGTATAAAAATTACATCTGCTCCTTTATCTGCTAAATGTCGATACAATTCGGGGAAGCGAACATCGTAACAAATAGACAGTCCTAAATTACCTAACTTCTCGGAAAAATGTACAGGTGGCAGTTGCTTCCCAGCCATGACTGTACTAGATTCTTGATAAGTATTACCATCAGGTACATTGACATCAAATAAATGTACTTTATGATATCTAGCAACTTCTTGTCCGCTAGGGTCAACGAGTATAGTGGTGTTGTAAAATTTGCCTGTATTTTCTACAAGCACGGGAAAGCTACCGCCCAGAATAGTCACTTGAAAACGCTGGGCCATTTTTTTGAGAAAGATTTCGCTTTCACGGGCGATGGCCTCTGCTTGAGCAAGTTTGTCTTTTTCCTCTCCCATAAAAGAAAAGTTTTCCGGCAAACCTACTAATTCAGCACCTCGACGCACGGCAAGATCAATTAATTCTTCTGCTTGTGCCAAATTTTTTTGTAAATTGGGCACGCTAGTTAACTGGATAGCAGCTGCTAAATAAGGCTTCATAGCTTCGACAACAAACAATGAATTGTGCGAGGTAGATTCCAACTATATCGTTACTTAAAGAACTGGGGAACTCCGTTAGACCAACAATAGGGTTGCTTTTCTTTAAGCAGCTGATGATACTTATCGCCTCAGATCAATCTTGCTATGGGTTATGGGAATTTGAACAGGTTTCAAGCTAGGTTGTTATCAAATGTTGATAAATGCGATCTCCTGTGGATACCTCTGCTCTCGTTCATACTTTTATTGCTGTATTTGTCTTAGCGGATGCGATCGGTAATATACCGATAGTGCTGATTTTAACTAAAGGGATGACACCAGAGGAAAGAAACAAAGTCATAGATAAGGCGATGGTGGTAGCGATCGCAGTTTTATTACTGTTTGCTTTTGCTGGGCAACTGATTTTGGATTATTTAGAAATCAGTATGGCATCTTTGCGAGTAGCTGGGGGACTATTATTACTGTTAATTTCCTTGCAAATGTTGCGCGGCGAATTAGATACACCGATTACCGAAGAAGGACGGGATGTGGCAATTACTCCCTTGGCTTTACCCTTATTAGCCGGGCCTGGTACCTTAACAACAGTCATGTTATTTATGTCAAAATCTCCCAGTTCGCCTATCAGTGTATTGTTAGGTATGGTTGCCGCAATGGTCATGAGTTGGGTAATTTTGCGTCTAGGAACCTACATTGACAAATGGATTGGTGCTGAAGGTGCAGTAATTGTGACTCAGCTTTTCGGATTTCTCTTAGCCGCGCTGGCGATAGAAATTGGTAGTACGGGAATTCGCGAGTTGTTCTTTCCATAGCCAACTTACGAAACTCCAAACAAGGGACTTCTAATTGTTTAAATACCCAATAAATTTGTAGTGCGAGCATCTTGCTCGCTGTTGAACATCAGCGAGCGAGACGCTCGCGCTAGGGAATATGGGTAATTTATTTTTTGTAAGTCCCTAATAAATCAATAAGGTTCAGTTAAGGATCAATGTAGTGCTTTGTCTCATTAATTCTGTGGGGTAAGTTTCTTCTTCTTTTCTCTTCCTACCTTGCGGGAACGACTTCGTCGAACGCGGTTCGTTTTTTACCTCGCAAAATTAATGGGACAGACCAGTAGTGCTTTGTCTCATTAATTATGTAGGGTAAGTTTTTTCTTCTTTTCTCTTCCTTCGCGCACTTCGCGTCTTCGTGGTTCGTTTTTTACCCCGCAAAATTAATGGGACAGACCAGTAGGTTGGGTTGAACGAAGTGAAACCCAACAAATCGCCGAAAATGTTGGGTTTCGTTCCTCAACCCAACCTACACGGTTTAAGGTTTTTGATGCTAACTGAACGGTATTGCCTAATAAATTATTTTGCTGCATCTCCTTTGTTACTTCTCAAGCAACAATGATTTTGCAATGACGCCCTCAATCCTGTTCCCTAGTCCCTATTTTGCCCAATTGCGTCAAATCATCCGGTAACTATGGCAAGATGACTGCAATTCATCACAGTGAGGAGAAAAATTACAGGATGAATCCAGTGCGATCGCTAATACAAGTGTTTGGTAGCCGTAAAATGGCGGCTTTATTATTTCTCGGCTTTGCATCGGGGTTACCATTACTCTTAATCGGTAACACTTTAAAGGCTTGGATGACTGTAGAACAGGTAAATTTGGCGGCTATTGGCTGGTTTAGCCTCGCTAGTTTACCTTATTCATTAAAGTTTCTTTGGTCACCATTTCTTGACAGATTTACTGTCCCCTGGTTAGGGCGGCGACGGGGTTGGTTAATTTTGACGCAGTTGGCGTTAATAGTTGCGATCGCAATTATGGCATTCCAGCAACCAAAACAAGCTTTACAGCTACTAGCCATTAACGCCATAGTAATTGCTTTTTTAAGTGCAACTCAAGATATTGCCGCAGATGCTTACCGCACCGACGTTTTAGAAAAACTAGAAATGGGTGCAGGTGCAGCAGTATTTATTTTGGGTTATCGCATCGCCTTGTTAGTTGCAGGTGCTTTAGCCTTAATCCTTGCCGATCGCATTCCCTGGTCATCGGTTTATTTATTAATGGCAGGTACAATGGCATTGGGGATTTTTGCCACTTTGTTTGCACCAGAACCAGCAGAAATTAGTCCTCCCGCTTCGTTATCAGAAGCCGTAATTTTACCTTTTGGCGAATTTTTTCAACGCCAGGGCGTCCTCCAAGGATTTTTAATGCTGGTATTTATTACCCTGTACAAATTGGGTGATGCTTTACTGAGTAACATGACCACGCCGTTTTTGCTACAAGTTGGTTTTACCAAAACCGACATCGGCACAATTCAAGTAGGTATGGGATTAATTGCTACCATAGTTGGGGCGTTAGCTGGGGGAGCAATTTTAAGTAGAATCGGCATCAATCGCTCGCTCTGGGTGTTTGGAGTTTTGCAAGCTGTAAGTAATTTCGCTTACTTGGCTCTAGCTTATACAGGTAAAAATTATCAAGCTATGGTGCTGGCTATTAATATAGAACAGTTCTGTGGGGGTTTAGGCACAGCAGCTTTTGTGGCATTCTTAATGAGTCTGTGTAACCAGAAATTTTCTGCCACCCAATATGCTTTACTTTCTAGTTTAATGGCTGTTAGTCGTGATATTCTGGCTTCTCCCGGTGGAGCGATCGCCCAAAACACAGGTTGGCCATTATTTTTTATCATTACCATTGTGGCAGCTGTTCCCGGACTGTTGCTATTACCAATATTTGCCCCCTGGAACCCAAAACCAGCAACAATGACAAGACCAGGACTTGAGGAAGAAGAGGATTTATGGGAAACCAAGTAGTGATTATTGTCGGCACGTTTATCCTCTTGCTGACTGGCCTATTACTAGGCTACGTTCTCTCCCAATTAGTATTAGGATTTTTAGGCTTTAACCTCCTAAATTTCTTGGGAACACTCAGTCTGATTCTGATTTTTGGCACCCTGTATTATGTTCTATTTTGGCAACTGCGCCGAGAACAAATGCGATCACAAGCATTCAATCCCGGATTATCCAACCAAACCGAGGCATTTTCCTATGAAAACGACCTCAAAAATAGATTAATTGCTCGCTTAGATGGTGACATCAACACTGCTGAACAGTTAATAGAGCAAGCTAGGCAAAATAATCCAGGGATGTCTGAAGATTGGTATATCCAGAAAGCAATTGACGATTTTGACAGCGATCGCGAATAACTTCTGTTGGTAAATCCCAGAACATCGCTAAAATAAATCAAGCAAACGTTACAAATCTACAACTATTAAATTGTTCGCTGTTGATGGTTCACAGTTAACAGTCAACAATCAACAGTCAACAGTCAACATCCCTAGCTCCTTCTCACCCCAATTATGGCTATTTTTCGTCAATACATTGCCCCTTTGCTGGTAGTGCTAGTATTTATCCTGGCTTTAGTAGCCGTTAGCGCCCGCATCTTTTTACCTTCAGATATGGCAGCACCAGCACCTATTGAAGAAGTTGGAGTAATTGTTACCCAACATCACTCAATCAGCTAAATTTCAATCAGTCAAGGGACATCCAATTTTTTAAATACCCAATAAATTTGTAGTGCGAGCATCTTGCTCGCTGGTGTTCAAAAGCGAGCAAGATGCTCGCACTACGAAAGGGTAATTTATTTTTTGTAAGTCCACAATCGCGAAAATCTTTCTCCCCTAACCCCTAACCCCTAACCCCTAGCCTCTAGCCCCAAAATGCCTGAACAACTGCTACCAGGGTATAGTATTCGCCTTGGCTCCGCCTTGAATCGGGCGTTACTAGTCAAATTCATGCAACGGAGCTACCAAGATATCTTTCCCTCTGAAGATTTTTCTCACCTAGCGCAAACCGTCGAGCAATATTTCTCTAGTAAAACCCCCTTGTGGTGGGTAGATGAAGAGGAAAGGGCGGATGAGCAGGGGAGCAGAGGAGAATTTTCTCCCTTGTCCCCCTTGTCTTCCCCCTCCCCCGTCGCTTGTCTTTGGGTAGGAAACGCCATCGATCAACTTAGTGGTAGCCGCCACGCGCATATTTTTCTGTTGTACGTTGTTCCCGAACATCGGCGACGGGGTATTGGTACAGCTTTGATGAAATATTTAGAAAACTGGGCAACTCAAAGAGGCGATCGCCAAATTGGGTTACAAGTATTTCAATCTAACCAAGCCGCTTTGAATCTTTACGATCAACTTGGCTATCAAACCCAATCCCTGTGGATGGTAAAATCACTCAATATAGAAAAATAAACTAGTGCAGCATGGCATGAATACTTAGGCAGTTAAAATGTGACTAAAAAGTAGCTTTTATAGACATACAGTCTTCTGCTTGCTGCCTCACTTAGACTTGCTACCCTGCGGTTTCTCCAAAAGAGTACGGTTGCTCTCAACAACTCATACTCAGTTGTCACCCAGGGTATTCGAGGTATTACCATCTGCCTACTGCCTTCTTGCACTATTATGTATGACGAAGAAGACCTAAGCCTACTCGATCTCGATGTTGAGCTAGAAAGTCCCCTAGATCGCATGGAGCCACTAACTGCTGAAGCAGAAGTGGTAAAACCCGATCCAGAGGTGATGCTAGCTCTGTTAGAAAATCCCCAACCGCAGCAACGAATGCTAGCGGCGCGTGCTTTTTGTGACCTAGAAGACAAACGCGCTATTCCCCATCTCATCGGGCTGTTAACCGATACATGTCCTTTAGTGCGGGTAAGTGCAGCCTACGCCATAGGACGCAACCCCAGTCAGGATGCAGTAGAGCCGTTAATTACTCAACTCAACCGCGACTGGAACGGCTATGTCCGTAAAGGTATAGTATGGGCTTTAGGAAATTGCCGCGATCGCCGTTCTTTAGCACCCCTAGCTGACGCTTTAAGAACCGATATTTCCGCCGTGCGATTATGGGCTGCTAGTGCTTTAGCACAAATGGCAGAAGTCAATTATGAATCAGTTGTAGGAGCCATCCCACCACTAATTGAAGCCTTAGTCAAAGATCCTATAGCTGCTGTACGTAGTAACAGCGCTTGGGCTATTGGGCAATTATGCCGCGAACTACCATCTAATGTCATTTATGCCTCAGCAATTGATGCTTTAATTGAAGCCTTTGCTGAAGATCAAGACTTAGGTGTCAGAGAAGACGCTAAAGCTTCCTTATTGGGTGTAGGCGATCCTCGCGGTTTGCAGTTGATCGAAACCTTAGAACAAGAAGGATTATTCTAGTTATTGCTTGGACGAATTTTAATCACCACGTACTCAGCACGGAAGTGTTGCCAAATTTAAGATAAACTCTTGAACAACATCTTAGCCTTGCACTATCTCGGTGCAAGGCTATTAGTTTATCCATTTACAGCTATTTTCAGGTAAATAGACCACACTGTAGGGGCACAGCTTTCGATAGGTGTGCTTCAGATAGGTAAAAACTGCTGTAAATAAAGAATGTTATCGGCAAAAATGAGTATTTACTCATCGAATAGTTAATTATTAAAAAATAATTAAAAAATTGCATATTGCTTCTTTTAAGTGGTGATAGATAAATGCTTCAAGTAAAAGCATTGGCACAGTCATTAAGTGACTACTCAGCTACAACAGGATTACAGTATGCTTCAATACACAGAAAAGCCCTGCTTTGTTTGCAAGAAGATGATTCGTTACCGCATGGAAGTAGAGATAACCGCAAATGGTACCAGTAAAATTTATTGGCAACCAATTGATGTCACCCCAGATCAACCAGATATCAATAAATGTCCCATATGTCGTCGCCAAGTTTCTAGAATCTTCGGTTATTCGATCAAAGCTTGTTTAGGGCTGAGTTAAATGCGCAAATAACAATTTTATCGTAAATAAAAGGGTTTAAGACCCCTGCGTCTATACGTAGTATCATTTTCAGTCGGGGTTTAAATCCCCGACTGAAAATGTCTTTAATTTTGAATTTTGAATTGTTAATCAGTGGGTACTGCCAACAAAGGCTGATACAGTAGACCTTTGGGGTATAAGGCAATACCCACTTTTAGACAAAACTCGATCCTTTGTGGATAAAGTTTTGTCTGAAAGTTCTTAACCTTCCTTAACTTGCAAGCCCGCCTGAACTAAATCAAAATTGTCGGGAAAATGGGTATTGCGATCGCAATCTGCTTTCTCAAACTTTGCTCCTGTTAAATCAGCAGAGCGCAGATTCGCAGAAAATAATAACGCTCCTCGTAAATCAGTATCTTTGAGATTCGCCTGACTCAAATCGGCAAAGCTTAAGTCAGAACCTCTCAAGTTCGCACCACTCAAGTTAGCTTGGCTCAAGTCAGCATAGCTCAAGTCAGAACCTTTGAGGTCAGCACCTTCTAAATTAGCATCACTCAATTCGGCCCTACTAAAGCTACGGTGTCCTAGTGCGTAGCCTTCTAAGATACCAGCTACAGTATTAATGGGTTGTTGCGTATTTTTTTCAGTCATTTCCTCACGAGTTCCTCAAATTTATTTCCTAGTTTTAAAAATATAGCGAGCGGTACAGTTGCATAAAAAATTTTTAGGAGGGTTAACTCATACTACGAAGATGATATCCCATACCACATAAAATTATGCATAGAAAATATTTCTATAACTTATCCACGCTCAATAAATTCTTGGCGTCCTTGGCATCCTGGCGCTTAGATAAATTAAGCTTTTTGCTAATTTATGCTTAATTTATAATTTTGTGCTTATACCCAAATGTCACATTTTTTCTAATTCTGATTAACTTCTAGCTTCATTCAGTTAGGCAGAGGTTAACCCTAATAAAAAATACCCCAGTAAGAAATATTTGATGGCTCTGATAGCTAACAAGAAAGAGTCATAACTTCCCATTAGCTTTTACAGCAGATTAAAACTTTGTAGGTTTGGCATTACCCACCGAAATAATTAATATTTATTAAATAAGTAAATCGGTGTGAATAAACCAAATTATATAGATTTTCGTACTTAAACTCCAACCCGATCAATACTATCTGTCAAATTTTCTGCCTAAAGAACAACCCCACAGTTATGTGAGGTTGCTGGATACATTCAAGTTCAGTTTTTGTAAGTAAAGGCCGGAGCTAGGACTTTTTCTAACCTTCTTGTATCTTATAGTACCGTAATAGTTATTACCTTAGACCTTGCAATCAGCCAGTTTGTAATGTGTCCAATAGGGTGAGTGTATTTGCTGAACTAGGAAGAAGCAGTTGAGCTTTTAATGGCGTAATTTTCTACAGGGACTGTGGCAATTTCCGGTTCAACGGCTGTTAAATGTAGCTCTAAAATTTCTAAATTACGAATATTAGATTTATAGAAAGCGTCAAACAAATCGCCTACCAAAGGCACAGTACCAACAACCGCCTCTAAACCTACATTAAATATCATTTTCGCTAAATCTCGGTGTGGTAGACCAAAGCGTGTGGCTAAAAATATAATATAAGCTGAAAACGCTGTACTAATTAAATCACCTGCACCAGGAATCAACCCAATAATCGGGTCTATTCCTATACGAAAACCTATACCAGGAATGCGTATAGATGTATCCATCAGGCGACTAAGTTTGCGGATGCGGTTGAGAGTAGCAAGGCGTTTAGCTGCGTCCATAATTTACGATATTTCTACTACTATTAGGTTGCCCTAATTGAGTCTGACTTGTCCTGTATCACGAGAAATAACTGTTGACTGATGAATGTTGACTGATGACAACTGTACGGGCGGGTTCACAAATATCCTCACTGAGCAACGATTATTCTCAATAAACCCGCCCCTACTGACTGTTGACTATTTCAATTGCCAATTCTATGTTGTTGGCTATTTGCTGCTACCCCTAATTTCGTCGTACTTGGCACGCACAGCTTGTATATCTTGCCACATGAGCCATTTCGGACTATTTACTTCTCTGGAAGGGTTACGCAGTAGATAGGAAGGGTGGAAAATTGGCATACACAAACGCCCTTGCCACTCGATCCACTGTCCGCGAATTTTCGTAATCCCCCGTTTATCACCAGTTAAACCTTTAACAGCAGTGGCACCAGTTAACAGAATAATTTTTGGATCTACCAGGCGAATTTGTTCTAATAAATAAGGCAAACAAGCTGTCATTTCTTCAGTAGTCGGAACCCGATTCTCTGGTGGGCGGCATTTGTTGATGTTACAAATGTATACATCATGCTCTGTACTGAGATGGGCAGATGCTAAAATTTTCTCTAATAACTGCCCAGATTTACCGACAAAGGGTAAACCTGTTTCGTCTTCATTTTGACCTGGTGCTTCCCCAACAACCATAATCTGTGCTTTGAGATTTCCACGTCCTACGACTGCATGAGTACGGTTGTCTCCTAATCCACAACGATGGCACTGATTGCAGTGTTGTGCCAAATCAGTCATGTCAGAGTATGTATTAGGAGGTATGGGAATTTTGGTGTCTGTGGGAATTAGGTTTTTTTGGTTAAAGTTGGATTCGTCAAATAGACTGAGTTGGGTTTCGTTGCTCATGACAATCTGAACTTGGGGGTAAGTAGCACCTGTAAAATTTGCGGGCAATATTTACCAAGCCTTTATTGTATCAGTTGTCTGTGTTGAAAATAGGAAACAGGGAACGGGGAACAGGGAAGAGAAATTTTCATGCTTGGTTGTGCCAAAACCTGCTGTGAATGGCTGTGTTGAAAATAGAGGCGCTTAGGCTAGGGGAGAGAGATTTGAGATTTTTTTGATAGTCAGAATTATTCCAGTTCCATTGTTTGATATTGCATGGCTTTGGCATAATCGCCTAAGGCGTAGCAAGCGAGTTTGAGACTAGCGAGTGCTTGTTCTTGACTGCGAATGTCTTTTAAGGCTTTGGCTAAAAATAAACGTTGTTCGTGATAGGCGATCGCTTTGTTATAATCGCCTAAAGCCTCACAAGCTACTCCTAAACTGCCTAAAGACTGTTCTTCACTGCGCTTGTCTTGAAGTTCTCTGGCTACTTGCAATCGTTCTTCGTAATAAATCATCGCTTTGGCATAATCGTTTAAAGCATAGCAAGCATTACCTAGATTTTTCAGGACATGTACAGCACTACGCAGATTTTTCAGAGAACGACATAAGACTACACACTTTTCATAATATGCGATCGCTTTTGTGTAATCATCTAATGCATACCATGCATTACCTAAATTTTTGAGTACTTGTTCCTCTCCCCAACGGTCTTGCAGTTCTTGAACAATTGTTAAACTCTGTTCTTGATAATTAATCGCCTGTTCCAAGTTACCTAAGGCTTTATACAATAAACCCAGATTATTTAAAGCTGCGACTTGACTGCGCTTGTCTGACTGTTGCTGAGTAATTTGCAAACTTTCTTCTAAAAACTTAATAGCTTGTTCATAATTATTGATGTGACGGTAAGAATTTCCTAAATGGGAAAGCACTTGTATCCGCAAAGATATCTCTGATTCCTCTCCCATCAAGGATAAACATTGTTGACAATAGGAAATAGTTTTTTGGTAGTCTCCTACTGTATAAGCTATTAATGCTAATAAAGACAATACCTGTTCTTGTCTAGCAGAATGGCCTGCGGCTTGAAACAGGACAAAAGACGCTTCTAAAGTCTTAATTGCTGCGGTTAAATCACCAGCTTTTTGCTGTTTTACTCCTTGTCGCAGTAGTTGAGATGCTTCTGATAACTGATGGTTACTTTCTTCGTAAAGAGTGATATCTTCTGGCGAAGCTTGGTCAAAATTATGGGTAATGGTGTTCTGCTGCTTTAATTTCCCGTATTTTTTGGGAACATTTAAAGGATCTTTATTCTGAAAGTTAGGATTCCATTCGCCTGTAGACATCGACCAAGTCCTATTAAGTTTGGTGATACAGCAGATTGCCAGTTGGTGAGGTACAAATTATCGTTGATTGTAGGGGCACTGGCACTGCCATGCCCCGAAGCGCGTACCTCATTTACCTGAAATATGCTGTATGTTCTAGTATGCCCAAAATCCTCAGTAAACCTTCATGCAGTCTAATTTCCTACGACTTCTGCCGTAAAATTACATTTTCACCCCTAGATTTTTCTAACTTAACGAAGTTTTTCTCTTACCTCCATTAAAATTATTCCCAACATATTTTTACCACTACCATCAGCGCCACAACCCCAGTAAAAATCTATCGGGGAGTTTTCAATAATTTCTTCATTACCTGTAGAAAGTAAAATTTCTCTAATATCTGCATGGGTAGTAAATTTTTGCAGTACAGCTTTTCTCATCACATCATCTTTAACTTGTTCCCAATCCTTTCTGAGAGGACGACTGCGTTCGCGCCCCATTTTTGCTGCTTCTTTAGGGCTTTTAACTAACCGGATTTGTTCTACATGGTCAGTACCAATAAATTTTTGTGCTTGAAAATAATGCTCGCTAGTCAGCCAATACAAGCCATCTAATTCAAAACCGTGGCGTGAAAAGTTGGAAAAACAACCATATTCTTCGCTAACAGTATAAAAATAAATTGTCATATTTTTTAACAGTAGTAATAAACTGAAAGGACAGTATTATATTTATATTTTAGCCAATGTTATTGATCGCCTATTAGGAACTTCCAAATAAAAAATCTTCCCATCATTAACTTACCATATCCGCAAATTGTAGGGGCGGGGTAACCCCGCCCCTACAATTTGGCATAATTTATTTTTTGTAGTTCCATTAATTGTTGATAACAAAAGATTAATAGCTGCTAATATTTGGTAATTTAATAACAAAAAGTTACGAAATTTAGAGTCAGTTTGACACATTTTTGGGAGAGTGCATAGCCTGAAATTAATAGGATAAAGCTGATTTTTACGTTCTCTGTTCGCTCCCAGCTAATTCTTTTGGTTCGTAGTGACGACATCCCTGACAAGGCCCGTCGGGATTGACAGCGCAACGGATATAGCCGGATCTAGCATTGAATTTGCAGCTGATGTCACCAACTAAGTAACCAACCCCTTCTAGATAATAGCGTTCCCCGGAGAGGCTGCCGCCAGTATCGCCTTCAATAGACCTAATATTTTGTCTAACCCGCATCCCTGAGACATTCATGGCTGCTTGTCTCATTCTTAAACGTGTCCGCAAATGAGTTTTGCGGATTACCCACAGGGAGAACAGGGAAGGTAAGAAACCAATGGCGATTACCAAAAGAGTCCTTAACATTTTTTCCTTAACTGTTTGATTTGCTGATTTATTACCCCTGATATTGCACTAGGATTGTTTTTCTAAGTGCAGCTATTAGGTAGTTTCGCCTTTGTGCTTTGACAGTAAATTTGCCAACTACAAAGGCTCGTGGTGCTAGAGACTTTAAACAAGAATTATCTATTACCACTGTAAAACAGCATAACTTTTACAGTTTATCGGTTGGGCGATAGTTATGATTTCGGATCTTTAAGATTTTTGACATACTCACCGACTACTGGAGTTTAGACTAAACACATGACAAAGTAACTCAGGATAACTGAGTGACAAGCTTTACACCCAAAAATGGAAAAATCAACGAATTAAGTAGATTGTGGT
>NZ_CAWPNJ010000051.1:0-58815 GCF_963889195.1 Calothrix sp. FACHB-168
AGGCTAATGTTGCACTAGTGAACCACAACCTCGTTTTGGAGTACCATTTGGGAAAATATCATACTTTCATGCTTGGTTGTGGGATTTTCCCGTGATTGACTGACTTGAAAGGTAAAAAAATTGCTTTTCAAAAAGGTTCTAGCGCCCATTATATGCTGTTGCAAGTGTTAGAAAAATTTGGCTTGAAATATAGCGATATTCAACCCATTTATCTACCACCAGCCGATGCACGCGCCGCCTTAGTTAAAGGTAGTTTAGATGCTTGGGTAATTTGGGACCCGTTTTATGCAGCCGCCCAGAAAGCTATTAATGCTCGTGTTTTAATTGATGGCACAGAAATTAACAAACAAGGAGGATATTACTTAGCAAGTCGTAAATTTGCTACTGAAAATCCGGAAACAATTAAGGCCATTTTAGAAGAAATTAAAACCTTAGAAGATTGGTCTGATAAACATCGATATGAGGTAGCAGCTACACTTTCGCCAGTGTTAGGTATTGATTTAGAAACACTGCAAAAAGCTACACAAAGGCGCAAATTTGGCATTGTCCCGATTGATAGTAATTTGATTGCCCTACAGCAGCAAGTTGCTGACAAATTCTATGAATTGAAATTGATTCCTAAACAGATTGATGTCAAGGAAGCAATGCTTTCACCAGAACAATATGCGGCTTTTTCACCCAAAATATAGGTTTGGGTTATAGATAGAGAAATCCTCTTCAGATCCCTGACTTCTTTAATAAGTCGGGGATCTAAATTTTTATGAATTACTTTTGCAAATAGATATCAAGACTACTTGATTTTAACTGTTATTTATGAGAAATTTTGATTAATTAAATACGGTAAGTCTATAGAATTACAGTAGTTAAAAGTTTTGGGAAAAACTTGTCAGCTGTCAGAATGCGATCGCACTTTTCATTACTAGATAACGACAGCCAAAGTTACCTTCCAGTAGTAGCACCTCAGATTTTATCCCCGATTCAGTTGAAACAGCTCGTATTCAGGACTTAAGTTCTGAATACAAGCTTTTTATTTGATTATTTGCCAGTGGAGACATCTCATGACTGTAGATCCCAATTCTCATCAAAGTTCCGAACAGGATGCACTAGTTCCTAGTGAAACACCAAAAGTTAAGCAACCCCGACGCTTTTTAGGTGGTGCTAGTAGACGCTCTTTTCTTGGTCGTGTTGGCTTGTTTACAACTAGTAGTGTGGTGGCTGGAGTTTTAGGTTCATCTATCACAAACAACAAAGAAGAAAACATTGTTCAAGCTGCGGAACCGAGAGGAAAATCCGACCATAGCAATTTACGTGAGAAAGCTTTTCAAATTCGGACAACAGCCGCCAAAAATAATCGGGAAATTCCTATTCCTCCCCATCCTACCAATGGCGATGAGGCGAAATACGCCAACAAAATTGCCACAGATACGCGGGGATTACCTCACAATCAGTTGGGTGAAGTGGATCTTAAAGCTTATCAATCTTTTATTAATGCCCTTAACTCTGGCGATCCCAACGAGTATGAAAAAATTATCTTGGGTGGTAAACGCAAGCTGGTACAACCACTCACACCATTAGCAATTAGCTTAAGTGGGGTTAATACTTGCCAATTAGCCATTCCCATACCTCCCACCCTAGATAGTGCAGAACAAGCGGCGGAATTCATCGAATTAGCTTGGCAACATCTTTTACAAGATGTACCTTTTAGCGAGTATCGTAACGATACAAATAACCCGTTGATTCTGGCAGCCGTTCAAGAGTTAAATCAGTTGTCAGGATTTAAAGGGCCGAAAAAGAATGGCAAAGTCACACCAGAACTGCTATTTAGAGGTACAGCAATTTATGCTGATGCTTCTGGTAAAGCGAGTTCTTACACCTTACCAGGGGTAGAAGTCGGCCCTTATGTTTCTCAATTTTTACTGCGTCCTGTACCTGCGGGAACCCTTAATTATGCTCAACTTAACCGCCTTCCGCTAGCTATTCCCGAAAACACTTTCCAAACTAATTATGATGAATGGTTGCTAGTACAAAATGGTGGTGAGTCTGGGAGAACGATTAAGTTTGATTCTACCCGCCGCTACTTTATTAATGGACGCGACCAAGCAGAAATTGCTCACACGCCACCACCTGTCTATGGAAATGCTACTTTAATTCTCGTTGCTAAACCAGTTAAAGATAATCTTCTGGGTGGTGGTGTAGGCGCACCTTACAATCCCAGTAATCCTTATAACAAATCAAAGACTCAAGTAGGCGGTTCGGGGACATTTGGCCCTGGATATTCTCAATCTTTGCTCAGTTGGGTAGGGCCACATGCGATTAGAGCCGCTTATTGGCAGAAATACTACGTTCACCGTCGTCTGAGAGCAGAGGCTTATGGTGGATTGGTTCACAATAATCAGGTGAAGAAAACCAACTATCCAATTCACGCTGATGTGTTTAAGTCAGAAGCCCTCGATCGCATTTTCAGTCAATATAAATCCTATTTACTACCCCAAGGTTATCCTGAAGGCTCACCGCTCCACTCTTCTTACCCTGGGGGTGCTTCGGTATCGGCTGGTGCTAGTGTGACGATTTTGAAGGCGCTATTTGATGAAAATTATGTGATTCCCAACCCGGTGATACCCGACCCGCAAGATCCGACTAAATTGATTCCCTATGAAGGGCCACCGTTGACTGTGGGCGGGGAATTGAATAAATTGGCGGCAAATATTGGTTTAGGGCGTAATGCTGCGGGAATTCACTGGCGCACGGATGCGGCTGCTTCATTGGCGCTTGGGGAAGCGATCGCAATTGGTATTCTCAGAGATGAGAAATTAACGTTCCGCGAAATCTTTGAAGGTTTCACATTTACCAAATTTGATGGTACAAAGGTCACTATTTAATCTCAAAATTGGTAAATAACTTAAAAAATAGGGGCTAGGGCGTGTTTGCAAACTACTCGTCTAGCCTTCTAAATTTCTCGATCCCCCTAAGTCCACGCCACTTGCTTCAAGCCGGGAAACCCGTCCAACGCAGTGGCTCCCCTTAAAAAGGGGGACTTTGAGAGTCTTTTCGCCCCCCTTTTTAAGGGGGGTAGGGGGGATCGATCAATCCTGCGCCCCTACCTCTTGTGACCTCTTCCTCTGCTCGCTACTATGCAACATTTTTGTGCTTTAACACTACTTAAAGTATTGAAGAATCCCACGCCTTGAAAGCGTGGGATTTTTTTTGTATGGACAAAACAGTTAACCGTTAACAGTCAACAGTCAACAAAATCTTTCTTCTCTATCCCCTACATTAAACCCGCGTAAATTATGGGGAATTTAAGTATATTATTCTCCCCTTAAGAAGGAGGGTTTTCATAAAAACTGAGAGAGAACAAGCGGAATTTTAATAAATCACAGGTTTTATGTTACAGTTTGTAAACTTTTTTGGAAAAAATGTGATCGTGATTTCCTTTTTACGACTGTTTTTGTATTCATTAACACGTTTTTTTAGATAAAACTCTAATCTTTCAGGAAAATATGAATATTGAATGCCATTTTTAAGGCAAAATAATAAATACATTTTGTTTTGTTAAGATATATTTAGATAATGCCATTTTTCTTACAAACTCTTACTGGGCAAGAGATTGACTAGATAAAACTTCAGCACTAATATCCTTTAAATCAAATAATTTAAATAATTAAACAAAAGTATTTAAGTAGATAAATAATTTATTATACTTATTAGAATAATCATTATACATTTCTTAATAAAAAAGAGATGCGAAGCATTATAAAAATAATTTGTAAGGGGTTGGAGGAAAACCAAGTAAGCAAATCCTCTGATTTTCTGGGCTGGCATTGCTTAATTTTTATGCTTGAAAAGCTTTCAGAAAATTATGAGAGTCTACTCGGTAATTCCCCTCAGAGTTATGTCCCAATCAAATGAGAATTTGGAGTTTTGAGACATAACAATCTGTGGTAAAAACCAAAAGCTAAAATCTTTATATTTGAGCTTGAACCCTCATCAATAATTCTCAATTAATCAAAGTTTAGGAGATTCAAACTATGGTGCAAGATGCATTTTCTAAGGTTGTATCCCAAGCTGACGCCAGAGGCGAATACCTCAGCGATGGTCAGTTAGATGCTTTAATCGCTTTAGTTAAAGAAGGTAACAAGCGGGTTGATATCGTTAACCGCATTTCTAGCAATGCATCTTCCATAGTTGCTAACGCAGCTCGTTCATTGTTTGCTGAACAGCCTCAACTAATTGCTCCTGGTGGAAATGCTTACACCAACCGTCGTGCGGCTGCTTGTGTACGGGATTTAGAAATTATCCTGCGTTATGTTACCTATGCGATTTTTGCAGGTGATACTAGCGTTCTTGACGATCGCGCATTGAATGGTTTACGGGAAACCTATCTAGCACTTGGTACTCCTGGCGCTTCCGTTGCAGTTGGTATTCAAAAACTGAAAGAAGCTTCCATCGCTATTGCTAACGATCCCAACGGTATTACCCGTGGTGATTGCAGCAATTTGATTGCAGAAGTCTCTTCTTATTTTGATCGTGCAGCAGCCGCAGTTGCCTAAACATCAAAACATATTCTATTAGACCTCTTGCAGAGAAGCAAAATTGAATAAAAAATCAATTTTTGCAAGAAGTCTATTAAAGCAATTTTTTGTAAAAGCAATTAGGAGAAAATACTTCAATGACTAAAACACCCTTAACCGAAGCAGTTGCATCTGCAGATTCTCAAGGTCGTTTTTTGGGTAGCACCGAAATTCAAGTTGCATTTGGTCGTTTCCGCCAAGCATCTGTTAGCTTAGAAGCTGCAAAAGCAATATCTAAAAAAGCTCCTAGCCTAGCTGAAGCTGCAGCTAATGCTGTGTACCAAAAATTCCCCTACACCACCACCACATCTGGCCCTAACTACGCCTCTACCCAAACTGGTAAAGACAAGTGCGTGCGTGATATCGGCTACTACCTGCGGATTGTTACCTACGCTTTAGTAGTGGGTGGTACAGGCCCTATCGATGATTATTTGATTGGTGGTTTGGCTGAAATCAACCGTACCTTTGAATTATCTCCTAGCTGGTACATTGAAGCTCTCAAATACATCAAAGCTAATCACGGTGTAACCGGCGATCCTGCTGTTGAAGCTAACTCTTACATTGATTACATCATCAATGCTCTGAGCTAATAAGCTAACCAATCGGTTCCTAAAAGTTTTTCAGTTTTGTGTAACGCGGGTGAGAAAATAATTTGGTAATAGTATTATGCAGATCGATATTATTACCCGATGATTTTTGGCAGTAGGTAGCCTTGTTTCACAAAAACTGATATCAAGTTTGCAGCGCTAAAACGTTGCAAATTGCAAAAGCGTCAAGCATTTGTGTAGTAAGTTGAGAATTTTATCAACACTGA
This sequence comes from Calothrix sp. FACHB-168, assembly GCF_963889195.1. Taxonomy (NCBI): domain Bacteria; kingdom Bacillati; phylum Cyanobacteriota; class Cyanophyceae; order Nostocales; family Calotrichaceae; genus Calothrix; species Calothrix sp. FACHB-168. The sequence goes on from NZ_CAWPNJ010000051.1 coordinate 5,386, forward strand.
ATTCATTCTGTGTTAGCTGTCAATTGCAATTGATGCCAATACTTATGATTTTTGGGTAGATAAACTCTCATCTTATTACGCAAGGCTTTTTCTTAGTTAGTGAAAAAGATTTATTAACAGGTTTGTAGTCAGGATTTTAGTCCTGGATTTTAAAGTACTAAAGTACTCGCTACTAGATTGACCATTTTTAGCTGTAACTTAAGAAATTTTTACCAAGTTTAATGGGTTAGAAAATAAGGAACAGATAAGGTTATGGCACCGTTAACAGAAGCAAGCCGATTAGGAGTTCGCCCTTTTGCAGATAGTGAAAAGGCGGAATTGCGCTTTGTAAAAACAGCAGAGGAAGTGCAGTCAATTATTTGGGCTGCATATCGCCAAGTTTTAGGTAACGAGCATCTGTTTGCCAGCGAGCGCCTAATTAGTCCAGAATCGCTATTGCAACAGGCGCAAATTTCTGTGCGCGATTTTGTCAGAGCGATCGCGCAATCGGAACTGTATCGCCAGAAATTCTTTTATTCCAACTCACAGGTGCGCTTTATTGAGCTAAATTATAAGCATTTGCTTGGTCGTGCGCCCTACGATGAGTCAGAAATTGCTTACCATGTTGATATCTATAATTCCCAAGGTTACGAAGCCGAGATCAATTCTTACATCGATTCGGTAGAGTATCAACAAAACTTTGGGGATGCAATAGTTCCTTACTATCGCGGCTTTCAAACCACAGTCGGACAAAAAACGGCTGGTTTTGTGCGTTTCTTCCAGTTGTATCGCGGCTATGCAAACAGCGATCGCGCTCAAAACAAATCTAAAGGACAATTAACTTGGGATCTAGCCAAGAATTTAGTCTCCCCCATCTATCCTGCTGATTCTGGTTCGCTCACTGGTGTCTCAACAGGATCTCGTGGCGGTAACACCTATCGAATTCGGGTTTTACAAGCGGCTTCCCCCAACTCACCCCGCATTCGCCAAAGTATTACCGAAGTAGTTGTACCATTCGATCAGTTATCAAATCGCTTACAACAACTCAATCGCCAAGGGCGCAAGGTGATCGGTATTGCGCTTTCTTGAATTATGGGCATAGGGCATGGGGCATGGGGCATAGGGCTAGAGTGGATGTAGGTTGGGTTAAACGGAGTGAAACCCAACAATTACATAACTTTGGGGTGTTGGGTTTCGTTCCTCAACCCAACCTACTGGCGCGACAAGGCTAAAATTGTGCATGAATAAAACTCTTGTGGGATGGGCGTCTCGCCCGTCCTGGGCGGACAAGATGTCCACCCCACAAGAAAATTATATTGCAACATTTTAAGCTTGCCACGCCACTACGCATCTGTCTCATTTTTTGATGGAATTGGTATTACTTCTGCCATCTGCCCTCTGCCCTCTGCCTTTTTTGATCAAAACTGTTCGCTAAGGAGATATTTTAGATGGCTATTACAACAGCAGCATCCAGACTCGGAACTTCTGCATTTAGTGATGCTGCTCCTCTTGAATTACGTTCTAATGCTAGTCAGGCAGAGATTGCACTGGTAATTAATGCGATTTACCGCCAGCTTTTAGGTAACGATTATTTGCTGCAATCAGAACGTTTGATAGGTTTAGAATCTCTTCTGACTAACAAAAATATTACCGTTCAAGAATTTGTTAGACAGTTAGCCAAATCCGAACTGTACAAATCAAAGTTCTTTGCCAATAACTTTCACAGTCGGGTGACAGAACTCAATTACAAACATCTATTAGGACGCGCTCCTTATGATGAATCTGAAATAGCCTATCATTTGGATTTATATCAAAGCAAAGGCTACGAAGCTGATATTGATTCTTATATAGATTCAGTAGAGTATCAGACTAATTTTGGGGACAATATTGTGCCCTATTATCGCGGATTCAGCAATCAATTAGGACAAAAAACTGTCGGCTTTACCCGCATTTTTCAACTTTATCGCGGTTATGCCACAAGCGATCGCTCTCAAATTCCTGGTGCTTCCTCTCGTTTAGCTAGCGAATTAGCCAGAAATAGCGCCTCTACAGTCATAGCACCTGCTGGTAGTAACAATGGCTTTGCTTATCGTTCCTCTGTCAGAGGACAAACCCCCAGCACCACATTTCAAGGCTCGCAAGCCTATGGTGAAGGAAGGCTATTCCGCGTTGAAGTTGCAGGTATCTCTCAACCCGGTTATCCCAAAGTTCGCCGCATCAACAAAGCAGTAGTTATTCCCTACGAAGAACTATCCAACTATTTTCAACAAGTGCAACGTCGTAACGGTAAAATTGCCAGCGTTACACCTCTCTAGGGACTAGGGGCTAGAGGCTAGGGAGTGGGAATTTTAGATTTTAGATTTTGGATTTTAGATTTAAACCTAATCCAAAATCGGAAATTTAAAATCCAAAATTGAATTGCCCAATGCCCAATAAGCAATTTTTCTAAATTGATAAGGACATCAACATGGTTTATCCAAGTCGGAGTTTTCAAGTTGAAGTTTCGGGACTGCATCAAAATGATGTCACAAATCAAAACAATTACCCGATACGTTCTAGTGCTAGTATATTGATTACAGTACCCTTTAGCCGGTTTAATGAAGAACTTCAACGCATTAATCGCTTAGGGGGGAAAATAGTCAATATTCAACCTTTAAGTCTGGAAATAGGTGAAAACTAAAGCCTTCATTCTGATTTTTGCTTAAACTAAAGATTAGCCCGCACTATACTTGAAAAAGTAAGTGTGGGCTAATTTTTGATTTTACATACAGCTAATCGTTGATTGTAGGGTTATTGCAATACTAATTGGTGTCAAATTAAGCTAGAAATAGCTTCAGCGTAGGCTTTCTCACCCGCCTGAGAATGAATTCTCAGGCTAATAGCCAAAGTCTACTGAAGTAGACTGAAAATTTTGAGCCTATTTAGTCATCTTTAGATGACTTTCGCTATTAGCAAGGAACTTCAGTTCCTTGCGGTAAGAGGTTTTTGCGTTAAGTTAACACTTATGGGCACTACTATGCCCCGAAGCGCGTACTTATTTACCTAAAATAAGATGATGCGCGTCTAAATTGCATAACTACATTGTATGAGCTGTTAACTGTCAACAGCCCTGACGATGAATTGTGCAACTTAAAAGCAAAATAGCTTACACAAATTATTTTCCTATTTCCTATTTCTGACACCAAATTCTCACAAATGACACTTGTACAGACGCGATTAATCGCGTCTCTAACACTTGTACAGACGCGATTAATCGCGTCTCTAACAACTAACTATCGACATTAAGTAACTTATGCCAAATTTTACCGAGTTGCTTCATCATCGTTATGGCACTAGCTCAGTTAATGCAGAGCTACCTGAAAATGATTTCATCAGTTCGCTGTTATCTCACCGTTCAATTCGGGCTTATTTACCGGATGCTTTACCTTCAGGAACTTTAGAAACCTTAGTCGCCGCAGCGCAATCAGCTTCTACATCCTCCAATCTCCAAACATGGAGTGTGATAGCAGTAGAAGATCCCAGTCGTAAGGAAAAACTATCACAACTGGCTAATAATCAAGCCCATATTCGCCAATCTCCCTTATTTCTCGTCTGGTTGGCAGATTTAGCTAGATTGTCAAATTTAGCCGAAAGTCGCGGATTACCCCATGAAGGCTTAGATTATCTGGAAATGTTCCTCATGGCGGCGATTGACGCAGCTTTAGCCGCACAAAATGCTGTGGTAGCTGCTGAATCTTTAGGGTTGGGAACGGTGTATATTGGTGCGTTGCGTAATAAACCAGAGGAAGTGGCGGAGGTTTTAGGGTTACCAAAACAGGTATTTGCTGTATTTGGTTTGTGTGTGGGTTATAGCGATCGCGCTGTGGAAACAGCCATTAAACCACGCTTACCCCAAACGACGGTATTACATCGCGAAACCTACAAACCAGCATCAGAAGAAGATATTGCTGTGTATAACCAAGCAATGCAAGCTTTCTACAAGTCACAGAAAATGAATATTCCTGGTGATTGGACAGAACATTCGGCTAAACGGGTGGCTTTTGCGCAGTCTATTTCCGGACGCGATCGCTTGCGGGAAGCTTTGAATAATTTGGGTTTTGAACTACGTTAATTTTATTGAATTAATCTATTAGCATTGATTTCCCTACTTTCAACACTTAGAAAGTGGGGTTATTTTTTTGATGTAACTATTATCAAATAAAACTTTTTATTTTTACAGAAAATCTTAACTTTCGCTGTAAGTCCTGACTCAAAACTTTAGTAAATCACGCCGTGCAACCGCTCATATCACAGGATAGTTTATTCTCTCAAGCCAAAATTAATGATGCGATCGCCTAATTTATTCACCTTAGCTACATTGTGTATCAAACAACACAATTTTTCAGTTTTTTTTATAAAAATCTACTTGCCTTTTTGCTCCACCTATGTGAGACTACTAGAAACATACTCCTAAAACTTGACCAATATACCGGAGTTTTAGTGAGGAATTATCAAAAATTAGACAATTACCTGGGTATATATCCTCATGTAAAAGTCTTCTAGAAATAGTTTTGCGATTACCTAAGCTTAAGGGAGGAAAAGTAATGTCAAGCCAAAAATATTGTTGTAGAGCTATTTATTGACATTCTGTTAGCTATTTCCCCTAAGTAACTGGTTTTTATGACTTTATGAATCATATAAAAAATACAGTCATGACAAACCATGCAGGTATATTTTAGCTCGTATTTTTTGACTAAAAGGCAAATCTTGCCATACAGACACAATTAACCAAGCTTAATGACGAGAGAGTAAAAACAGGAGATTTGTAGCATGACCTATGAAGCGCGGGGGATGCATTTAAAACTGCAAGGATTGAGCAAATCCTTTGGGACAAAGACAGTTTTGCAGGATATAGATTTAGAGATTCAACCTGGGGAATTTGTCGCTATAGTTGGGCGTAGCGGTTGCGGTAAGAGTACGATGCTACGACTAATTGCTGGACTAGATGCACCTACCGGCGGCGGAGTATTCTTAAACGATCAACATTCCCACCATCGGATTAACCCAGATATCCGCATGATGTTCCAAGATGCGCGTTTACTACCTTGGCAGAAAGTACTAGCAAATGTGGAATTAGGTTTATTAGGTGCTAACTCAAAAGTTTTAGCAAAGCAAACCGCTTTACATGTTTTGCGATCTGTGGGATTAGAAGATAGAGCGCAGGAATGGCCTTCAGTTTTATCTGGAGGACAACGCCAAAGAGTAGCTTTAGCTAGAGCCTTAGCCAGTAGCCCAAAATTACTATTGCTAGATGAACCTCTAGGTGCGTTGGATGCACTCACGCGGATTGAGATGCAACAATTACTAGAAAAATTATGGCAAGATCAGGGCTTTACTTCCTTACTAATTACCCATGATGTAGAAGAAGCCGTAGTTTTAGCAGACCGAGTATTACTGATTGAAAACGGTCAAATTACTCTAGATTTAGAGATTAATTTACCTCGCCCAAGAGTGAGAGGAGATATAGCTCTAGCACAAACAGTAGAGAAAATTTTACAGCGAGTCATGGGTCAACCACAACGCGAAGATGCATTACAACAATCACTATCTTTCACATCAACCATAGTGTAGAGAAACTGTGAAATTTAAGCTGATGAATTGAAGCTGAATTTAATTGTCAGTACACATATCTGAGTCACTTTGCCTCGACTAAAGAAGCGTTGCGTACATGTCACTTTTAGTACAATGATGCGGCGCTTCCTTTCCCTAAAATTTAGCTATATTAAGCAGATTTACTATTAATTTTATGTAGTAGTATTCATCTAGCTTAACTCACCAACAATAAAGAAAAATAAGAGTGTAAAAAATTGCATCAGAAATTTCAATAAATGTTAAATATTGATTTGAATATTTAATTTTCAATGGTTCGTTAACTTCAACACACATGGCATAAGGGAGGAGAAATGATTCTCTGTTCAAGAGAAACATTTTCCTTCCCCCCATTTCCTAAAATCATCTCTTATTTTTTCAGGAAATAATTAGATCATTATTACCAAATATCTACATTTTGTTTTGTAACTACAATTTTCCTCCACAGTAGCCCTCTCATGAATCTCTTTTAAGGTGGTTCATTCCACCTTAATTCCTTAAAAAAGATATTTAATGTTATTTATTAGCTTGTTTCATTGATCAATATCACATTGTTGATAATAAAAAATATTGTAAAACACGAATCAAAAATTCATAAAACCTTACAGCTATTTTAATCATAAAAAACCTAAAAACTCTCACCAACAACAAATGACCAATGACAAATGACTATTGACTATTGACTATTGACCAAATTTAAACCCTTTCTATTGCATTGTGCTGAAGCTTAACAACATCCTATGAAATTAGCATTCCAGATAAAAACAATTGTAAATACCCGCAGTCCTTAGCTGGGGGTATTTAATCTTATCTAATTGTGTCAATTTTTTCAATTTTTAAGGCAGAGGAGAGCCAATTAATGCAAACAATGAAAGAAAAATTAGCATTTTGGAAACGCGGACAAATTACTCGCAGATCGGCTTTATTTGCGCTTGGTTACGGCTTAGTGTTATCAACAACACTATTTAGTTGCAGTACGCCAGATAAAAGCAGCCAAAAACCAGCAGATTCATCTGCTTCTAATAGTAACAACAATACAACCACTAACGCCGCCAATACATCTACCACTAATAGCGGAAAAGTAGTGAGAATTGTTCGTTCTAAACAGCTTACAGCCCTAGCTGTTTTAGAAAAACAAGGAAAATTAGAAAAGAGATTAGCTGACCTTGGTTACAAGCTAGAATGGCCTGAATTTGCCGCAGGGCCGCAACAATTAGAAGCTTTAAATGCAAATGGTTTGGATATTGCTTCTACAGCCGAATCGCCTCCTGTATTTGCTCAAGCTGCTGGCACACCTTTAGTATATTTAGCGGCTAATTCCTCTGATGGTAGAGCAGTTTCTTTGTTAGTACCTACTAACTCGACTGTGAAAAGCGTGAAGGACTTAAAAGGTAAAAAAGTCGGTTTTCAAAAAGCATCTATTGGGCATTATCTGTTAGTTAGAGCTTTAGAAAATGAAGGACTCAAATTATCTGATGTTGAGTCTGTATTTCTACCCCCTCCAGATGCGAATGTGGCATTTAACCAAGGTAAAATTGATGCTTGGTTTATTTGGGAACCATTTGTTACCAGGAACGTGCAAAATAAAGTTGGTCGTGTGCTGATAGATGGCGGTAATGGTTTGCGAGATACGAATAACTTTCTCTCTACAACTCGCCAATTCTATGAACAAAATCCCGAAGTCATTAAAGTCGTTTTAGACGAACTACAAAAAGCCCAAATTTGGTCTAAACAAAATCCCAAAGAAATCGCACAATTACTTGCACCAGTAACGCAACTGGATGTACCAACTTTAGAAGCAATGCATGATAAATATGATTTTTCTTTGGTACCAATTACCGAACAAATCATTACTAAGCAACAAGAAGTAGCTGATAAATGGTATTCTCTGGGGCTGATACCGAAAAAGGTAAATGTCAGAGATGGGTTTTTAAAGCCTGAAGAATATACCAAAATCACACCCCAAGATGTGTTAGCCAAGCAGTAGAAGAGGTAGGAAGAGGGACAAGGGGGACAAGGAGGAGAAGGGAGACAAATTATTGTACAGACGCGATTCATCGCGTCTCTGATAACTGACAATTGACGAAGAAGAACACTATGCCAACACTGACGTTAACAGAAGTTAAAATTACGCCCTTAGATGCACCTCTAGGCGCAGTTGTGACAGGATTAGATGCGAGTCAAGCTGTAGCACCAGAAATTATTTTGCAGCTAAAACAAGCATTACGCGATCGCCATATTATCATCTTCAAAAATCAACGCCTGACTGACGAGCAATTTTTGAACTTTTCGTTCTATTTTGGCGCTCTCTTTGTACCACCACAAGAGATCCCTGTGTTAGCTTCCGAAACAGGAACTACACCAGTAATTATCCCAGTGTCTAACCTCGATGGTGGTTATACAGGTACAGGTGAGTTAGCTTTCCATTCCGATCACCATTGGACTCCCTACCCTTCTAGCGGTTCTCTACTCTATGCGTTAGAAGTTCCTTCTCAAGGTGGCGAGACTTCTTGGCTAAATCTAAATTTGGCTTACGAAACCTTAGATGAGTCTACTAAACGGCGAATAGCAGATTTACATCTGATTACTTACAATCCATTTTTGCGAGACAAAAATTCACCTCGTTCCCATTATCGTTTAGATAAAAGTATTCCCTTAGTTAGTCCAGTCTTTCCTCACCCTCTGGTACGCACGCATCCAGAAAGCGGGAAAAATATTTTGTATCTCGATTACGCTACAGAAGTAGAAGTAGTTGGTTTAGAACCGCAAGAAGGAGCAGAATTAATTGCTCAATTGCGCGAACATCTTAATCAGCCACAGTTTTATTATCAACACAAATGGTCTGTAGGTGACATTGTTTACTGGGATAATCAAGCTACATTACACCACAGAACACCATTTGACCCCAATGAAAGACGGGTATTAAAGCGTGTAAGTTTAGCCGGAAGTCGCCCGTTTTAATAATTAATATTGTGGCTGGATAACCACAGTATATGTAGGGTGAAAATTTCTCATTCACCCTACTCACTAAGAAAATCTAAGAAAATATATTTTGACATTAATTTGAGCTTTAACTTATGACAACAATCTCTACTTACGACCCAACTTTATTTGAAGGTGCAGCTTGGTACTACGCTCGTTATCGACCACAGTATCCGCCTGTGTTATTTGATTTACTTACAGATAAATTTAAATTAAATGGTCAAGGTAGACTGCTAGATTTGGGCTGTGGTGCTGGATTAATTGCCATTCCTCTACATAATAAATTTCGCGAAATATTTGGTTTAGATCCTGATGCAGATATGCTGCAAGAAGCAAAGATCCAAGCTTTAGAATTAGGCGCAAATAATATTAGTTGGATACAAGATAGAGCAGAAAATCTCTCTCAAGATTTCGGTAAATTCCAGCTAGTCACAATTGGTAGAGCTTTTCACTGGATGCAGCGAGAATTAGTTATAGAACATATATACAATTTACTTGCAAATGATGGTGGATTAGCTATTATCAAAACCTATGAAGACCCTTGGAATAGCGACCACCCTTGGAAGAAAACGGCAATTGCTGTTGTTCAAAGTTGGTTAGGTGAAAAACGCCGTACAGGTGAAAGTGGTCAAGGTTTCTGGAAACCCTTAGCTGTTTCTCATGAAGAAATTATCGCTAAATCGTCATTTAATCGTCAAGAAAACTTTGAAGTTAAATATGAGAAATCTTGGACTATTGACTCATATATTGGCTATCTCTATTCCACTGCTTTTTGTTTACCATCCTTTTTTGGCTCTGAAGAAAATCGCCAAAAATTTGAAGCTGAACTCAAACAATCTCTGCTAGCAGTAGAGCCTACGGGAACATTTACAGAGGAACTTCCAATCACTGTTATCGCTGCTTGGAAAAATTAGGTTGCTTAGTAGGGGCGGGTTTATGCGAGATAGTCATGGATATTTGAGAATAACTGTGAACCCGCCCGTACAGCGATCGCTATCAGTTTATCGTTGATTGAATTATAAAATTTTGTAATTTTGAATTACAAATCACAAATTTTAGTTAACCCATTACTTACTAATAGAACATCCATGAAAGTTACTTCTTCTACTTCTAATAATTTCTCGGCAAGGCAAACAATGAAAAAACAGAAGTTAAAATATCAATTCCTGAAAAATCGCCAAATTCAAGCCTTGATTCCCTGGTTAGTACCTTTATCTATCATTCTAGTGTGGCAAGTACTATCTTCTATCGGTGTAATTCCTACTCGCATTTTACCTGCACCTTTGAGTGTGGTAGGTGCAGCGATTCATTTAGCTCAAACTGGCGAATTGTTTAAAAATATTGGTATTAGTGCTGCTAGGGCAATTTCTGGATTTTTAGTCGGTGGTAGTATTGGCTTTACTTTAGGCTTAGTTAATGGCATTTCTCCAATTGCTGAGAAATTGTTAGATACTTCTATTCAAATGTTGCGTAATATTCCCAACTTAGCCTTAATCCCCTTGGTGATTTTATGGTTTGGCATTGGTGACGAAGCCAGATTATTTCTCGTATCTTTGGGCGTAATGTTCCCCATTTATTTAAATACTTTTCATGGTATCCGCAGTGTAGACCCAGGATTAATTGAAATGGGCAAGGTTTATGGTTTAAATACTTGGGGATTATTTTGGCGAATTATTCTTCCCGGCGCATTATCTTCTATTTTGGTAGGCGTGCGTTTTTCTTTAGGGATCATGTGGTTGACATTGATTGTTGCAGAAACCATTGCTGCTGATTCTGGTATTGGTTATATGGCAATGAATGCTAGAGAATTTATGCAAACAGATGTGGTGGTATTAAGTATTTTGCTATATGCCTTATTTGGAAAATTAGCAGACGTAATCGCCCGTTCCTTAGAAAGTTATTGGTTGCAATGGAATCCCAGTTATTTGAAGGGTTAATGAGGGTTGTTGACAGTTGACTGCTAACGGTTGACTGTGATGTTGAGTTTTACCTTGCTCCCATGTTTTGCATGGGAGTTTTTAGCGTAAAAGGCTGGAAATGCAGATTGCGAGCCGGAGCCTTGTCTTCTGATAAATTTAGGCAGAGCCTCATAAATTTACACTCCCACGCGGAGCATGGGAGCGAGTTAATAGAACATACCCTTTGAGAGAAGCATGCATTGACTATTGACTATTGACTATTGACTAATAACATTCTTGATTTCCATATCCATCTGTGTAATACTTTGAAGATGTCATTAAATACGGTATCTCGATAGAAATATCGTAGTAAACAATAATCTGAATTTTGCAGCCACATTAAATAGGGATTATGCAACTACTTTGGTTTATCCCCACGCATGGAGAAGGACGCTATCTAGGTACTGCTATCGGTGGACGAGCAGTAAACTTTGATTACTGGCGACAAATTGCCCAAGCTGTAGATCACTTGGGTTTCGCAGGTGCTTTATTACCTACAGGACGTTCTTGTGAAGATGCGTGGATTTTGGCATCAACGCTAGTCACCCATACGAAAAACATGCGGTTTTTAGTCGCTATTCGTCCGGGGTTGATGTCGCCTGGAGTAGCTGCAAGGATGGCGGCGACGTTCGATCGCATTTCTGGTGGGCGGTTGCTAATTAATGTGGTTACAGGTGGCGATCCTGTTGAGTTGGCTGGGGATGGTTTGCATCTTTCCCATGACGATCGCTATAAACTCACAGATGAGTTTTTAACTGTGTGGCGACAAATAGCCGCTAGTGAAGTTTCTAACTTCCAAGGCGATTATCTCAACATTCAAGATGGAAAAATACTATTTCCACCCGTGCAGAAACCCCACCCACCATTATGGTTTGGTGGTTCTTCACCTATCGCCCAAGAAATTGCTGCTAAACATGTAGATGTGTACTTAACTTGGGGTGAAACACCTGCACAGGTTGCAGAAAAAATTGCTTCAGTGCGGCGGTTAGCAGAAGCACAAGGAAGGACAATTCGTTTTGGAATTCGTCTCCATGTGATTGTCAGAGAAACCGAAAGTAAAGCTTGGGATGCGGCGAATGATTTAATTCGTTATGTAGACGAAGATGCGATCGCAAAAACTCAAGCCGCTTACGACCGTATGGATTCTGAAGGACAGCGCCGGATGCAAGAGTTACACAAAGGTAGCCGTGACGCTTTAGAAATTAGCCCAAATTTATGGGCGGGAATTGGTTTAGTACGGGGTGGTGCGGGTACGGCTTTAGTTGGCGATCCCGATACCGTGGCTAAAAGAATGTTGGAGTATGCAGACTTAGGAATTGAGACATTCATCTTTTCAGGCTATCCCCATTTAGAAGAAGCATATCGCGTTGCCGAATTACTCTTCCCACGCTTACCTTTAGAAAATTTACCTGCGATTGAACCACAAATGACAAGTCCGTTTGGCGAAATTGTTGCGAATCGCGAATTCCCGAAACAGCCAGTTAATAAAAATACAGTCGCTACAGTAGATTAACGTAAATAAGATTCCCAGGAGAACTTAAAAAAATGCCTCATATTTTAGCGATCGCAGGTAGTCCTTCCCATCCTTCCCGTACTTACTCTTTACTAGAGTACGCTAGCAAAATCCTTGTACAGCAAGGCATCACCGTAGATATCATTTCAGTTCGCGATATTCCGGCGGAAGATTTGGCTTATGGACGCTACGATAGTCCAGCTTTAGAAAAACCCAAAGCCATTTTAGAAAAAGCTGATGGCGTAATTATTGCTACACCAATTTATAAAGCAGCTTACACAGGTGTATTAAAAGCTTTCTTAGATTTGTTACCTCAAAAATCTCTAGCGGGAAAAGTGGTATTACCTTTAGCTACAGGTGGGACAATTGCCCATTTATTAGCAATAGAATATGCCTTAAAACCTGTGCTATCAGAATTAGGAGCGCGGCACATTCTCAGTACTATCTATAGTGTAGATAAACAAATTCAAGTACAAGCTGATGGTTCTATTCAACTAGATGCAGAAATTGCCCAGAGATTGCAAGATGTACTTTCTGATTTAGTAACAGCAATCAATAGTTCGGCTGCAGCAAAAGAAGTTGCTCACGCCAACTAATCAATTTATAAAAATTACTTCTTTCTGCTCGATGTAGTAGTTTGGCTGCTCTTCTCAAACTACTACTTTTTTTAATGCTCAATTAAAATGATGAAAAACTTCATCCCCTTTTAAATGGAGTTCTCCGCCGCTTTCCATAAAAATTAATTCAATTTAAAAAAAGCACTGGATAAGCTGAAACTTACCTGTGCCTTTATTGCGCTTCACGTGTCAGTTATTAGTAGGGGCGGGTTCACCGATATCCTAATTTATGAACAAAGATTTAAATAAAACCGCCCCTACCACGCTCCTTAACTCCGATCCGTAGGTGGGTTTTTTATTTTTGAGCTAACCTCTGAGGTGTGATGGCTTGTAGTGTACTTGTTGGAGGTATAGCATCACGAATGTTGACCTTGCGAGGAATAATTTTTTCTTGGAAATAGAAATCAGCTACCTGCTGTTGTTCAGCAATAATTGAAGGTGTCAATGGTCTTAATCGTCGAACAGTTCGGCGTGCAACTACTTCTAAAATTGATGGGTCAAGTTTTACTTCACCAGACAGCGCTTTAGCAGCTTCAGCAGGGTTTTTATCAGCCCATTCTCCAACCTTATCTGCTTCCTCTAAAAACACTCGTACCAATTCTTGATTTTCAGAAACAAATTGCCGTCTAGCAATATAAAATCCACCTAAAGTGTTAATACCGCCTGCATTTCTCAAATTACGAATAGGGATGCTTTTCTCTACAAGAGCTAAAAAGGGATCGCTAGCTACCCATACTTCAACCTTATTTTGAATAAAGGCATCGCGGGCTTCTGATGGTGTTAATCCAACAACTTGAACATCACTAATTTTGAGACCTACTTCTTTTAAAGCTCTTGCTAGTAAATAATGAGCATTCGAGCCTCTTTGAAAAGCAACTTTTTTACCTTTGATATCGGATAGCTTTTTAATGGGAGAATTTGCTCTTACCACAATGCCTTGATTTAGTCCTTTACTGGGTCTGCGTCCAGCAATATAAACAACTTCTGTGATACCTGCGGCTTGGGCAAATATAGGGGGTGTTTCTCCTACAGTACCGATGTCAACTTTACCTGCATTTAGGGCTTCTATTAGTTGTGGCCCTGCGGGAAATGGCCCCACCCAATTTACCTGTACACCTAATGCTTGGAAACGCGGCTCTACGGATTTTCTTGCTTTGACTATATCCCCTGAAGTTTGATAAGCCAGGTTGATTACTTTTGACTTAAATCCACCAGCTTTTGTTTGTGCTTCACTACTTTGGATTGTACTGCCTGTCAAAGGTGCTGATAGAGCAAAAAATCCTACTAATGTATATTGCACAATCCGTTTTAATGTAGTGCGCCGTTGTGGAAGAAATGGTATTTTCATGACTGTAAATGAGCTATGGGATAATTGCAAGATTTTTTTGCACCAATTAATTAGCTTAATAGCTATTAAATAAGTGCCTTTAGCTACGATATTAATATTAGATAAAAATTATTTTTTATTTAACCTACGTAATTTTGATTGATTAGCCGGATTTAACTATAAAATAAAGTTTTTCATAGTTTTATATAAAATGCAAGTAGTAACGCAAACATTTATACTGACAATATTTTTTATTAGTAAAAAATAGAAAAATTTATGTATTATTTTTAATAAAAGCTTTTTTGTCTGCAAAAAATATAAATTAGAATTACCAGTAAGTGTAAATTAACATCTCGTTTGAGAGAAAATTTGATTATTTGTCATGAAAAATCAGGAAATGATATACAGCAGATTGCAAGTTGGTGAGGTACAGATTATCGTCTATTGTAGGGGCACTGGCACTGCCATGCCCCGAAGCGCGTACCTCATTTATCTGAAATACGCTGTAATTAACGTTTTTTAATAAAAAGTATTATCGTAATTTTTACGAAGTTGATGATTAGCAGATGAAAGCTGTCAGGGAATATTGTTTGAGTCTTATAGATAAAGAGTTGATGCCTACAGCATTTAAGACTGCTGTAGTTGTAGGTTCTATCTTGTTTGTACTCAATCACGGATCGGCGACGCTCAAAGGTCAAATGAGTAGAGAACGCTGGATTTCCGCAGCGCTAACATATATAGTTCCCTATATGGTGAATATTCACGGTCAGTATATCAGTCGTGCTAGAAAACGCTGACCGCACTTCGACAAGCTCAGTGATCAGGCAAAGGGCAGTTTTGATGAAACAATTTTCATCGCCATGTATGAAAGGACAAGGGGGAAAAACAATTCAAAATTCAAAATTCAAAATTAAGAATTCTATTTGCCCAATGCCCAATGCCCCATGCCCATTTTCAAGTTAGAAGGAAATAAAAAAGGTGCGCGATCGCACCTCATTCACCTTGTTTCTAGAGAGTATATTCAAATATGCAAATTTCTATACTGCAACTGCTGCTACTTTGTAATAAGCAGGTTCATTTCCCTGTTTCCATTTGATGTTGCAACCGATACTTGGCTTCTGTTCCCAAGTAATGACGCGATCGCGCAATACGTCTTCAATGGCTTTACGCAAATCCGCACCAGTCACGGGTTTATCGTTTTTAGGACGGCTATCATCCAACTGTCCGCGATAAGCCAGCTTACGTGTTGCATCAAACAGGAAAAAGTCAGGAGTGCAAGCAGCAAAGAAATTTTTCGCAGATTGCTGTGATTCGTCGTACAGCAGAGGATAGGATAAATCTATTTCTTGGGCAAAGGCTTTGAGTAATTCTGGCGCATCATCGGGATGGCTAGTGATATCGTTAGAGCTAATCGCCACAATTCCCAAATTGCGATCGCTATAATCTTTACCTATTTTCGCCAACTCCCATTTGATATGCTGCACAAATGGACAGTGGCGGCTGAGAAATATGACTAGCAGCGCTTTTTTATCAGCAAAATCAGCAAGTGAAACGATTTTACCAGTAACAACATCTGGTAAATGAAAATCCGGTGCTAAAGTACCTAAAGGTAACATTGTTGAAGGCGTTAATACCATAAATTATTCCTTGTCATTTGTCATTTGTTAGAGACGCGATGAATCGCGTCTGTACAATTTTTAAACAGCAGCCAAGCTGGGGATGTATTGGGAAGAATTACCTTTGAGAGCTTTGCTTTGTTTACCGTTGACGCCGATGGGTAAATCGCCTGCGATGGTGACTCGTTGAACGTGACGAGGTTGATTACCGTAATCTGCGATCGCATAATGTTGGGTAGAACGGTTATCCCAAAATGCTACATCACCAACTTGCCAACGCCAGCGTACTGTATTCTCTGGACGAGTTATATATGCTTGCAACAGTCGGATAATATCGTCTGATTCCGTTGTCGATAACCCGCGAACCTGACGCACAAAACCACCAATAAATAAACCCTTTTCACCAGATTCTGGATGTACTCGTACTACTGGATGGAGAGTTTCATATACAGTTGAGGTGAATACATCACGGTAAGCTTTCACATCTTCGGGCAGATCCACCGCAGCGACAGCATAATCATAAGCGTTGCTATGTACTGCCCATAAATCATCCGCAAGAGTACGCAGATATTCTGGTAAATCTTGATATGCAGTCACAGAGTTTGCCCAAATCGTGTCACCGCCAGCCGGAGGGATAACTAGGGCACGCAATACAGAACCAAGGGGAGGGCGATCTACAAAAGTTACATCAGTATGCCAGGTGTTAGCGCGGGTAGCAGTTTTGCCATAATTCAGGTCAAGTACTTCTGGATGTCCGGGGAGTGAGGGTACAGTGGGGTGAGCTGTTGTCACCTCTCCGAAGCGTCGTGCAAAAGCGACTTGGCCATTAGCATCAAGTTGCTGGTTGCGGAAGAAAATCACCTTGTATTTAACTAAAGTCTTACGGATATCACTGATAATATCGTCGCTGAGATTACGACTGAGATCGACGCCAACAATTTCCGCACCGATACGTCCTGCAACTGGTTGGATATCAAAGTGTTGAGAACCCATATTTATCTACTTCCAAGTTGTGTGAATTTTGCAGATTTTAGATTGGAGAATCTCATCCAAAATCTAAAATCCAAAATCTAAGGAGTCGTGTAAAAATAAGTTGAACAATTTAATATTTGTAGTGCGGGCAGCGTTCGACTGAGCGCTCACGCCGAAGTCTTGCCCGCGCGAGCAAGATGCTCGCACTACTTATTTTTACTTGATGCCTAAAATTCAGTGATGCTATTTTTGGCTAATTGTCGGGGGAGTAATTGCTGCATACTGCTCATCTGTGAGCGTCGCTTCTTTGATATTGATTGGTTTAGGAATTAAACCATTTTTATGGAAGTAATCTGCAACTCGTTGTTGTTCGCTAATTAAATCTGGCGAAATGGCTCTTAATCCAAAACTCCGGCGACTAATTACCAAATCCATCACATCTGGAGGGAGTTTTTGGAATGGTAATATTAACTTGGCAGTCTCTTTGGGATTTGCTTCTGCCCATCGGTCGATTTTATCAATCTCCTCAATCACAATCCGCAGCAGTTCAGGATTTTCTGTGGCAAATTGCTTAGAACCGATATAGTATCCACCTGGAGAATCCAGTCCTTCACTAGTTTTAATTACCCGCGCTTTACCCAACTTTTCAGCTCGCGCTAAATGAGGATCGCCTGTTACCCAAACAGGAATTTTACCTTCAAGAAATGCACTCGCAGCTTCTACGTTGGGTATACTTAAAACTTGAATATCACTATATTGTAAACCTGCTTCTTCCAATGCTCTGAGGATAAAATAGTGAGATGCAGAGGCTTTTTGAAAGACAACTTTTTGTCCTTTAATATCTTTGATACTCTTAATGGGAGAATCTGGAGGAACTGCGATCGCACTTCCTTTACCAGAATTTGCTGTCCGTCGCCGTCCTACAACATAAGCAATTTGAGCGCCGGCTGCTTGAGCAAAAATCGGGGGTGTTTCACCCACAGAACCCAAATCTATTTTGCCGACATTCATCGCTTCCATTAGCTGAGGGCCTTGGGCAAATTGTGCCCATTCTACCTTGACTCCCAAAGGTTCCAAGCGTTTTTCTAATACCTTGGTTACCCTCACCAAATCACCAGCTTGCTGATACCCCATCCGGAGTACTTTGGTTTTGATTTTTGAGGTATTAACATCCGCTACATTATTAGTCGGAGATTGGTTGTCTGCTTTTTGGTTTTGTTGTGTACAACTAACTAACGTCAACGAAGTTGTTAAAGTTAACAATCCAGGGACGACAAGCAGTGTTAATCGACGAAAAATACTAATATATGCAGGTTTAACTGTGGCGGTCATAAGGGGCTAGGGGCTAGAGACTAGGGGCTAGGAAGTAGACAAGGAGGACAAGGGGGACAAGGGGGATAAGGAGGACAAGGAGGACAAGGGGGACAAGTGAGACAAGGAGGACAAGGGAGACAAGGGGGACAAATGCCCAATGCCCCATGCCCTATGCCCCATGCCCCATGCCCTATGCCCCATACCCTATTTCCCAGCTAAATATTCTTCTGCTTCTTTTTCAATGGCTGTACCTTTGAAAAAGTCGCGGTTGAGGCTGGTGTACAACTCTAAAGGATGGGTAGACAGGAAGTAACGCAGGTCTTCTTCGCTGAGAATACCGCGTTCGACGAAGCTGTAAGCGTTGGCGGTAACTGCGGTAATATCGGGCACATCCCAGTGACCGGAATCGGAACCAAGGAAGGCTTTAACGCGATCGCCAAATGGGTTAGCTTTTTGATTGAAGGCGTAAGCAACCCGCAAATCGTCGGATTCTGTACCAAAGTAGAAGTGATTCAAAAAGCGATCGCGCACATCTTCGGCTTTGGTAATTCCCGCAGCTGCAAATTCATCTAATTCGCCTGGATCTTGAGGCGATAGATATTGACCGTGGAAGCCTAAACCGCTACCAAATTGATCCGCACGACCTTGGAATTCTGGGCCGCCATAACGATGGAAAAGTTCTGCTAAGGCTTCCCGATCTACATTGTTGGGATTGTTATTTTGTAAAATCTCTGGGTTGCGGGTTTCCCAGTGCCAGATAATATCTGTATATAAACTAGCACCCCAAGCTGAACCACCTTCGAGGAAGGCAAATTTTAATGTGGGGAAACGGCGGGTAACACCACCAAAAAATAGGGCTTTGCAGAAGGCTTCGCCAGCAGAAGCAAAGTGTCCAATGTGGTTGTATTGATAATTGGAAATTGAGCGTCGCGAAGTCCAACCCATACCAGAGGCGTGAGTGGTAGGTACAACTTTCAACTCGACACACTTCGCCCAGAAGGGATCGTAATCGTAAGCGCTATCTAAGGCAAAGGTATCTATCCAGGTTGCTTCCCTTTGCACTTCTTCCGAATATTTTTCAAAAGCCGGGATTGTGCGAGTGACGTAACCGGGAATTTGAATTGTTTTCAGCCCTAATACTTTAATTGCATATTCTAATTCCTCAATTCCTTCTTCTGGTGTGTGCAAAGGAATTGTTGCGATGGGAGTGAGGCGATCGCTATAAGGACGGAAGATATCTGCATGATACAGGTTTGCTGCTCGGCAAACTGCTCGCCGCATTTCTTCATTTTTAATTTGCGGTGCGAGGGTTGCTAAGTTGGGATACAACACAGCAAAGTCAGTACCCGCTTCTTGCAAGCGTTCGTGTAGTAACTTTGGCAGGGTAATTGTTGCTAAACTTAAGGTGTCTTTTGTAGGACGACCCCAAAAGGGTGGGCGTGCAGTCCGATAGTTATGGCGTTCTTCCCAAGACTTTTGGAACCAACGAAAACGCCCAGCACCAGGTAAATGTTCTCTAAAGCTATCAACAATTTTAGAACCGCCTACCTGCTCTAAATAATCGAGAAAAGCAGGTTCAAATTCCTGGGTATGCACATCGGTATCGATGATGGAATATCCTAGTTGCTCCCGAATCTGTGCTGAACGAGTTTTCTTGGTAGGACGTTCTAGGGCAATTGTCATGATTTTTCTCCACAATTACGTCATTCGTTGAATGTTGGCGGATGAAGTTTGAAAGAATGACTCAAAGGATTTTGAGATAGGTAAAGTCTCAAGGTGGTTCGTTTAGCCGTCATCTTTAAATACTGTTCATCTACCAACTTACCGGAGATTGTGTAAGCAGTATTGCATAACCTTACCGAGAATACAAGCCTTCGGTAAATAAAGTATACGTAGTTCTAAAATTATTAATATCTAAAATTTAGATAACCTAAGTTTATAAAAAACTCCTGTTTCATTAGCTATACAAGTCTCTTTCAAGTGTTGACAAAATCATCTTTAATATTATACGGTAAGACGAGCGAGTAACCGGACTTTAGATTTGGCTAGTGTAAATACCAGCCAAAGCGACTAAAAAATTCATCATCTCCCATACCAAATCATCAACAACACAAGGAAAGCAATTTATGAGTAACCTAAAGCTTTACTTTGCCAAAGCCTCGACTTTCTCCCAAAGAACCCGCGTGGTGTTGCTAGAAAAAGGAATTGAGTTTACCCCAGTTGAAATTGACTTACAGAATAAGCCAGAAGGTTACACGCAGATTTCCCGCTATGGAAAAGTTCCGGCGATCGCCCATGGAGATGTAGAGATTTATGAATCTGCCGTTATTAATGAATATTTAGAAGAAGTCTTTCCCGAACCAGCTTTATTACCCAAGGAACCGGGAGAAAAAGCGATCGCGCGGATTTGGATTGACTACGCTAATACTCGCTTTGTCCCGGCGTTTAACAAATTGCTGCGCGGTAAAGATAGCGCTGAACAAGAACAAGGACATAGAGAGTTTATCGAATCCCTCTTATATATAGAGCAAGAAGGATTAGGTAAGCTATCTGGAAACGGGCCTTACTGGTTAGGAGACAAAGTAAGTTTAGTTGATATCAGCTTCTATCCTTGGTTTGAACGCTTACCCCTTCTCGAACACTTCCGCAAATTTAGCCTTCCAGCAGAAACACCACGTATCCAACAATGGTGGAACACATTACGCGATCGCGAATCAATTAAAGCCGTAGAAAATCCTGTCAGCTTCTATATAGAAAGATTTAGCAAAGTGCTTGGCGAACCTACCGCAGTTGGTGCGGCTAAAAAATAGGGTAATAAAAATGAGTCTTTGTGGCAAAATATTTTGAGCTACAAAGACTTATTTTGATCGAATAATTTTGAATGAGTTAATTCTCAAGCTTCGTAGCATGAGCATAGATAAAATAATGCTCTGTAATTTTGACATCAGCTATAAAACCGACTTCTGTCAGATGCTTGTGCAGTTCCTCTGGCTGATAAAAAACTTTTACAATTTGAAATTCTTGTCCATCATTTAACTTACGGCTTTTGTAAATCTTACCGTCATCCTTAAGAATATGGTTATTAGCTGTAGATGTCGGTTCAAAGCGCGAATCAACAATAAATACTTGTCCGCCGGCACGCACAGATTTATATACTTTTACTAAAAATGATTCCAGTAATTCTGGTGGCACATGAGATAACCAAAAAGAGAAAAATACTAAATCATATTCAGTATTAGGTTCCCATGTAAATAAATCTATTTGCTGATATTCTACATTCTGTGTATTTAACTTACTACGATTAATCGCAATTACTTCTTCTGAAGCATCAATTGCAGTAATTTTATTGCCAATTTTTAATAGTTCTTGCGTCCAAATTCCCGTTCCGCAGGCTAGTTCTAAAATTTGCTCAAATTGTCCAATTTGTTGTAAAGCCTGTTGGACAATATCAATCTCCTGAAACCAACGCTGGTTGATTTCCTCACCGCGATCGTAACGCCCAAGACGATAGAACCATTCATCATATTCATTGGCTCTAGCACTATAGTAGGCAATTTGTTGCTCTAAAATTTGCTTGGTCATTGCCAGCTTTACATCTCCTCATAAATTTTACTGCTAATTACTGTATTTTGGTAAATCTACCGTAGTATGATGCTGAAATAATTCCATTGCTTGCACAAGTAAGCAATATTTACCAAGGTTTCTCAGCTATGTCTGAGAGACAAACTGTTGTATGGCGTTTTGATCGCTTAAATCTACGGTTAATTAATCCATTTACTGTAGATTTTGGTTGTTGCCTAAGTGTTTACCATGAGAAACAGAGTATTTATGTTGTCCAGGCTCGTTACATCTCGTATATTAAATATTTTTCTGGGATTTCTCCAAAAGTTGAAGCAGCGCAGAATCAGGATTTTCTCGCTACTGTTTGCAGTTGGGCTTGGCTTAGTTTTATTTGTTTCAGCTTGTTCTTCAAACACAAGCCAGCAAGCAACCACAACACCAACAACAACACCCACAGAACAGGCAACGCCAGCATCTAGTCCCAGTCCATCTGTCAGTAGTAATACGGTGCGGATTGGTTTCCAGAAAGCAGGCACAATTTTAAGTGCGTTAAAAACCAAAGGCGATTTAGAAAAAGCTTTAGCGGCTACTGGTGCTTCTGTTACCTGGAGTGAATTTCCCTCCGGGCCACCAATGTTAGAGGCGATCAACGCTGGTAGTATAGACTTTGGCTACACAGGAGAAGCACCGCCAATATTTGCCCAAGCCGCAGGTACACCGTTAGTTTATGTAGCTTACGATCCTTGGAGTACCAAAGCTGAAGCCATCCTCGTTCACAAAGATTCACCGATTAAAACAGTGGCGGATCTCAAAGGTAAAAAAGTAGCTTTCGCCAAAGGTTCCAACACGAACTACCTAGTAGTCAAAGCCCTAGAAAAAGCCGGATTGCAATATAGCGATATCCAACCCGTTACCCTCCAACCTGCCGATGGGCGGGCGGCTTTTGAAGGCAAAAACGTTGATGCTTGGGCAATTTGGGACCCTTATTTAGCTTTAGCAGAGAAAGCCACAGGCGCACGTACCCTCACCGACGCCACAGGATTAGCACCAAATCGCGGTTATTATCTAGCGGCTAAGTCTTTTGTCGATAACCACGCTGATATTTTGAAAACAGTTCTAGATGAAGTGAAAAAGACTAGCGATTGGGCAAAGAATAATCCTAGTGAAGTAGCGAAATTCCTCTCACCTGCATTGGGTATTGATGCAGAGGTTTTAGAGGTAGCAGAAAAGCGGCGTGATTATGGTGTGCTTCCACTTACCGACGAAGTAATTGCTAAACAGCAAGAAATTGCGGATGCATTCTATAAAATCAAACTGATACCCAAGGAAATTAACGTGAAGGACATAGTTTGGCGTAATTAGGGAATTGGGCATGGGGCATTGGGCATTGGGCAGAGGGGGAAGAGATGCAGAGGAGCAGAGGGAGAGTATTTCTATAATTTTCCTCCTCTGCACCCTTGCTTCCTCTGCTTCCTCTGCTTTTTGTCTCCCTTGTCTCCCTTCCCTTCCCAATATTTAACTCAGGTGATGATATGGAAATAACTACCCAATTTCTCAAAACCGATGTACTAGTGATAGGCGGTGGTACGGCGGGGACGATGGCGGGAATTAAGGCGAAACAGGCTAATCCGGCGGCAGATGTGCTGATTTTGGAGAAGGCTAATATTCGCCGCAGTGGTGCGATCGCAATGGGAATGGATGGCGTAAATACAGCCGTTATCCCTGGATTCTCAACGCCAGAACAGTATGTACGGGAAGTAACTATTGCTAATGATGGAATTCTGCATCAAAAAGCTGTCTATCAAACTGCAAAGTTAGGCTTTGAAACTATTCAAGAACTCGAAAGTTGGGGCGTGAAGTTCCAAAAAGACCCCCAAGGCAATTACGATGTTAAACAAGTGCATCGGGTAGGCAAATATGTATTGCCTATGCCGGAAGGTAAAGATTTAAAAACCATTCTTACCCGACAGGTAAAACGCCATAAGGTTAATGTTACCAACCGAGTCATGGCAACGAGGGTTTTGGTAAGAGAAGGAAGAGCGATCGGTGCGGTTGGCTTTGATGTGCGTGCTGGGGATTTTGTAGTTATCCAAGCCAAGGCTGTAATTCTCTGCACAGGTGCTTGCGGCAGGTTAGGATTACCTGCATCAGGCTATCTCTACGGTACTTATGAAAACCCTACGAATGCGGGTGATGGTTACTCAATGGCTTACCACGCAGGCGCAGAATTAACTAATATCGAATGCTTCCAAATTAATCCCTTAATTAAAGATTATAACGGCCCGGCTTGCGCTTATGTTGCCGGGCCATTTGGTGCATATACTGCTAACGCTGAAGGACACCGCTTCATTAATTGTGATTATTGGAGCGGGCAAATGATGTTAGAAATTTGGAAAGAATTGAACTCTGGTAAAGGGCCGATTCAATTGAAAATGACTCATTTGGATGAAGATACAATTTCCGAAATTGAGTCTATTTTATGGTCAAATGAAAGACCAAGTCGGGGAAGATTTCATGAAGGTAGAGGTGAGGATTATCGCACTCATGGAATTGAGATGAATATCTCAGAAATTGGGTTATGTAGCGGACATAGTGCTTCTGGTGTTTGGGTGAATGAAAAAGCAGAAACTACTGTACCGGGATTGTATGCAGCCGGAGATATGGCAAGTGTGCCTCATAATTATATGATTGGGGCATTTGTATTTGGCAGGTTAGCAGGAACTCATGCAATTGAGTACATTAAAGATTTGGATCATTTGGAACCGGAGGGGGAATTTTTAGATGCAGAGAAAGCGAGAATTTATGCACCGTTAAATAATCCTAATGGTATTCCCCATACTCAAGTTGAATATAAGTTACGGCGATTAGTTAATGATTATTTACAACCGCCAAAATCTAATTACAAAATGGAAATTGGGCTGAAGAATTTTGTACGGTATGATGATACTTTGGCGCAAATGGGAGCGCGAGATCCCCATGAATTGATGCGCTGTATGGAGGTGCATTTTATTAGAGATTGTGCAGAAATGGCTGCAAGAGCATCTTTATATCGTCGAGAAAGTCGCTGGGGGCTTTATCATTATCATTTAGATTTTCCTGAAAAGAATAATCAGGAATGGTTTTGTCATGTAAATTTAAGGAAGGATACAAGGGGGGAAATGGTTTTATTTAAGCGGGATGTTGAGCCTTATGTTGTTGATGTGGATTTGGGTAGAGAAGTTTATGATGTGGCTGTTAAGTAAATGTGATTTTTAAACGCAAAGGGGCGCTGAGGTTTACGCAGAGTCTCGCAGAGGTTTAAATGTTTGCTGTGTAAAAAGAGCGGATAAGTGCTAATTATATAGTGACAAATATCGATGAATACTGAATAAATCTCGTCGCTGAGGCTGGGAATTACCTAAGTTAATTAATCTCGAAAAATGAGGTGTGTAAATGCCTATTTATGATTCCATTGGCAAACAATATACAACAACTCGCATCCCTGACTATCGCATTGTACAGAAGATAATTGACTTACTCAATTTACCACCAGGTAGTCTGATTGCTGATATTGGTGCGGGAACTGGTGGTTATTCACAAGCGCTAGCTAATCGAGGATTTTCTGTTTATGCGGTTGAACCATCATCGGTAATGCGCCAACAAGCATCAGAACATCCACAAGTACAATGGTTTAATGGCTATGCAGAAGCTTTACCTTTAGTTGATAAATCTGTTGATGGAGTAATCAGTATTTTGACAATTCATCATTTTTCGGATTTAGAGAAAGCCTTTCAAGAAATGCACCGGATTATTCAGGATGGGCCAATTATATTGCTAAGTTTTGATATTAGATTTGCTCAAAGAATATGGTTGTATGATTATTTTCCTTGGATGTGGAAAGATGCATTAAAATTTTTGCCACTACATGAAATTACCAGTTTAATTAAGAAGAATACTCAAAGAACAATTGAAGTCATTCCTTTGATTTTACCCTACGATTTATCTGATTTATTTGCTGCTGCTGCTTGGAGACGACCTGAGCTATATCTTCAACCAGAAGTTCGCGCTGGAATATCTTCTTTTGCTTTAGGTAATCCTGATTTAATTGCATCTGGTATTAAATCTCTCGCAGCAGATTTAAGTAGTGGTAAATGGGATGCAAAGTATGGAGATATTCGCCAGGTAAAAGAAATTGATGCTGGTTATCGTTTTTTTAAAGCAACTATTGTTAACTAAAAATATCATACTAAATCTTTTGTGAAATATTAATCGTTCTGTAGGGTGGGCATTGCTGACAAGACAAAGATACTAAGAATTATAGAGGTGTTAGATGGCTTTAGTTAATCAAAGAGTAGATGTTCCCGTGATTGTGGACGAGTCTAAATGTTTAGAAAAATGTCGGGTTTGTATTGAGGTTTGTCCGCTTGATGTATTAGCTAAAAATCCCGAAACTGGTAAAGCGTATATGAAATATGACGAATGCTGGTTTTGTCTTCCTTGTGAAAGGGAATGTCCCACAAATGCCATTAAGGTGCAAATTCCTTTCTTGTTAAGGTAAATCAGAAAACAGTTAGATAGAATGTCTAATTGTTAAGAGTAATGCCTACCCTACAGGATGATTAATAATTCACTCAATTAATTATTATTTCTGCAATGTCAACCAATATAGATTCTGAATTAAGTGAATGGTTGGAAATGTTGCGATCGCCTGAAGTAAGCGATCGCTTAGTTGCGGTAAAAACTCTGCAACACTTGGGCGATGAGGCGGCGATTGATGCGCTAATTGTCGCCTTACAAGACGAAAGCACCACAGTGCAGAAAATCGCTATTACGGCTTTATGGGAAATTGCTAATCCTGTCGCTGTTCCCGCCTTATTACCTTATCTAGCTTCAGCAGATGCAGAAATTCGCAGCGAGGCGCTGTCAGCTTTGGGTGAGTTGATATCATCTGAAGATTTGCTGCTGTTGTTAGATGCATTACAGCAACCGGATATCAACCTGCAACTAAATGTGTTAATTTTGTTGCGAAAGATACATGATGCTCAATCACTCCCAGCAGTGCTATCCTTCTTTGAGTCGGAACATCCCCAACTGCGGGAAGCGGCTGTTACAACTCTAAGCTATCTCAATCAAGTGCAGATATGCCCGCCAGCCTTATCTTTAATAGGCGATCGCGATGAAAATGTGCGTCGTGCAACGGCGCTCACATTAGGGCATTTGGCAGATGCAGAGATAGTAGATTTGCTGAGTAATGCCTTAAATAATGATACCGATTGGCAAGTACGCCGCAATGCTGCCAAATCTCTAGCCCTTCATGCTGATGCTAAGATTATTCCTACTGTATTAATTGCGCTTAAAGATGAACATTGGCAGGTGAGAAAATTTGCCATTCAAGTATTACAGAAAATCCCCGATATTCAGTCTTTACCCGCACTTATTGCAGCCTTAACAGATGAATATTCAGATGTGAGAAAAGAAGCCGCGATCGCTCTTGGTAATTTGGGTAAAAATGAAGCCTTAAATGCCCTTAAACAAGCGCTAGATGATCCTGATCGGGAGGTTAGTATTTACGCACAAAAGGCAATTCAGAAAATTGCAGAACTAACGAAAACATCATGAATAAAAAAGTTTTATGATTCTGCTGATGGGAAGGCAATAAATCCAGTTTTTACGCCGCGTTTGAATCCTACTTGTTCATAAAAGTGTAAAGTTTCTTCGCGTTTTGAACTAGTTAAAAGCATAACTTTATAACAGTTATACTGCCAGGCAATATTTAAAGCATAACGTATCACTTGTGTACCCAATCCCTGTTTTCGATAATCGGTATGAGTCACAACATTTTCAATAATTCCGTATGGACTTGCGCCGCGTGTTAGGTTGGGAATAATCGTCAAATTACATGTTGATACTAACTTACCAGAAATGTCAGCTACAATATAAAAAAGACGTGAATTGTTTAGAATTTCATCCCACAGAGATTGCAAAATGTTATCAGATGGTAAAGGCGCATCAACTGGATTCAAATGTTGATATAAACTCAAAAGTTGTGAAAGTTCATCGCGTGTAATTAAACGAATTGTGATGATTGTATCTGGTAAATTAGCAATGTTAATTATCTGCGGTTTAGCTATAGGCATAAATTAAGAATTCGTAATTAAATCGAGGTAGGGTGTGTTATACCGTAACGCACCTTGAATTGTTGGTGGTGCGTTGCGCTGCGCGACAACACAACGCCAGTTTGCTCAAGTCGAGCCAGCCGCTTGCGGGGGTTCCCACGCCACTTGCTCCACTTGGGGAAACCCCAAGACCGCAGTGGCTCCCCGTTGTGCGGACTGGCGTGGGAAACCCGCCCACGCAACTGGCTCCCCTACATTTTTAAGCTGAAGGCGTTAATAAATCAATTGTACTCGCTGGCTGATTTGATGTTTGTGATTTTCGTAATGTGACAAATGCAAGGATACCAACTACTATTAAATAAATACGTTGTAACCAGACATTGCTTAATTTGAGAGTTAAACGTCCGCCAATTATGCCACCTATAAACATTGTAGTGCCAAGAATTACTCCTAAGTCGTAATTAACTATTCCTTGCTGTAAAAAAATTATAGTGGCGATTAAGGAAGAAAATATATTGATAAATTTAGTAGTTGCGATCGCTTCTACAAATGTCATCCCAAATAGCATGACATACGCTGCTGTGAGTAGTGTTACATAACCACCACTAAAAAACCCTCCATAAATACCAAGAATAAATGTCACTATATAGCCTGCAATTTCTGCAATCCGTGGAGGTATTACTTGAGATGGTGTGACTCCAGCATGACGATTAATCACTGATAATATAGCTACTACTATCATAGAAATAGAAATTAGCAAGGGCATGGATTGAGAGGGCAAAATCAGTACCAATAATGCTCCTAAAAATGACCCTATTATAGTTAATAACGTTAGTAATGGTAAGCGTTTAGGGTTAATTACTTTTTTGCCGATAAAAGGTAATGTGCCCCCAATACTCATTAAAGTCAGTGCAAACATATTGGTAGCGATCGCAGTTCGGGGTTCTATGCCAAATTCCAGCATTACAGGCACAGTAATCAGCGATGTGCTACCAGCAATCACGCTAACAATGCTGGCTGAAAAAAATATTCCAGCCAGCAGAATTATCTGCAAAATATCCATAATTTAATTTTCAAAAGACTAATATTTAGTATTTTAGGGGTTGATTTATTAATTATTTTCTTACTTATTAATTCTTAAAATTAGTAATATTTTATACCAATATTTTTAGGAAAATTTAGATAATGTTGGTAACAATTAAGTTGGTAAAATCGGTGTCTAGATCCCTGACTTCTCAAAGAAGTCGGGGATCTAATTTTTTAAATAAGTTGATAATAAAGTGTTTTAAAACACATATTTTTTCTAAATTTAATTGCCGAAATAATTGACTAAGTTAAGATTAGAGATTTTACAATTGGGCAACTATCTTTTGAATGATTTTTCGACGTGTATCTTGACGATTTTGGCTAGCAGCTTTGACGCTGTTGATCACAACCTCCGGGGCAGTGTGGGGAGAACCACTGTTAAAAGGAGGCTGGGGATTGTATTCTATTCCTAGTTGAATTGATTGGGCTATTACATCCCCGAATAATTCTCTGGCTATCACTAATGCAAAGTCAATTCCTGAGGTGACACCACCGCCTGTAATGCGATCGCGATCGATGACAACTCGCTGTTGTACTACCTCAACCCCAAACAACCCCAATAAATCGAGGGATAGCCAGTGAGTAGTGGCGCGATAGCCTTGGAGTAACCCAGCCGCACCTAGCAGCAGAGAACCAGTGCAAACAGATGTTATGTAGCGGGCTGTTTGTGCTTGAGTTTTCAGGAAATCGAGAAAATTCTTATCTTCTAGTTTGGCATCAATACCTGGCCCTCCGGGGACAAACAACACATCCAAGGGTGGGGATTGAGCAAAAGTAGTGTCAGGTAAAAACTTCAAACCGCGATCGCTCTTGATGGGTTCTAGAGTTTCCGCTAGCAGATATAAACTTGTATTGGGTAATTTGGCAAAAACTTCGTATGGCCCTGTAAAATCTAACTGCGTCACATTAGGGAACAATACGATTCCTATTGAGATAGGAGGATTTGTTTCAATAGCACTCATGACTTATTTAAGCTTTAAAATAGATAAAATATCAGAGCTAATATCTGAATTTTTAATCATCACAGGTGGGCATTACCCACCCTGCAAAAATCACTGATTTAATTTAAGCCCAATCGCGGACTATAACAATCTTAAATTGACGTTCTTCAGGCAAAATATAATCAAAAGAACCATAGCGTTCTAAAGCCCAGTTTCGCAAATCCTGAATAGCAAGAGGAAAGATATCATCTGGGATACTCCAAGCTGCACTTTGAATTTTATTTTCTTGGTTTTCTATTAATTTACCTACAGTATCCTCAACTCGCCATTGAGCAGCAATTTCGGTGACTAAAGTTGCACCTTGTTGTTCTAACTCAGCTAAAACTTCTTCTTCAGTCGCACCGTAACGCGGAAAAGGATGACCATAACCTTCTAAAATAGATTTCCAACGCTCCGTAAATTCTCCTCTCAATGCATTCACTTCTAAAGCAGGACTAGCAGAGTTAGTCTGACCATGAGTATAAAGCAAAATACCACCAGGTTTCAGCACGCGACGAATTTCTGCTAGCGCTTGTTTCCAAGCAGCAATTAGATGAAAAACATGAACAACCAAAGCTACATCAAAAGAATCACTGTCAAAAGGTAAAGCTGTAGCATCTCCTTTAATTGCTGTTAGTTGATGAGATACACCCTCTAGTTTTTGGTGTAGTTCCGCTAACATTTTTTCTGAGACATCTATACCAGTGTAAGAATATCCTCTTTTCGCAATTGGTACAGCAATTCTTCCCGTACCAATTCCTGTTTCATAAAACTTAGTATCTGCTGTTGGCGAAACTAAATTGAGGATAAAGTCTGTGACTTTTTCAGAGATTCCTGGGGGAAGTCCTCTGGTAGCATCGTAAATATTAGAAACTCGATCAAATGAGACAGTCGTAGTCATATATTTGTCCTTTGCTAGAGACGCGATAACCCTTGTCTGTACAGTTGTCATTTGTCGTTGCTAAATACAGATGACTGATGAGTGTTAGAGGAAAATAGGTAATGTCATCATGGATTAAGTCCCCAAATTAAAATGCGCTTGTAGGGAAAGAAAAATGGACGTTCGTCTGGTAAAATACTAAATAATTTTTGTTGATATCTGGCTACAAATCGCTCATAAGTTTGGGTATCTAACTGCGTTTCATAGGCAGTGAGTAACGTTCCCCGATACCATTCCACTACAGCTTCTCGCGATGGTAACAAATGCCCGTAAATTTGTAACTTTACTTGTTGTTGAACAAAACCTAACTTATAAAGTAGTTTAGCATAAGCTACTGGAGAAAGTACTTCTAGGCGTCGCACATATCCATTTAATTCTTGACTAAATTCTTGTGCTGTCTCTACAGCTAACTGATGCACTGGCTCATCATCCATTGCCGGAATTTGTATTGCTAATTGTCCGCCTGGTTGCAATTTATCTCGTAATTTAGCAAATAATGTTTCGTGTTCTGTTAACCACTGTAAAGCAGCGTTAGAAAATATAACATCAAATTTACCGTCTCCTGGGTTATCTTCAATTCTTCCTTGCTCAAACCGCAATCCATTACCTGCAAATTGACTCGCTACAGATAACATTTTTTCAGAAGCATCGATTCCCAAAGTTTCTTTAGCTGCTAATTTTTCATGTAGATACTTGGTTAACTTTCCTGTTCCACATCCTAAATCTAAAACTCGTAAATTTTCGTGGGTATTTACCAAATCTACTAAGTCGTAAAAGGGACGACTTCTTTCTGCTTGAAATCGTTCATATTGCTCTGGGTTCCATTTATCTGGCATTTTAATACCCTATTTTTGATGTATGTGTAATAAATTTGAGTTCTATATTTATTAAATAAAGTGCAGTTTACCTAGTTTCTTTAAAGCAAAAAATAATGAACTGATATGAAATGATTGCAGCAGTATACCGTTATCGATGTTTTGAATCAAATTATCTAATGGCAAGAGTTTTACATTGATGATTTCGGTTGGATCTAACTTTAAATCGGCTACAAGCTCTACATTTATTGCTAAAAAACAATGGATCAAGTTATTATGAGTTGCTGGATTCGGTGAGATTATTCCTGTCTCAAGAAAATTGTCGCTTGAATATCCTGATTCCTCTAATAATTCACGTTTTGCTGCTTCAAGTGGTGAAATATCTTCTGGTTCCATACAACCACCAGGTAATTCTAAAACTGTTTGTTGAATACCGTGGCGATATTGTTCAACTAACACAACTTCCTGATTTTTGGTTAACGCGACAACATTCACCCATGTTGAATATTCAAAAACATAAAAAGGCTCGACTATTTGTCCATCTGGCGTTTGACAACTGTCAGCACGGAGTGTAAGCCATTTATCTTTTAATAGATATCTGGACTTTAATATTTTCCAATTTAAGGAATCCACATTTAAACCTCTTTTTGCTTCGGTACGAATTCGGTAATGTTAATCATACTGGTAACAATGAAACATGAGCAGAAACTATCTTCCATCCTTGCGGAAATCTATGCCAAGTTTGGCTTTGTCTCCCAAAACGTTCTACATTATTGATAATGCGGCGAAATTCTAAAGTTACAGTTGCTGTATCCTTGCCAAAAGTCACAACTTTAAGATGAGAAATTTCGCGCTCAATTTTTGGGTTCAGTCGAGAGGCGCGAAAATTGCGAATCTCTTCACTACCGTAGAGATTTTCTGTTACACCAAAACGTACTACTTCAGGTGCATCCCAAAATAAACTATCCATCACCTCTAAATTGTTATTAGCCAAAGCTTCTTCGTATTTAAGGTATAAATCAGTTACTTCAGCTACAACAGCAGGGTCATTTACTGTAGTCATTGTTGTTAATAATTTACGAACTCTGAATTATTTTGTCACAAAATGACCTATGTAGAACTGGCGAAAATTTATAGCATAAAAAACACGAATCATAGATTTTTTGATGTCTGTCGCCATACATCACTGCTAGCCGTGAATAAAAAAGTAGATAGTCATACTGAAGGCAACAAAGATGACAAATTTACGAATTAATTGGGGTTTAAGTCTACGTGCATAATGAGCGCTGAGATATCCGCCTAAAGAACCACCCACAGCCATTAAAATCGCTTGTTCCCAAGCAATTACACCTGCAAAAATAAAGGGGATAATGGCAATTCCATTAATACAACTGCCTAAAAATGCTTTAAAAGCGTTAATTGTATGAATATTTTTGATACCCAAAAACGATAGAGTAGCCAACATTAAAATTCCTAAACCTGCGCCGAAAAAACCGCCATAGATAGCGATCGCTAATTGTGCCAAGGCAAGGTTAAATATAGGTACAGATTCCGGTGTTGACTTCTGGCTCTGAAGCTGCAACCATCCTCTGAGAGTGTCGCCAAAGGTAAATACTAGGGTTGCTGATAGTAGTAGATAGGGGATGAGCTTCTTAAACACATCTGCCGAGGTATAGAGTAAAGCTAA
Source organism: Calothrix sp. FACHB-168 (assembly GCF_963889195.1). Classification (NCBI taxonomy): domain Bacteria; kingdom Bacillati; phylum Cyanobacteriota; class Cyanophyceae; order Nostocales; family Calotrichaceae; genus Calothrix; species Calothrix sp. FACHB-168. The sequence goes on from NZ_CAWPNJ010000051.1 coordinate 38,456, forward strand.
AGAGCCAATAATTCCACCGAATAAACTTATGCCACATAACAGCAAAAAAACCTGCCGTTTAATCCCCAAATCTTTACGGTAGGCTCCAGCACTAGCCAGAGCAGCCACCCAAATCGCGGTATTATTTGTAGCATTCGCAATAATTGGCGGTACTCCTGTAAAAATCAGCGCGGGAAACGTAATAAAACTTCCACCACCTGCAACAGCATTCAACCCACCTGCAATGAAAGCGGTGCTGAATAAAAGTAAGCTATGGATAATAGTTAAAGATGGTGGCATGATTTTGAGTCACAAATTAGGAATTATCAATTTGGGAATATCTTCTGGAGAATGAGCAATCCAATCAGCACCGTGAGTTGTCAATTCTTCCTCGCTTCCGTAGCCATAGGTAACGCCGATGGTTGCAACTTGATTTTTCTTGGCTCCGATCATGTCGTGTTTGCGATCGCCTATCATGACAACGGTAGAGGGTGCTAAATTTTCCTTCAGTAATATATGCCCAATTAAGTCGCCTTTAACACTGCGGGTTCCATCCAGTTCGCTACCGTAAATCCCATCAAACAAAGGCGATAAGCCAAAATGTTCAATAATGCGGATGGTATAAATGTAAGGCTTAGAAGTAGCAATAAAGGTTTTGTAACCGTAAGCACGCAAGGTTTTGAGGGTTTCGGGAATTTGGGGATAAAGCAGATTTTCAAATAATCCAATCGTGGAAAAGCGATCGCGGTAAAGTGAAATAGCCTGTGTCAGTAACTTCTCATCTGTAGTTTTTAATAACAGTGAAAAAGTCTCTGTGATTGGCGGGCCGATATACCAACTCAACTCATCAACATCGGGTGATGTATAACCCAGTTCCGAAAGAGCATACTGAATACTACGAGTGATACCAGGCTTGGCATCTGTCAAAGTTCCATCTAAATCAAATAAAATGTTGGGCATGGGGCATGGGGCATTGGGCATTGATAGTTGCTATTCTCGCATTATCTTCCTTGTCTCCCTTGTCCCCCTTGTCTCCCTTGTCCCCTTCATCCCCCTCATCCCTTAACTCGACGTACTACGCTTACGCAGAAATTTTTCTCGGCTCAACAAAGCGATCCCCAAGGTGACAACACCAATACCTACACATTGAATTACATTTAAAGTTTCGCTAATTGTTGCCCATGCAATCAGGGCTGTCATGGCTGGGCTACTAGCGCCAATAATCGAGGCGGTAGTTGCACCAATCTTGTGAATCCCTACATTGTTGAGACTGTGTCCCAAAAAGCTGATTAAACCGGAGAAAATACTGCCAATCCACATCGGTGTCCAGTCTAGTTGGTGACTGGGAGGTGCAAAGAACAGTAAGCTGACACCAGAAAGCAGCAGCGTTGAGGCAAAACTAATCCAGGTAAAAGGTACTGGATGAAGTTTTTCTAAACATTTTTGGGCAAGAACGTTATAGCAAGCGTTAAAAATTCCCGCAATAATGCTCGCACCAATGCCGATCGCAATGGTATTACCGCCACTCACAGCAGAAGATTGGGGAACTGTGAGAACGCTGCCTATGAGAATAATACCCATGATTAGCCAACTAAAGGATGTAGGGCGATCGCCAAAAAACCTCCAAGAGAGTAGTGCTGTAAACACGGGATAGGTAAAAAAGAGGGTGAGGGCAATTCCCGTGGGGATCAAGCCAATCCCTATATACAACGAGGTAATATAGACAAACATGAGTACTCCACAACCAAAAGCTTGGAGCATCACATCTCGGCGATCGCGTCTAAATAAGCTGATGAATTCTTTAGGTGCAGATGGATATAGCTTGAATGATACAGATGCCATCAGTGGAACTACTAATAGCATTCGCATAAACATCAGTAAAAATGAATTCTGCAAATCTGGTTTAACGTAACCACCGAGTAAAAACAAACTCAGTACAAGATGTTCTGAGAATAAAACTCGGACGGTAACGTTGTGAAATGCCAAAAAGAACGAGGACAGAAGAACTGTCAGAATGCCTAACAAGGTAAAAGTTTCCTTAGCAGCTACTTTAGTGCTTTACCATAACCCAAGAGATTAAGTCAAAAGACCCACCAATTCGGGAGCAGTAGCATTTGTGGCAAACTGATTTACCGGACGGGTTGACACTCTCCGCCCTATAAGGGCGAAGATTCTTCAATCTTTGACCCAACTTGCTCAGACAGGATTACTCCTGCATGAGTAGAGGTCGAATCTCCTGAAGCGTTCGGATCTATGACCCAAGTTCCCGTATGCCCTACGGTACTCAAGGCTAATTTCAGAATATTGATAGCAGCATTCCAATCTCTATCCAGTACAAAGCCACATTCACAAACATGGGTTCTTGTTGATAGAGATTTTTTGACAACTGCACCACAGTTAGAGCATTCAAGCGACGTATAGGCAGGATTAACCGCAACAGTTACCCTGCCAAACTTCACCCCAAAATACTCTAACCATTTCCTGAATTGATACCAACCAGCATCATTAATCGATTTGGCGAGACAGTGATTTTTAACTAAATTTTTAATCCTCAAATCTTCATAGGCGACCAAATCGTGAGATTGGATTACGCAACGCGCCACTCTCTTGGCATGTTCTTCACGTTGCCTACTTATTTTGAGGTGTACTCGCCCTAATCTATTAATAGCTTTTTTGCGATTGGATGAGCCTTTTGTTTTACTTTGAACACGCCTTTGCCTAAATTTTAGGCGTTTTTCCCCTGTGCGATAAAACCTTGGGTTAGGTTCACTATGTCCATTGCTGTCGGTGTAGAACTCTTTTAGCCCAACATCTAAACCAATTGTTTTACCAGTTGGTTGAGTTTCTACCTTGTTATCTGCACTCACCAAAAATTGAACATAGTACCCATCAGCACGACGGACTAACCTAACTCGTTTTATCTGCTCTAATTGGTAGAAGTTTAAATCCCACGTTCCTTTAAGTTTGAGCTTACCAATACCTTTTTTGTCGGTGAAGGTTATTTGTTTCCCGGTTTCAGAAAGCGCCCATCCAGATGTTTTATACTCCACTGAGCGAGAATTTTTTTTAAACTTTGGATATGCCTTTTTACCCGCAACAGACTTTTTACAGTTGTCGTAGAAACGAGCAATAGAACTATAAGCTCGTTCAATAGAGGCTTGGCAAGCACTAGAATTCAAGGCTTTTACAAATGAGAATTCACCTCTCAATGACTTGCTCAGACGATATAAGTCTTTTTGTCCTACACCGCGGTTATCCATCCAAAAACGGATAGCTTTGTTGCGGACAAATTGAGCGGTTCTAATCGCCTCATCAATAGCAGTGTATTGAGTTGTTTTCCCCTTGGCTTTGAATTCTAAAACAATCATTTGTGTGGAAAACTCCTACGCAAATATTCTAGCATAATTAAAGCCGTCCTCTAAGCGGCGCACTGAAGCTCTGCCGAAGTGGACGGGGCTTTAGACCCAGGTCTTTGGTAAATATCACTTCTGCTGTGCGTGCAGCCAGTTCTTGCCCAGCTTCCGAAGAACCAGCTTGCACAATCACCGGATATCCTTGGATGGGGCGGGCGACATTCAACGGGCCGCGCACTGAGAAATGTTTACCTTTATGGTTGGGGATGTGCAATTTATCAGGATGGAAATACAGGCCTGATTCTTTGTCGCGAATCAAAGCATCGTCTTCCCAACTATCCCAAAGCTTGGTGACAACTTCTAAAAATTCTGTGGCTCTCTCGTAGCGCAGTGCATGTTCTAAATGTTCTTCCTGGTTAAAGTTCTTGGCTGCGGCTTCGGCAGAAGAGGTGACGACATTCCAGCCAGCACGCCCACCACTGAGATAATCTAGCGATGCAAACTTACGGGCGAGGTGAAAAGGTTCTTCATAGGTAGTTGATGCAGTTGCTACTAACCCGATTTGCTTTGTCACCACAGACAAAGCTGACAATAAAGTGAGCGGTTCAAAATGGACGCTAAATTGTCCCGAACGGCTAAAAGCTTCTCTACCCTGTCCTCGATCCCAGACGGCTAAACCATCTGCGAGGAATACCATATCAAATTTACCCCGTTCGGCTGTCTGTGCTAGCTGGGTGTAATGCTGAATATTCAGCCCTCCGTCTGCTTGGGCTTGGGGATGTCGCCAAGCTGCAACGTGATGGCCTGCGTCTGGTAAGAATGCACCCAGTCTTAATTGTTTCTTCTTTGTGGTCATTATGATCTCTGGAAATGCGTTTGAGATATTAGCTAAGAGAAGGAAGAGAAGGAGGACAAACAATTCAAAATTAAGAATTCTATTCGACTTTTGCCCAATGCCCAATGCCCAATACCCTACACTCCCGGCGTACTTCCCCCATCAACAAGAATCTCTGCGCCTGTAATTGAAGCAGCGAGATCGGAGACTAAAAATAGGGTTAATGCGGCAATTTCTTCTGGTTGGGCAATTCTTTTGAGAGGAATTCCTTGTAGGGTTTCTGCTTTTGCTTGTTCAACTGTAATCCCTCGCGCTTGGGCGTTTTGTTCTGCTAAACGTTCGGCTCTTTCGGTAGCAGTCGCACCAGGGGAAATGGCATTAATCCGAATGTTGTACTCGGCTAATTCTTTAGAAATTCCTCTTGTAAAGTTGAGCAAGGCGGCGTTGGTTGTCCCACCTGGAAGGAAGCTAGGGCGGGGTGTCCTACCTGCACCACCGATGATATTGACAATTCGTCCATCCCCTCGACTCTTTTGATGGGGAACAACGGCTTTAACTAGGCGAATATAGCCTAATAATTTTAAGTTCCAAGCATCTAGAAATACATCATCGCTCAAGTCGAGGAACGACCCAGCACGGGCTGATCCAGCATTATTGACTAAAATATCAATTTGACCAAACTGCTGTAATGTAGTGGAAACTACTCGCTCCACACTCTCGGCTTGAGTTAAATCGGCACTGATAGAAATGACTTTCGCCCCTGTTGTGGGTAGGGATTGGATAGCACTAACTGCATTCTCTAGCCGTTCTGGGTTACGAGCGGCAATGACTACATTCACACCTTCACTATAGAGTGACTTGGCGATCGCTAAACCAATACCCGCACTACCGCCTGTGACAATTGCTGTTTTACCTGATAGTTGTAGATCTAAGCTCATGAGATGAATTCCTAGATATTTGTGTTTTGAATATTTACGGATAAATTAAGTAGGTCGGCACAATTAATGTCATTTGTCATTTGTCATTGGTAAGAGTTTCGACAATGTTTATATTGCGTGACATAGTTTGGTTTATTATTGCCGACTTACTTAGTCTTTCTTACCTTCGATATTTTTGTGACTTGGTTAATGATATTTAATAATATACGTAAAGTCGATAGATTTTTTGTGTTTTGTAATAATTGCCATACATATCAGATGTATATTAAATAATCAAGTACCCAAGAGAATGATGTTTATAGAATAGCGATCGCGCCTTCAATTCCCTTTATCAAAATAACTGAAAGTAAGCATTACCCATCCTACATAATACTTTTCTTCCCTTCTGCCATCTGCCATCTGCCATCTGCCTAAATAGCAATAGCACTACTAAGAAGATAATTATTTTCCTGCTCCAGCAATTTTGGTAATAATCTCATATCATTAAATACAACAGATGCACCAGCTTCTCTGAGTTTTTTTGGTTTCGTTAACTCTGAATAACCAAATACAGTCATACCCGCATTTACTCCAGCCATCACGCCAGTTGGCGTATCTTCAATTACCAGGCATTCTTCTGGAGAAAAACCCATCGTTTCGGCTGCATATAAAAATACGTCTGGATAGGGTTTACTACGTATAATTCCTGTAGCAGTAAAGATTTTTCCAGCAAAGTAACTGAATAAATCTGTTTTTAATAAAGCTTGTCTGAGCCATTGATGGCTACTATTTGAGGCTACACAAAAAGAAAGATTAAGTTTACTTAAAACATCATGTATTCCTTGCACTGGTTTGAGGTGTTTTATAAAAGCTTGCATTGTGCGTTGTTCAAATTCAGTAGCAAACTTACTTGGTAAAGGTTGACCGAGAATATCTTGAATAGTTTCTAGACAAATAGCAGTAGATTTACCAGCACAAATATCGAACACATCTTCTAAAGTTAGATATAAGCCGATTTCATTGAGCATATCCAACAAAATAACATTGGCGATGATTTCACTATCTACAAGCACACCATCGCCATCAAAAATTACTAAATTGAATTTATTCATTAATCGCGAAAATTTGATAGGGGTTGATTGTTGATTGTTGACTGTTGACTGTTGACTGTTGACTGTTGACTGTTGACTGTTGACTGTTGACTGTTGACTGTTGAATGCGGTACGGGCGGGTTTACAAATATCTTCGCTTTTATAACCCGAATATGGGTGAACCCGCCCCTACAGATCACCTGAATTGTTGACTGTTGAAAAATTTATTGGCTATTTTTAATGACTGGAAAGATTTAATTAGAAATGTTTAATACTGCCTTGCCTGGGTAGGTTCTATCTAATAATTTCTGGGCAACATCGGCTATTTGTGTCCAATCACCTTCAATATCAATGTGAGGACGTAATTGTTCGGTTTCTACTAAACGTAAAAGTCTTTGAAGTCCGATGGCAGCTGATTCTCGTTGTAGTTCGTGGAATAATATTAAACCGTACAAACTTGCGCCACCTGTAGCAAAAAATTGCTGGGCGTTGAATGTTACTTCTGCACCTGCTGATACACCAAACAGCACAACAGTACCGTCCTTTGACAACAAACTCAAAGCTGTGCCTAATGTTTTACCACCTACTGACTCAACAATTAGGTGATAGGGAGCAGATTCATCATTTGCGGCAATACTTTCACCAATAATTACAGAATCAGCACCAGCATTTTTCACGAAAGACTCAAACTCTGGGCGGCGAATATGCGCCACTACCTTTGCGCCACTAAGTTTTGCTAGTTGAATTGCAAAGTATCCTACACCACCAGATGCACCTGTAATTAATACTGAGCGTCCTAAAACTGAACCGCCTTTGAGTAGAGCATGGTAGGCAGTTAACCCGGCTACTGGTAATGTGGCAGCTTGCGCAAAAGATACTGAGGGTGGCAATTCTGCTAGTGAGTGAGTTGGAACTGAAACCAATTCTCCCCAAGCGCCACCCCGCAGTAAAGCGACAACCCTTGTGCCGACAACCGGGCCGGAACCATCAGCAGCCGGGGTTTCTACCACACCCGCCAAATCCCAACCAGGCCGCCAGCCTGCTTCTGCGGTGGTTGAACGTCTAATTTCTCCCCGATTCAAGGAAATGGCTGCTACGCGAATCACAGCTTCGTTAGGCGCTGGGGTAGGTGCATCGACATCACGCAGTACTAAACGCCCAGCTACAGAAGGATCGACTACAACGGCACGTATTTTACTCATAGGAAGGGGGACAACTAAACTGTTGACGGTTGACTATTGACTCTTTAAAGATTCTTGGGACAGGGTGGTAACTATATCTGATAATGAGCGATCGCGATCGCTTTCTTCTGGTGTTTCTCTACCTAAAGAGGTTTCTTTGACTAGGCGGTAAACATCAGCTGCGCCTTGAAAAATCTTCTCGGTTAAATCTAAGGCTTGAAATGTATCTGCAATCTCTTCCATTTCTCCAATCCATCGATGTGCTTTTGGTGTCATGGATGGCAGAGAACGAGTCAGTATTTTTGCTAGTTCTGGTTGGCTAGTCGTTATTTCATCCCACAATTCTTGATCTAAGTTGAGGCGATGGGCAGCAATTAGTAATTCTGTGCCAATTGCTGTCAATCCTTTTGTGAGGGCTGCGTAGGACATCTTTAACCCAGAAGCTTTACCAATTTCATCGCCAATTACCCTGATATCTAAGCCATAATCGCGCAGTTGTTGGAGTTCTACAGCCTGTTTTCCTGATGCATAGATGCGGGTACGATTGGGAACTCGTGGAGGTGGGCCAATTATTGATGCATCGACAAATTGTCCACCCTGTGATTCGATGATTTGGGCAATATTTTTGACTTTCTGGGGTGATATGGCATTGGCATCAACATATAAAATATTCTTACCAACATTACCTATTACCTCAGCTACTTGGCTTGCAGCTTCAGTGGCGGCTGCGGGAACTAGAACTGATAGCACAATATCTGATTCAATTACCAGTTGTTTAATTGAACCGACATCTTCAACATTAGCGGCGGTTGCTAATTGTCGAGTGCGATCGCTCCTTTCCTCTAAAGCCGCAATTGTCTTTAATCCATGACGATTGAGTACAGATGCGATCGCCTGTCCCATGTCACCAGGACTTAAAATACCAACAGTTTGTATTTGCATGGAAGCTTAATTCCAAAATGCTGCGCAATAAGTACTGATGCGCGTATTTCGCAACCAGTACTTTTTGTTCAGCATGGGTTTGGAGATTGAGTTATGAAATAAAATACGGTAAATTGATTGAAATACCGTACTTTAGCTCTAAACAGAAAACTATCACAAATTGTTCTGAGAAAGCAAGTGTTCAATCACAGTGAAAACGAGACTTAGACTAGCCGATAAACAAGATGCATCACAAATGCTGGCAATTTATACGCCAATTGTCCGCGAAACGACGATTTCTTTTGAGTTAGAACCACCAAGCGAAGTTGAGTTTCAACAGAGGATCGAGAGCTACCAACAGCAGATGCCTTGGTTAGTTTGCGAAATTAATGGTGAGATTGTCGGCTATGCTTATGCTAGTCCTTATCGTACCCGTGCAGCGTATCAATGGTCTGTAGAATCTTCCGTATACGTCGGTGAAAAATATCGCCGCCAAGGAATTGCCAAAGCCTTGTATACAGCGCTATTGAAGTTACTGCAACTGCAAGGATTTTATAACGTTGTTGCTGCGATCGCTTTACCCAATCCAGCCAGTGTAGCTTTACTTGACATCCTCCCACCGCTAACTATGAGCGGGTGTAGCGGGGGATTCCTAAGACTCACGACTTAGGTTTCTGTTTCCTTCCCTTACGGGTTTTTCGTAGTTGCCCTTTAACACTATGGTTATCAGGTCTTACACTCGCTCCACAGACTGTCACCGTGTGTCCCACGGCCAAAATATTTTTAGCTGCATTGATATCCCGGTCGTGGCGTGTCCCGCAGTTGGGGCAATCCCACTCTCGGATATTCAACGGCAACTTTTCAACAACGTGACCGCAATGCCCACAGCGTTTACTACTGGGAAACCATCGGTCAATTTTTACCAAGGTTCGACCATACCAAAGAGCTTTATATTCCAGTTGCCTCACCAACTCGCCCCATGCAGCATCGCTGATAGCACGAGCAAGTTTTGGATTCTTGACCATATTCTTAACTGCCAAATCCTCAACTACTATCGTTTGGTTTTCACGAATCAGTTGAGTTGTCAGTTGATGCAGATGGTCAATTCTTGCATCAGAGATTTTAGCTTGAATACGAGCAACTTTGAGCCTAGCTTTATCTCGGTTGCGAGAGGCTTTCTGTTTACGACTCAAGGACTTCTGCGCTTTCCTCAACTTTTGATAGTGTTTGTCAAACGCTTTGGGATTAGCAATTTTTTCACCCGTACTCAGGGTAACAAGACTGCTCACCCCAACATCCAACCCCACAGCACTATCAACTGGATGCAAAGTTTCGTCAGACGGATCATTAATTCTCAGGCTGACAAACCAACGCCCAGAGGGTTCAAGTCTAACTGTGATGGTGCTAGGTTCGCATCCCTTTGGCAGTTGCCTAGACCATTTAATTGGCAGTGGTTCAGAACACTTAGCCAAATAGACTTGTCCATCCTTCCAACGGAAAGCAGACTTGGTAAACTCTGCACTACCGCCACTGCGTTTGGTTTTAAAGTTGGGGTATTTCGCCCTACCCGCAAAGAAATTAGTGAAAGCAGTTTGCAGATGTCTCAAGCCTTGTTGCAATGGTACACAACTCACCTCGTTGAGAAACTGGAGGTCTTCGAGTTTTTTCCACTGCGTCAACATGGTGGAGGTTTGAGCGTAATCTACTCGCTCTTGTTTCTCATACCAAGCTTCGGTTCTCGCTGCCAAGGCTCGGTTAAAAACCAGTCGCACACAGCCAATTGTCCGGCGCAATATCTGTTCTTGCTCGGCAGTTGGATACACTCTGTAACGGTAGGCTTTTTCCACGCCTCACATTTTACCATTAAATCTGTGAAATACTTACAACTCGCTATGCACCAAAGTTTAATTACTCACTCGTCGCTCACCCCATTCCTCTCACCGCCAAACTTCGGGTTCGGCGGGAGTCTCCTGGGGGTGTTAGATGAGCAGATTTTAACTTGAATATCGCTGATGCAGCCCAACCGCCTCCCGCATAGGCTACCTGATAGTCATCAGACAAAAGTAGCCTTTGCAACATATCAAATGCACCTGGTATCGCCTTGACTCCATCACTTGCTTGTGCGCCATCAACGAGTAATTCTAAAAAACGCTGTTGAAATACTTCAACCTCTCTCGATGTAGGAATGCTAGCAAGTTTACTCTGACAAACTTCTTTCAAAATGCAAGCATCTGTTACATGAGTATATGATGCCCAGTCGCTTGATACTTCCGAGACAGCAAATACTTCCGACAAAGCCTGTAAATATGATTCATTATCCAAGTGATTGGATTCAGTCAGAGTACCATCAATATCAAACATTACTAATTTCACCATATTTACTTTATTTCACCTGTAGGGTGTGTTGTCACGAAACGCATGACTAATCAACTATCATTGGTTAAATCTATGCTGAAAATACAAAATATTGATAGATAAAGTGTCATTTTGGCAATTTCCATTACTTGTGTTCTTTTGCTGGACATGAGATGCTAATTTATATTAAGTACGTTTAATCGATAAATTTACAGTATTTTATTTGCGAAGGCAAATAAAAATGATTTTGTGCAGCCTGTAATCAAGGATGCACTAGAAATTATTTTGCAGAATTACACAATATTTGTGTGAGATATTTAGGGAGTGCGAACATGAGTTTAAAATATTTCTTGTCCAGGTTAAAAAAAACCAAGCTTAAGCCGAAAATTTTTGCTGTATTAGCAATATTTTTTGCGGCATTTTTGATTCCTTTATTACCATTATCAGCATTTTCAGCCAACCCTAGCGCTAAAATTCAGTTTGTTTCGCCTAATTGGCTGGCAGAAAATTCTCAAGATAAAAATTTACGAATTTTAGATGTCAGGAATTTTCCTCTCGACTATATAGAGGGACATTTATCTGGTGCTGTAAATATCGCTGATACTGCTTTTCGCGGCCCCAGAGAAGGTTTACCAGTACAGTATTGGAATAACGAAAAGTTAGGACAAATCTTTGCCAATTCAGGATTAACAAATAATAGCCGCGTGCTTGTATATTCAGATGGTAGAGATGTTTTAGGCGCAACAATGGTTGCTTATTTACTAGAACGTTCTGGATTAAAAGATATCGCTGTCTTAGACGGTGGCTATACAGGTTATAAAGCTGCAAAAGATGTCACCAAAGAATTTCCGCAGTACAAAGTTGGTAAATTCACAGTCAAAGATAACCCTTCAGTTCGCGTTAGTTTAAATGATGTGAAAAAACTGATTGGTAAGCCAGGAGTGACATTTATCGATCCTCGTCCTGAAAAATTATTCCGAGGTGAAGAAAATATTTGGATACGTAACGGACATATTCCAGGAGCGCGGAATATTCCTTGGGTAACATTTATGGATGCTCAGAATCCTCACAAATTAAAGTCATTAGACGAGATTAAGAAGATTCTCGCTGATAAAAAGATTGACCCCAAAAATGATATTATTGTTTCTTGTAGCACCGGACGAGAAGCAACATTACAATATGTAGTCTTAAAGCATCTTTTGGGTTATCCAAAAGTCAGGATTTATGAGGGTTCTTGGACAGAATATAGCGCCCAGAAAGATTTACCAGTAGCTACTGGAGATGAGAAAGTAACCTAATACCAAATCAGGAAAAATCCATGAAATATGCAATTTTGTTAATTGCAGCATCTATGATGACATTGTTCCCAGTAGTAGATGTATTTGCAGCTAATAATTCCCCGCAAGATAACTTAGTTAGTTGTCGCAGAAGTCAAGAACAACCGCCAAATTCTACAAGCGATCGCTCCGGCGCTTAGTACAATACTCCCCTAGAATTTACACTGATTCCTTGTCCTCAATCAAGTTCTGAGTGATGGAAAACATCACTCAGAATTATTTATTATTTGGCAAAGATTACGAAGTTCTGTTACAGTTCCAAACCCTTGAATAGATATTTTTCCAGAAAATGATTCACTTCCTCGGCACACAAACCGACATGAACCGTTTTCCCTGCTGCTTTGAGAATATCTAATCCTTTACCGTTATTGCGCGGATCTGGATCGACTAGCGAGACATATATTTCTTGAATGCGTGGATCTTTTGCGATCGCCAAAGCACAAGAAGGTGTGCGTCCTTGAAAAGAACAAGGTTCAAGAGTGACGTACATTTGCAAAAACGCTAAATCTTGACCTTGAATGTAAGTAAGTGCATCAGCCTCAGCATGATGCTTTCCTGGTGAATGGGTATATCCTACTGCTACTATCTCGCCAGCATGGACTATGACACAACCTACTGGTGGGTTTGGTAAGCATTCTGGTAAAGCTGTTTTGCTTTGAGCTAAAGCAGCCAGCATAAATTTATCGTTCATCTTGTTAAATCTCTGTATGAAAAGCTAGCCAGCAAATAACTTTTTTACAGCAGTTTTCACCTATTTAAAGCACATCTGTCGTAGTAGGGGCACGGCACCGACAATCTTTTGGTACATGCAATAATTTTACTGGTGCCGTGCCCCTACAGCGTGGTTTATTTACCTGCAAATAGCTTTAATATCCTTGTTGCGGGCGATGGTTTCTCTGCGACACCCTACGCCCTACCTTCCCTAGTTCCTAGCCCCTAACCAGATACTTTGCAATATTTAATGTTTGATAACCTAATAATTCGTATATCATATACTTGTGTTTGCCAGCACATCTTTTTTTGGATGGATTGTGTAAGCTGTATCTTGATTGTCCAGTTATAGGTGAATGCCTGTACCAGACATGATTACCTCAAAGCCTTACAGTCAAAGGATTTTATAAATCTGCCATCCAGATACAATTATTTTTTGGGCGTATGTCAGTAGTGGAAAGCTTAAACTTTCGTCTTTTCATAAGTCACTTACTAGCTATTGATAAGGGTTTGACCAAGATGTGTCAGGTTATCAAGTCAAGCAATGAGTTTTGAGCAGTTAGGAATCAGCCAAAGTTTTTTAGCAGCAGTCAAATGATGACTGATGTTGTGAGAAAAGCGATCGCTATTAGCGAACCGTATTATTGAAGAAGAGAACAAAGTCGATGAGTAAAAAACGTCAGTTTCGGTTAGGTGCATTTATTCAAGCCACTGGACATCATATCTCTGCATGGCGACACCCTGACACCCAAATAGATGCAGGGTTGAATTTCGAGCATTACAAAGAAATTACCCAAACAGCCCAACGAGGGTTATTTGATGCAGTCTTTCTTGCAGATAGCCCAGGAGTTTGGGGGAACGGTGGCGAAAATCAGTGTCGTAATGGTAAAATCGCCCATTTCGAGCCTGTTACACTCTTCTCTGCTTTATCTTCAGTCACTCAAAACATCGGTTTCATCGCTACCGCCTCAACTACATACGAAGAACCCTACACCCTAGCACGGAAGTTTGCTTCTCTAGATTACTTGAGTAAAGGACGCGCCGGTTGGAATGTAGTTACCACAGGTAATGATAACGCCGCCGCTAATTTTGGACTGGAACATCACCCAGATCACAGCCTGCGTTATGAACGGGCGGAAGAGTTTGTAGAAGTGGTCAAAGGATTGTGGGATAGTTGGGGTACAACCGGGATACGTGTAAAATGGGACACGATGCAAAGTTTTGTTAATATACTTGCAATAATGCAAACTTTATGAGTGAGTTTTTCCCAAAACTCACTCTCTTGACGCAGAGTATAGTGTCTTCTCTTCAACTACCAGCAAAAATATGATTATTTTGTGTAAAAACTCGTGCTGAATATTAGCATAATAATTTCACTCTTTATAGTAAAAAGCATTGTCAAAATATAAACTCTTAAGAATTTAAGTTAAACTTTTTAGAGCCTGACGCGCAACTTCTTGGGCCCTAGATGACGTAACTTTTTGGTAACGTAGAGTTGTTTGAATATTTTCATGACCCATCAGTGCCCGTAATTCCTCAATACCCATTAGCCCAACACGCTCAGTAGCAAAAGTATGCCGTAAATCGTGGATTCTGACTCCAACTAACTCCGGATATACACTTATTAACTCTCGCCAATATTCATGCACAGTGCGATAGCTAATTCTACTAACAACTTTAGTCACTGGCTGTTGTGCTGTGAAGAGTGCATCTACGGTATTGTGGCGCTCATATTTGATATATTTACTTAATGCCTCGGCAGCCCCATGACTAAAATAGCAACAACGCTGTTTGTTACCTTTACCAACTACTTGAAATTTATATAAGTCTTGGTTAACATCATGTATATTTAACGCTAAAAGCTCTGATATACGGCAACCTGAGCGATGTAGAAGATGCACTATAGCATTCATACGTAGGTCAGATTTAACAGAATCATAAAGGATATTTAACTGTTCAGGTGTTAAATATCGCACTAGAGAATCAGTTTTATGTTCTCCTCTATCAGGATTTGGTTGACGCTGTTTTAAACCACTAATGGGATTAAACTTAATATAACCTTGCTCCACAGCGAAATTAAACAAACTTTGTAGTATAGCTTGGTACTTGCGATGAGTTGTATAGCTGCAATCATCCAAACTTCTTAAATACTCCATTAAAGTCTGCTTACCGATAATTTCAATCGCCCAAATTCCGTATTCTCCAAGTATTGGTTTCAACACCAATTCATAAGTACGTCTGGTACTTTTAGCTAAATCCGGACGAGACAAAAACTCCGTAATAACAGTGGCTAAAGTAACAGTCAATTTATCTCCAAGTTATGTAATTTCTATCGAGACAAACAATCATTATTTAATATATCTTTTTTAGGATAATAATGATGATTCTTGATGGATACTTTGAATACACCCATGCCACAGTCACCTCTTGGCGACTACATTAAGCGGTTGCGCGTGGAATTAAAGATGAGTCAAAATCAGTTAGCTCATCAGGCTGGTATTCACCTGCATACATACGGAAAAATAGAACGGGGGATCACGACGAGATTAAATCACAAAACCCGTCGGGGGCTAGCTAGGGCTTTATCGATACCAATTGAGTACTTAGAAGGAATTTGTAGCGATGAGGGAATACAGCAACCATTTACCAGTACTAAATTTTGTCCCCAATGCTGGACTCCAGGGACACCCACAGAACCGATTTGGAACGATATCAGGTCATTGTACTGCTTTATGTGTGGGTTTGAGCTTGTTGATCACTGTCTCAAATGCAGCAAGTCAGTGACAACTTTCAAGCATTCCTATTGTCCTTATTGCGGCTTTTATTACAAAAATACGATTGTTGAAATTGGTAGTAAAAGAGAACTTGCTTTGAGAAAAAACTCTCGAACCAAGAAAAAGTGAAGATTTTGTTTTATATCTATAAAAGCAATACCAGTATGGACAATCCATCAATACCAGCGTGACATCAATTGAACGTACCGCTTATCCTAGATTCAAACGCCAATTTACCACCAAAGAACTTACTGAGATTTATACTCCAACTAAATCTGAAATTGCTTTCGCTTACAATACGACGAAAGGTGAAAGTAATATTTTGAGCCTGCTCGTCATCTTAAAATCATTCCAAAGACTGGGTTATTTTCCATCGATTGCAGATATCCCACTGAAAATCATTAACCATATTCGCAGTCATTTAAAATTGGCTCTTGATATTTTTTTGGGTTATGAAAATAACAAAACAATGTATCGACATCGAACAGCTATCCGCGAATATCTTCAAGTTAAATCTTTTAATCAAACTGCGCTACATTTAGCGGTAGCTGCGGTGAATGAATCAGCCCAGGTGATGGATAATCCTGCTGATTTAATGAATGTAGCTATTGCCGAACTGATTAAAAATAGATATGAGTTGCCAGGATTTAACACATTAAATAGATTAGTACGCCGAGTTAGGAATGTAGTCAATCAAAATCTATTTAAATTGGTACTTAGTCGCCTAAGTAATGATTATCAACAACGCCTACTCGACCTTTTAG
This sequence comes from Calothrix sp. FACHB-168, assembly GCF_963889195.1. Taxonomy (NCBI): domain Bacteria; kingdom Bacillati; phylum Cyanobacteriota; class Cyanophyceae; order Nostocales; family Calotrichaceae; genus Calothrix; species Calothrix sp. FACHB-168. Next base: position 54,674 of record NZ_CAWPNJ010000051.1, read on the forward strand.
ATAATCATCCAGTAGAATATAGAAGTCTCTACAATAATCTCAAGCAACTTCCTAAACGCCCGACCCGCAATCACCTCAATGATTTAATTGTACATTCAATCTGGCTTGATTCTTTGGGAGATATTAAACCACTCCTTGCTGATATGACAGCAGCTAAGATTCAACACTTTGCTGCCGAAGCGAGAGCATTAGATGCGAGTGAAATCAAAGAGTTCAATTTACCAAAACGAATTACTCTAATATTATGCCTGATTTACTCGGCCAGCGTGATAACGCGAGATAACTTGGTTGAAATGTTTCTCAAAAAAATGCAGTTAATTCATAATAATGCTAAGAAAGAGTTAGAACTTATCAAACAAAGATATCAAGAAAGCGTTGAGAAGTTACTGGGAGTTTTCACTAATGTTCTACAAGTATTGGTTGATGACCCGTCAGAAGTTGGGGCTGTCGTTAAGGTCGATAAAATTGATAAGGTAGAGCAAGTTAATCAAATACTCATTCCATCTGGTGGTGCTGAAAAACTCTTAAGTGAATGTGAAGCAATAAATGCCTATAAGGGAAATAATTATTTCCCCCTATTGTGGCAATTTTATAAAAGTCACCGCAGTACTTTTTTCCGGTTGCTAGGTGCTTTGAATTTTTCATCTACTACCAACGAACAAAGTGTAGTGGAGGCATTGAATTTTATTTTAGAAAATCAGTCACGGCGGGGTCAATTCTTTAATAATACTATTGATTTAGATTTTGCTTCTCCTCAATGGCAGAAACTTTTATTCGTTGAACAGGGAAACAAAACTAAAATTGTGCGTCGCCATCTGGAAGTTTGTGTTTTTTACTACCTAGCGGCTGAATTGAGGTCGGGGGATATTTGCGTCAAGGGAAGTGAGAATTACGCTGACCATCGAGAACAGTTGTTGCCTTGGTCAGAATGTTTACCACTGATTGACCAGTATTGTGGAGATTTAGGTTTTGCTAATAATGCAGTTGATTTTGTTGAACAACTCAAGTCTTTGTTAACTGATACGGCTTTTAAAGTGGATGCTGGTTATCCAGATAATCGTCAACTTGTGATTAATGATTTGGGTGAACCTGTATTAAAAAAATCTGTGCGTCATGATTTGAGTCCATCAGCTAAGACTTTACTTGAGGCTGTGGAACAAAGGTTTGGTGAACGTAATTTGATTGATATTCTGCGGAATGTTGATTATTGGACTAATTTTACACGCCATTTTGGGCCGATGAGCGGCAGCGACCCGAAGTTAGAACGGGCGACGGAACGTTATTTGTTGACTAGTTTCACCTATGGTTGTAATTTGGGGCCGACTCAAGCTGCAAGACATATGCGGGGTATTGTCACAAGTAAGGAAATATCGTTTGTTAATCGCCGTCATGTGAGTGTGGATAAACTGAATGCAGCGCTTGTGGATATTATTAATCGCTACAATGTTTTAAAGCTTCCGAGCATTTGGGGTGACGGGACAACGGCGGCGGCTGATGGGACTAAGTACGAAACTCTATGAAGAGAATCTGCTGTCTGAGTATCATATCCGCTATGGTGGTTACGGAGGAATTGCTTACCACCATGTTTCCGATACCTATGTGGCTTTGTTTAGCCATTTTATTTCCTGCGGAACTTGGGAGGCTGTTTACATTATTGAGGGTTTGTTGAAAAATCTTTCTGATATTCAGCCTCATACGATTCACGCAGATACTCAGGGACAGTCAACGCCTGTATTTGCTCTGTCACATATGTTGGGGATTAAGTTAATGCCCCGGATTCGGAATTGGAAGGATTTAAATTTCTTTCGCCCAGATAATGATACGGTTTACAAGCATATTGATTCTTTGTTCAAGGATGCGATTGATTGGGAGAAAATTCAAACCCATTGGCAAGATATTTTACAGGTTGTACTTTCGATTCAAACTGGCAAGATTTCCAGTGCGGTGCTGTTACGAAAACTGGGTAACTATAGTCGCAAAAACAGATTATACCAGGCTTTTCAGGAGTTAGGACGGGTAATTAGGACGGTATTTCTGTTGCAATATATTTCGGATATGAAGTTACGACAACAGATTACTGCGGCAACGAATATTGTTGAGTCTTATAACGGTTTCTCAAAGTGGTTTTTCTTCGGTGGTTTTGGGGTTATTGCTAATAATGACCCAATCGAGCAGGAGAAGATTATTAAATATAATGATTTGGTTGCTAATGCTGTGATCTTCCACAATGTTGTGGATTTGACTGAGATTTTGCGGGATTTGCTGAAGTCTGGTTATTTGATTACTCGTGAAGATGTGGCGGCGTTGAGTCCTTATATGACAAGTCATATTAAGCGTTTTGGCGATTACTTGATTGATATGGAGACTGTGCCGAATTTGTTGGATGATGACAATCTCTTAGTTTTGGCTTGATAAATTTTGAAGGTAGTTCTGGTAAGGGTTGTAGAGTTTTTGTTTACATAACTTTACAACGTGTCCCATTTTGCACGTATCCGGTTGTACCCCTATTTGCGGGACGATGTTGTAAGGTAAGTTGTCTCTATCTGTATCTGTCTCTAAGATGACTTCATCTGCTTCGACACGAACATTGGTGAAGGTAGTTGTGCCTGTACCTGTTAGCCTTTGTCCGAAACCGTCCCAGTCGTCTACAAGCTCTATTCCCTCGCGGTTGAGCGGAATGAGGATGAAGGCATTCGTTTCATCTGCTGCTAACACCCGCACGAAAATTAAGTCTGCATAAATACTGCCAGTGCTGTAATACTTCTTACCATTGAGACGATAGCCATTGCCATCGGGTGTTAATTTTGTATTCACGACTTGACCGCCACCAGAGCGTTTGGCTTCTAGTTCTGTCGCCGCCAGTCCAATAATTGCGCCATCGACGACAGCTTTGAGCCAGCGACGATTCCTTTCGCTGCGCTGAGAACGCAATATTCTTTCTGTGACGGAGAAGTGATTTCGCACAATGTGAGCGACGTTAGGATCGGCATCACCCAAGCGAATCACAACCTCTAATAGCTCCCGCACTGAACTACCAGCACCACCTTCTGCAACGGGGATTCGCAATGCACCCAACCGGGAACTGCGGATGAGGTCGATAATATCAAAAGGCAAAATGCGATCGCGATCGCGTTCACTTGCACCCAGAGCGATATAGTCTAATAGGGTTTGCAATTCCGGCGAGTTAGGCGTAACAGCAGCCGAAAACTGCAAGGTAGAATCGATAACTTTTTCTTCAATTTGAGTCATGGTTTTATATATAGGGCATTGGGCATGGGGCATTGGGCATGGGAAATTAATAATAAGTCCCCGATTTTAGATTCTTTGTTAATCCAAAATTTCATAGGACTTACGCACAAAACCGCTCAAACTCTTATTCCTCTGTGGACTCTGCGTCCTCTGCGGTTTATTTTTCCGTAATCTAAAATTCATTGGCTCACGCTCAAAAGTTTTGGTAGTTGCTCAACGGGAGTATCCAGGAGATAAGCGAGAACTTCTCTGCGCCAACCGTCGTAAACAGCGTTAATACCATCAACTCCGGTAATACCCTTGGCTTTATGAGCAGTATCCCAATGGTCTATAAGATAGTTCGTGCGTCTTTGCTGAATCTCTTCATCTCGCTCTAACAGTCGTTGAGCTAGTTCGGCTCGCTCATTTGCTGATGCTTTATCATAAATTTGCTTCCACCAATCAATGACCGCTAACCGATGAGCTGCTTCATCAGGTAGTATTCTGTCTACAAAATAGCTGGCGGTTTTGGGGTCGCTAATTCGACCTACTCGGCTTTGCAGCAGGAATGGCCCAACAACATGAAGCTCATAATGGATTTGAAATGCAGCGAATCCCAACCAATCCCGCACAGCAGAATCACCCATAAATTCCCAATGTTCTTTTACCTGTCGCTGAATCTCATTGATGGGGTCATAGCCTAACAACTCCTGTACTCGGAGGCGACTATTAAGGGAGTGTGCGCCATCATCCCCTAATTGGCGACTTAAAGATAGTTGCCAATGGGGATCGTCAATTAATTGTGCGATCGCTCTAGGGCGTGTCATCAATTGAGCCAAATGACAGAAGCAGCCAGATAAATTGCACCTAGAAAGTTTGTAGCACGTTTGTCGTAGCGTGTTGCGATCGCTCGG